>PGYR01000036.1 GCA_002839765.1 Ignavibacteriae bacterium HGW-Ignavibacteriae-4
TGAAATCACAAAAATCGAAGTATTTGACCACAGCCCATAGCGATAGGAATGCAACTAATGGTTGCTCCAAACCCGCCATTGACCATATAGAAACCGTACCAGACATAGTATAGAAAAACAGTGTAATCAGTAGGATAGGGTTTGCATTTTCGAAGCGATTGCGTACATAATCTATTATAAGATAAACGTTGAGAATCCCGAATATGACTCCCATTACCGTTGCTACGGTGTGCAGCTCAAACCCTAGTTTTCCGAACGCAGCTATTAGCAGAGTCCAGAGTAAGTTAGAGTAGCCCTCCACTGGTATTCCTTCGGTCCACGTTAGCCCAAATCCATCCAACAGACGTTGGGCGTATCGATAGGTTATCAGAGCATCATCTGCCATATAGGGCAAATAGTAAGCCGACTTCAATGCAAGTAAAGTAGAGAATACTAGAAATATTAGTACAAATACTCTGTTGTTTTTCATTCTAAAGATTCATTAGGTGTAATTTGTGCAACAACAAATATATTGAAAATAAGCAAATATTATTCATTTCTCCCCAAATATCATTACTAAACTCATCATTAGTTATATTGCTAACTGCAGCATAGTAATAACCATAACTTTTAGATAATGAACATAGATATAACCGAAGAATTCAAAAAAGCTCTCAATATATTAGATAACACGAACGACAGTATATTCATAACAGGTAGAGCAGGCACGGGTAAGTCAACTCTCCTGCGTGAGTTCACCCGCAAAACAAAAAAGAACTTCGTGGTAATAGCTCCTACTGGCATTGCAGCTCTGAATGTGGGTGGGCAAACAATACACTCTTTTTTCCGATTCAAACCCGGTAAGTTAGAGATAGAAAAGCTGAAAATGGATTACAGAAAAGACCTATTCGAAGAAATAGATACTCTGATAATTGACGAAGTTTCTATGGTTCGTTCGGATATGATGCATGGTATAGACACAGCTCTGAGATTGAACAGGAACCGCCCGACTGAGCCGTTCGGTGGAGTGCAGATGGTCTTCATTGGCGATTTGTATCAGCTGCCACCAGTAATGCGGAATGACGAACAAGACTATATAATAAGAACGTATGGGGGAGAGCAGTTCTACGACGCACCAGTCTTCAAAGATTACGGTTACCACTTTATAGAGCTGACTCAGATATTCCGCCAATCTGAAGACGAGGTTGTCTTCAAGCAATTATTAGAGAACATACGTATAAACTCCATCAGCGATGATGATATGCAGTTGCTCAACTCTCGCCACAAAAGTAAAGTAGCGATACCCGAAACTGCGACTTTCCTTACATCTATGAGGCGAACGGCATCGGACATAAACCAGCGTAAGCTCGACCAACTTACGAGTAAGGAGCATATATTCACAGGTGAGCTGTCTGGTAAGTACGCAAAATTAGCAGAGCAGGGCGAAGAGCAGTTAGAGAATAAGCTACCAGCTCCCTATAAGCTAAAACTACGCGAAGGAGCGCAGGTTATGATGCTCAAAAATGATCCGGGTTACCGCTGGGTAAATGGCTCGGTGGGTAAGATCACCAAAATCGATAAAAAAGATATATTCGTAGATATAAACGGCACAGAACACCTAGTAGAGCCTGAATCCTGGAAAGAAGTGAAGTTCGAGCTGAACCGAGACACTGACAAAATAGAGCAATCCACTGCTGCCGAGTTCACGCAATACCCACTACAATTGGCCTATGCTATAACTATACACAAGAGTCAGGGTAAGACCTTCGACAATGTGATAATAGATGTTGGCTATGGTGCATTCGCCCATGGTCAGGTATATGTTGCCCTTAGCCGCTGCCGCTCACTAGATGGGGTGGTGCTTAATACTCCAATCCAAAAGAAAGACATAATAGTCAACCAACGCGTAGCCAGCTATTACAAGAAGATGGGGTAGGGTGGTAATTAACAACAAATTTCCTTATATTTCGTAATTATTATAAGGCAATTTATTCTAAAAGGTTAAATAAATGAAAGTATTATTAGACATACCTGACAACCAATACAATGAGATATTAGCTATTATTTCAACTTATAAGAATATTAAGTTAGAAAAATTGACCGAAACAGAAGCTCAGTTTGTTAGCGAGTTATCCGAATCAATAAGAGATGTAAACCTAGCTATACAAGGAGAACTAAAGCCCAAATTAGCTAGAGAACTCCTAGATGAACTGTAATGTTTATACCGTAGCACCTTTCGAAAGACAAGCAAAACGACTTTCAAAAAAGTACCCATCATTAAAAACTGATTTAGTTGACTTAATCACTAAGTTAGAAAGTCAACCAACCTTAGGTATTGGCTTTGGTAACAATTGTTATAAAATTAGATTTGCAATTACTTCAAAAGGTAAAGGCAAAAGCGGAGGGGCGAGAGTTATTACATACTATTTAATTTCAAAGAACTCTGTGTATTTGCTTTCCATTTATGATAAATCTCAATATGAAACAATTTCAGATTCCGTTCTAAAAGATTTACTAAAACTGATAAAGACATAATAGTCAACCAATGAGTAGCTAGCTATTACAAGAAGATGGGGTAGGGGATTGTTTTCAGTTTCCACATTCGGAAATATTTTTTTATATTGGGAATCTATTTCAACAAAGGGACCAAATCAATATGAAAAACATCATTATTTCTATAATCACCATTTTAATCCTTACCGCACCAATCTATTCTCAAGATAAAGATAAGACCATTGGAAATGATGGCTCTCGCTATACTTATCAAGGGAAACAAATCAATATGAATCAGATGTTAAGTCTGATGGAAAAAGATAGTGAAGAATTTGAACTAATGTCATCAGGTAAGTCAACTGGTGGATTAGTTACTGTTTTGAGTACAATCGGTGGTGGACTTATTGGCTGGCCTTTGGGTACATATCTAGGTGGTGGCGAACCTAATTGGAATATAGCTTTAATTGGTGGCGCGTTTGTTGTTATCTCTATCCCCTTTGCAATTGGAGCAGATAACGACATCAAAAAAGCCGTAGAAATGCATAACCTAAAACAAGCCCTGACAGATAATCAAGGGAATTACGAACTCCGATTCTTCGCTACCAGCAACGGCTTTGGGCTGAGTTTGCAGTTTTAGTTAGCTTAAAACATCCCAATCTGTGAATCGCTGTTATTGTGGTTCTCTAATTCGAGGAGTTTTCGTTTGGTGGGTGTGCCGCCAGCATAGCCAACCATCTCTCCACTGCTGCCGATTATCCTGTGACATGGGATTATGATTGAGATAGCGTTAGCACCGTTGGCTGTGGCGATTGCTCTGATTGCTTTTTCGTTGCCCATCTCTTTCGCTAAACCTAAGTAGGGTTGTATAGTACCATAGGGGACTTTCATCAGTTCTTCCCATACGCTTTTCTGGAAATCTGTGCCAACTAGTAGTAGTGGGATGCCGAATGAAACTCTATCTCCTGCAATGTATTCGGAGATTTGCTTAATGGACTCAGCAATAATCGGCGAATCTTGCTGAACGTATTCAGCATTTAGTCCTTTTTGGATTCGGCTGTCTATGGAATCCCGCATTTTACGGTATCTCCAATCGCATAGGCACAACTCATTTTTGAACGAGCCGAGTATTAATTCGCCAAGCTCAGTTTTGTGGTATTGTATGCTGATTTTGTCAGTCATATTACTTAGTCACCCTCTCTACGAAATACATATCAACTTCTCCTTTTTCTTTGGTTATGAAATTCCCCTTTTTTAAAAAAGGGGTGGCAGATAACGCACCAGCGTTGGCTGACGGGGTATTTAAGTATCCACAGAATTTCATACTATCTAATTCTTCAGACTAATTTTACTTTATTCTCTCTATACGGTCTTTCTACTTTTCTAACACCCCGTCTCACGCCTTTGGCATGATCCACCCCTCTTTCGCGTTGCTTAAAGAGGGGAATAGCTCACTACTAAATACTTAATGTGTCACCCTCTCTACAAAATATATATCAACTTCTCCATATCATTTGGCTTATACTTTGCCTTTATGTTCTTAAACAAATGAGTCGTTAGGGACTAATCTATATCACAAAATGCAATGTTAAGGGAATTGAATTTCTTTATGAGAATCAATATAAATTAAACCATCTTTAGGGTCGCATTTGAATAAATAATAAATTATAGTGGAATAATTATATGATATATCAAATCCATCACCATCTGAATAATTAATCAAACTTGATATTTTACCATATAAGGTATTACGTTCTGAAATTCCTACAAAATTTACTTCTGCAAGAATATAATAGTCTTTATAATGAATTTTAAAAAGCAAACAATCTATAATTGAATTAGTATCTAAAGCTTTTGAAAGTTCATATAATTCAAAATAACTCACAAACTTAAGCTCAGCAGTATCTAAACCAATTTCTTTTCTAATAGAATTACTTGGATCATTTTTTATTCTCTCTAATATTCTAGATTCGGAATCCTTCATATATATATAGTCTTCATAGATTTCAAAAGTCTCTCCTTTCGTAATCAAATTCTTATTAAATGCTAAGTTCTCTCTATAAACATTCGAATATTTTATCATTTCATGAATATCAAAACAAGGTTTACTATGTAGACTTTGATTTAGGAATAATTCTAAACTTATTATTAAGATCACAAACACGATTACTATTTTTTTCATTTTTTTACTCCATTTGATTCGAATCGTTTATTTTACTGTATTATACCTGTCTGTGTTTCGACTTCACTTAGCAACCATCAGGATTTACAGATTAATCTAGAGTTATCCACGAACTGTGCTCCTCTGCCTGCCACGCGTTGGGCGTGGGAGGAGCTGTCAGAACTTGTTCTGACTGAGGAGGATAATTAACAACATTCTTCTTCGTTTGTCCACCTCCGTCTAACACCTACGGCGTTAGCCACCTCCGCCGGCGGAGGACAGTATCATTTCAATTGTTTCATCGATTTTGAATATCACACCATTCATGTTCTTCAGGACTTCATCATCTGAAAATCTAATTACAATAAATCCTAAGGATTCTAATTCAGCTTGTCGAATTTTATCTTTGTTGTTTATACTTTCTATGTTATGTGTGCCTCCATCGACCTCAATAATCAAACCTAGTTCTAAGGAAATAAAGTCAACTATGTATTTGTCTATTGGTCTTTGCCTTCTGAATAAATGTCCTTGCCTCATTGAGCTTTTTAGTGCATATTTCCATAAACATGCTTCTGCTTTTGTCATTTGCTTTCTGTTCTGATTAGCAAATGATTTGAGATTTTTGTTATAATATTTGTTATTCATTTCGTAAAATAGCAATTACATTTTATTTATTCAATTCTTAGTATTTATCCATGAATTGTGCTCCTCTGGAGGAGCTGTCTCGAGCTTGCGAGAGACTGAGGAGGATAAATAACAACGGCCTTCTCCGTTTGTCCACCTCCGTCTAACACCTACGGTGTCATCCACCTCCGCCGGCGGAGGACAGTATTATTTCAATTGTTTCATCGATTTTGAATATCACACCATTCATGTTCTTCAGAATAATACTATATTTTATTCTCTCTATACGGTCTTTCTACTTTTCTAACACCCCGTCTCACGCCTTTGGCGTGATCCACCCCTCTTTCGCGTTGCTTAAAGAGGGGAATAGCTCACTACTAACAGCTTATCTATTCACCAACTCAACGAAATACATTTCCATTTCGCCTTTGCCTTTTGCTACTATTTTCCCACGCGGTGTGAATCTGAAATCGGGGTCATCTTTTACTATTTCGTAAGTAACTTGGCTTATGTTTATTTGACCCGGTGCTCCAGAACTCTCCATTCTGGAAGCTGTGTTTACCGTATCGCCCCATATATCATAAGCGAATTTCTTTATCCCAACTATACCTGCTACGACTGGCCCAGTGTGCAGTCCTAATCTCATCTCGAATGGGATTTTACCCTCTCGTTCTTTCTGTATTTTTCTTTCTATTATGAACTCGGACATTTCCAAAGCAGCTAGTATAGTGTTTTTCGGCGATCCTTCGAATGGAACAGGTAAGCCACCAGCCGCCATATAAGCATCACCGATTGTCTTGATTTTCTCTACGTTGTACTTACCGCAAATAGAGTCGAAATACTTGAAGCAGGTGTCTATTTCCTCTACTAACTCTTTCGCTGTTAGCTTCTCTGATGCTTGTGTGAATCCTTTGAAATCAGTGAAAAGTATTGTCACCAAATCAAATTCTTTCGCGTCGGAGCTGCCTTTTTCTTTTAGCTCTTCTGCTATTTCTGCAGGTAAGATGTTGAGCAAGAGACTGTCGGAGCGTTCTCTCTGTCTGTCAGCTTCTTTCTTTTCTTCTACTACTTCGGCAGTTCTTACCTTTACGGTTTCTTCTAGTACTTCTTTCTCTTTTTCGAGCTTAGCTAATCGCCAGCGTACGAATCCATAAACTACGATAATAGCGAGTATCACATATATAGCATAAGCCCACCAAGTTCTATACCACGGAGGTAGTACTTCGAAAGTATAGGAAACGGGCTCAGACCAAACGCCGTTTAGTCCTTGTGCGATTACTTTGAACTCATATTCTCCTTCAGTTATATTACCGAAAATTGAGCTTGTAGTATGCGATACTGGACTCCAATCATCTTCGTAGCCGACTAGGAAATGCTTGTAGTTTACTTGGTTTGGCTTCCCTGTTTCTATAGCTCCGTAATCAATTGTTAGGTGATTGTTCTTGTATGGTAATACTAGATTATTCGGGATATAATAAAACGGACTAACGCTAACGAATTCTATTCTTTGGAATTTTGAAGCTAAGCTATCTCTAATCTCTTCTGTTAGCTCTTTGCCGAGTGACGTCACTTCTTCTGTTATATATGCAGGGGTGATAGTGCTATCGTTTATGGTTTTATTACTAAGATAATTCCAGATAATAGCATTATCGTTGACCTTTACGTTCTTCAATACTATGCTAGGAGCTTTTTCGCTTTTGTTTAACTGGCTAATATCGAAGCGAACTAATGCCGTTTCTTCGTTACCAGTACCAGCCCATAGAACTCCGCTCTTGTCTAGGAACATTCCATTCTGTCCAGCGTTCACATCTTTCACTGGGAAATCGGTGTTAGTATTATATATTTCTATGTTTTCTAATTTGGAATAATCATCGCTTGGCTTGAATATAGTAATACCGAGGTTTGTACCTATAGCTAATCTGCCTTTTGGTAATGGTATTACTTGTGTTACTAGGTTATCTGCTAATCCATCTGTTGTCGTGTATATTTTTACTAATGGCTTCTTGTCTTTTCTGTCAAGACGGTCGGTATATACTAAGTTCAATCCGTTCGCCGTTCCTATCCATATATTCCCTTTTTCGTCTTCTGATATGCTATACACATTGTCGTCAGATAAGCCTTGCTTAGTGGTAAAGGTTAGGAAGGATTTGCCGTCAAATCGGCTCACTCCGCCACCCAAAGTTCCAAACCACATATTGCCCTGGCTGTCTTTGAATATACTCCATACAGAGTTGTTTGCTAGCCCGTGAGCAGTAGTGTAATTAGTGAAAGAGTCTCCGTCATACTTTACAACTCCACCTTCGTAAGTACCGAACCAAAGATTTCTTTCATTGTCCTCACGGA
Source organism: Ignavibacteriae bacterium HGW-Ignavibacteriae-4 (assembly GCA_002839765.1). Lineage (GTDB taxonomy): Bacteria > Bacteroidota > Ignavibacteria > Kapaibacteriales > UBA2268 > PGYR01. The sequence goes on from PGYR01000036.1 coordinate 7,598, forward strand.
TTGCGAATACTTGATTGCTCGGTAGCCCTTGTGTAGTTGAGTAGCTAGTGAATGCTTTTCCATCGAAACTAGTCACTCCACCACCGTTTGTACCAAACCAGAGTATGCCTTTGCTGTCTTCTTCTATTGCCATTATAACTCTATCGGCAACACCTTGTGTACTAGAGTAGTTGGTGATTTCCTTGCCATTGTATTTGCTTATTCCACCACCGTTTGTGCCGAACCACATATTACCACTTTTATCTTCATTTATACTGAAGACTGTGCTGTTAGCCAATCCGAGTGATTGGTCAAATTTGGTGAATGCTTCACCCTCAAATCGGCTAACTCCACCACCGAATGTACCAAACCAGAGGTTATTACCCTTGTCTTTTGTTATAGTCCAAACTCTGTCATTGGTTAGTCCTTGCTTAGTCGAGAAGGCCTTGAATTTTTTACCATCGAATGAACTAACACCATATCCGTTTGTTCCGAACCATAACTTACCGTCTTTTGCTTCTACTATGCTCATCACTAACTTGCTTGCTAATCCGCTTTCAGTTGAATAGTTGGTGAAGTCTTTGTCGTTGTATTTACTAGCGCCACCACCGTAAGTTCCGAGCCAAAGATTGCCTTTGCTATCTTCCATTATACTTCTTATCCAATCACTAGCAAGTCCATCATCTTTCGTGTATGTTTTGAATTTCTTTCCATCATATTTGGTCAATCCTTTTCCGTTTGTCCCTAACCAAATATTCCCCTTACTATCTTCTTTTATTGCCATTATAAAATTATCGGCTAACCCATTTTCGGTATTATAATTTTTGAATTTCTTTCCGTCATATTTACTTACTCCACCGCCGTAAGAGCCAAACCACATATTGCCCTTACTATCTTCTGTCATGCTATAAATACTGTTGTTTGCTAAGCTATCTTCAGTTGTAAATGTGATAAAAGTATGCCCATCGAATTTACTCACTCCACCACCATTCGTCCCGAACCAAATATTCCCTTTCGAATCAGCTACAATACTCATAACAGAGTTATTTGCTAATCCTTGCGCTGTGGTGTAAGTAGTGAAAGTGTATCCGTCGTATTTACTGACTCCACCGCCTTGCGTACCGAACCATATATTCCCTTCATTATCCATCACTGAACAGCTCACTCCATCTAATGCAAGTCCATCATTTGTGGTGAAATTAGTGAAGTGAGAAATACCACCATTCCCCATAGTGAAGTTTTTGCCAGATGAGTCAGTGATTGCAACTCCTTTATTATCCGAAAGAACGGCAATTGGTGTAGTAGTAGGTGGTACTAATTTCAGATCTATTTTCTTGTCGTTAGAGTTTATGTAGCTAAAGTCGCTTTCCCGAGTTGGTATTACTATAGTCCTAGCTGAGGGCATATCGACGATAAGCGTAGTTTTTGGTTGTAACGAATCGGGTAAATCAGAGAGGCTTGTTATTAACGGAGATTCAATTTCTTGTGAAATTTCAACTTCAGATTCTTTCACATTCTCAGAATTTTCCTTACAAGAAGTAAGTATTAAAACTGCTGTGAATAATAGACCAAAACGAAGAAGCATATATTTCTCAAAAAGATAAATTGCGAATCTGTTAAAACAAAGATTCTAAATATACAAAATAGATGTCAACTTCACCTTCACATTTGATTTTATCTTATATGTGTAATTCCCCTTTTTTAAAAGGGGTGGCAGACGCACGCAGTGTGTCTGACGAGGTATTTACATATCCACAGAATTTCAAATATTCTGATTCTTTATACTCAATTCTACCATTCTATTCTTAAAACACCCCGTCTTGCTTCGCAGTCCACCCCCGTTCGCGTTGCTTAAAGAGGGGAATTTCTCGCTGTTAACTACAAAATAGATGTCAAATTCGGCTCTTATCACTTTTCTAACTAGTATTATAAGCTTCTGAGACTAATAAATAAGCAATTTGATATTCATTAAATCAGTGTTAAATACAAATCGGACCCACATTAGCGGAAGCCATTTTATTTTAAGCAATTAAAAGAGTAGTTAACCGTTGTCGAATTATGCTGAAAGTTCGCTTTTAGTTGCAAGACGAAATGGTTTCGTTTATGCTTTTATAACAAGTATAAAGGAATACATTATGTCAATAGATAAAGAACTAATAATTAAGCAATTGCAAAAAGTAATGTCATTCATCGGAAGTGATTTACTAGAGAATATCTCTGATAGGGTTAGAAAAGAGTTGAACCTAAACTTAACAGAACAAGATGAAATAAGAGATGTGATTTTTAAATTCGCTTTTTCTAGCCCAGATTTTAAACTTTACAATAAGCCAAACAAACCCACCACTGACAAAGATGGGAAGCTACAATATCCTAACGACAATAAGTTTGAAACGACTATTGAAAGATTAGAATTCGCTTAATCAATAGCAAATCGTCCTAGATCAATTAATAAGTTCAGAGTTTTTGTAATTTTACAAAATACATATCGACTTCGCCTTTATAATGAAATTCTCCTTTTTTAAAAAAGGGGTGGCCACGCCTATGGCGTGGACGGGGTATTTAAGTAGCCACAGAATTTGTTATTATCTGATTCTTCCGACTAATTTTATGCTTTTTTTCTCTTTAAGATTGTTCTACTTTTCTGAACACCCCGTCCTGCTTCGCAGTCCCCCCCTCTTTCGCGTTGCTTAAAGAGGGGAATTTCTCCCTGATTGTGCATGTACATTAATGTTCGTCAAATTGAGTATCAGCTTCATATTCTCTAAAGAAAAATATTGTTTTTAAATATTCACTTAGGCAATGAGATTTAATTAATTCTGGTATTCTATTTGGTACCATATCTATCTCATCTAATCTATCATTAATTCCATTAAATTTTATATCAAAAGTAAAAACAATTCTGTTCTCATAAGCCGAAGATCTTTCACAATTTACTTCCAAATTATTCTTAATTGAATTAATAATTTCTTTAATCTTATCAAACTCATAGTCTCGTATATCTCTTAATTTTATAGGCTTGTTATAATTCGAGTACTTAAAAAGCTCAAAATAGGATTTTTCATTTTCATCATCTTTTAGAATCATTAAATATTGTGTTTTTAGTTGAGGTACAGGTTTGGTCGGATACCCCCAACTAAAATGTGTTAATGAATATAAAATATACTCATTATTCTTAATTGATTCTAAGTTAACAAGCAGGTCTTTATCTAACTTAACACTAGTGCAACTATATGTAAATAATAAAAGTATTAAATATATATAAGTCATCAATTTCTTTATAATCAAGTTGCCCTCTTCACAAAATACATATCGACTTCGCCTTTATAATGAAATTCCCCTTTTTTAAAAAAGGGGTGGCAGACACACGCAGTGTGTCTGACGGGGTATTTACATATCAACAAAATTTGTTATTATCTGATTCTTCCGACTAATTGTATACTTTTTTTCTCTTTAAGGTTGTTCTATTTTTCTGAACACCCCGTCCTGCTTCGCAGTCCACCCCTCTTTCGCGTTGCTTAAAGAGGGGAATTTCTCCCTGATTACAGCACATGCAATCAAAACTGTTCGATTTATTATATACTAGAAGACTTTAAATTTGTATTTAGCAAGTATAGATTACTTCTTTAATTCCACAAAATACATATCAACTTCGCCTTTTCCTTTGGCGTTGATTTTACCTCTGTGCTCGAAAACAAAGTCAGGGTCATCTTTGAGGATATTATAAGTACTTTGACCGATGTTTATTTTATTTACTTCGCCTGCGCTTTCCATCCGCGAAGCTGTGTTTACAGTGTCACCCCATATATCATACTGGAATTTTTTAACACCGACTATTCCTGCTACAACAGGACCAGAGTGAATACCTATTCTCATCTCAAAACAAACTTTATGTTCAACTTGTCTATTTTCGGCTCTCTGGATTATAAATTGCTGTATTTCAATTGCAGCAAGTACTGTGTTTTTTGTTGATGACTTATAAGGAACTGGTAAGCCACCAGCAGCCATATATGAGTCCCCAATTGTTTTGATTTTTTCTATTCTGTACTTTTCACAAATACCATCGAATTTCTCGAAGCAATAGTTTATCTCATTAACTAACTCGTGGGCTGTTAGCTTTTCTGACGCTTGTGTGAATTCTTTGAAGTCAGTGAACATAATTGTTACATTCTCAAAGTCCCTTGCCGCAGATTTTCCTTTCTCCATTAATTCTCTGGCTATCTCAGCGGGCAGTATATTGAGGAGTAAATTCTGAGAGCGGTCTTTTTCAATTGAAATCACATCCTTGGTCTTGCGAATATATCTAACACGACTATAAAGTCCACCTGCTACCATTATGAAAATAAATCCAAATGCGAGGGCAATATTTCTTTGTTGATTCTCTTCAGCTATTCTATTTTCAAATTTTAACTTTGTAGTTATTCTTGATTTTTCTTGTCTTAGACTGTCGGCTAATTTTATCTTCTGAAACTCCATTTTTTGTATATCCTTCGAGGCATCTCTCGAGTTCATCATATTCGAGTAATTTATAAATTTCTCATAGTAATGAAGTGCCTTTTGGGGTTGTGAAGTCGCTTTGTACGCTTTATATAAACACTCACAATATGATTTTTTAATATCTATGGTTTCTATATCTTTTGCGGCTACTTCTGATTTTTTACAATTCTTCAAAGCCGAGATTATATTGCCAAGTTCTAAATCTGATTGACCGTGGAGACTTAAAGCAATAGAAATACCAATTTGTTCGCCAGTTTCTTCATAGTATTTCAAACTTTTATTAAAATAATCTTTAGCTTTGGTGTGGTTTTTTTGGGAGGCGTATAGATTACCAATGGACAGTAGCGAGGAAGCTATTCCACTCTTATCACCAATTTCTTTATTCATTCCTAATGATTTTTCAAGATATTCTAACGCCTCATTATATTTTTTCTGAGCTATAAGTATTTCACCGACTTCTATGTAGGATAAGGCTATTCCTCGAGTGTTTTTCTTCTCTTTTTCTATTTCTATACTTTTGTTAATGTAGAACAGCGCTTTATCATAATCATTAAACTCTTTATAAATTATTCCAATATTATGAAATGTGGATGCTTTGGCCAGGCTATCACCGAGCTGTGTTTTTATATCATTACTTTTATTAAAATAATCTAGTGCATTTACATACTCACCTTTCTCTTTATAGATAAGCCCTAGATTATTGTAAACGGCTGAAATTTCATTCTTCTTGTCTAAATCGACATATATTCTCAAAGCTCCATGGTAATTCTCAAGAGCTTTTTTATAGTCAGCTAATTCTTGATATACTGATCCGATATTTACATAAACTGAAGCTAATTTTTCTATGTATTTAGGTTCATTTACTTGAAGTTTTTTGAATAATAAAATAACTCTCTCAAAGCCAGTAAGCGCTATTTCATATTCACCTTTGTAGTAATTTGCTATTGCAATGTAGGAAAACGCTGAAGCTCTAACTGAATTGCTTTTATTCTCATTACCAATTTTTAATGTTTCGTTGAAATATTCAATAGCCTCATCATAGTTCCCCCTTTTTAGTTCTAGTACTCCCCTTATATTTGAACTATTAGCTAAACCGAGAAATGAATTTTTTGCTTTACTGTATTTTGTAAGTTGTTCGAGGTGGAATTCTGCAGAATCGGAGTTCTTATTTATATGTTGATCAAAAATATACTGATCATAAGCCGTTATTCTTTCTGGGTCACTTAAAGATTTATCATGCCATTTTGCGAGCAAAGAATCTCCTGCCGCAAACACGCTGTGGTTAATTGAAAATGATAAGCATAAAAGTATTAATAGTATTTTCATAGAAAATTGTAAGTAAGTTGAATATCAATATACTAATTATTTTTAAATTTTCTTTTTTTACTAATCTTTTCTCACTGAATTGTTTGATTTTCTTCTTTTTATGAAATAGCCACCTGCTACTAATAATACAAGCAGACCACTTCCTAGAAATAGGAAATTTTGAATACTGTCTTTTTCTTTTAGTTCATTTTCAATTTTTTCTTTTTCTTTTGCTAAACTGTCAGTTAGCATTTTATGCTCATATTCTAATTGTACTAGCTTCTCGGAAGTCTCATTATTGTTTATACTATCAACTAGCATCTTTGATTTTTCCATATATTCCATTGCTATTTTGGTGTTGCCTTTTGCTTTATATGATTCATATAAGCAATCACAAGCATCTTTCTCGATTTCGATAGCACCGATATTGGTGGAAATTTTATATCCCTTCTCACAATTAGCGATTGCTTTGGATATTTTATTCATTCCTAAATTGCATTTACCTATATTCATATAGCATGCTGATATATCATAGCTTTGCTCTATTTCCTCGTAGGACTTCAAGCTCTCCCCAAAATACCATGCCGCTTGTTCATAGTCACCCTGAACTTTAGTAAGTTCACCCAATAAGAACATAACATTTGCAACACCCTTTATGTCATTTAATTCTATATGAAGTTTCAAGGCTATATTATAATTCTCTAATGCTTCTTCGTAATTCTTCATCCCAGCTTTTATATATCCCAAATTAGCGTATGTACTTGCTAATTGGAATTTGTCTTTTAGTTTTTTTGCTATTACTAGGGACTTGCTTATGTTTACAAGGGCTTTTTCCATTTCATCAAGATCATAATATATTAGCGCTATATTCATATGCCCATTTCCAATTCCTTCTTGATAACCAATCTCTTCTGATAGTGTTATAGTTAATTCGTAGTTTTCTATTGCCTTCTTGTTATCTCCCATATAATCGTAGGTTATGCCCATATTGTTATATGTTTTTATCATTCCTTGCTTATTCCCTAGTTCTTTTTGGATCACTAAGCATCGTCTATTATACTCCAAAGCTTTTACATAGTCACCGAGGTAATTATACATTGAGGCAATATTTATAAGTGAGTTTGTTACCCTGTCCCTATTTTTCATTTTTTCATTTATGACTAAGCCTTTATTCAAATAATCCAATGCCTTTTTGTAGTTTCCATTGTAAGAACTGAGTATAGCATAATTATTATACGCCTCGCTCAAACCCACGTCGTTCTTTTTCATTTCAGAGTATATGTATAGTTCGTCATTTAGTGATTTGGCTGAGTCTGGATTCGTATTAAGTACGTTGAAAGTTATAAATTTTGCAAGAGCAACTATTCGTGTAGAATCGGGTATACTCTTGTTTTCCCAAAGAGAAAAAAGAGAGTCATTATTGTTTGCATTTGCTATTGATGAGACTATTATAAAAAGAATAAGTATATTTTTTTTCATGTGAAAACAGTATTTATGAATAAGTAGAGAAAGTATTAACTAAGCAAAGATAATAAATTATTTGTTAAAAAATAGAATTCTATCAGTTCCATACATTTGTCATGTTAAGAAAAACGGATTATTTTAACATGAGGGTTTTGTCATGTTAAGAAAATGCTATATATTTAACATGACGAGATTAGAAATGGCAAATAAACGGGTAAAATAATGATAGATTTAAAAAAGTTTAAACCCTATACTTTCAAAAGGCACTTGCTCAATAGTGCATTAGTTTTAGTACTTGTGCTGTTACCAATGTATTGGATAAAGTTTATCAAACTAGACAGCTTATATTTGATACTCGGAATTACTATTGCTTATTATCCCATGTACAGATTAATGGTAAAGAATAGACAAATAGTAGTATCGAAAAATAATTAGTCAGCTCTATTTCTTCCAATAAGAAGGAGCTAAGAGAATAATTACTGTTAGTACTTCCAACCTACCGACTAACATCAGAAATGACAATAACCATTTAGATATATCAGGTAAGAACCCAAAATTGTCAGTTGGGCCGGTGAGGTTCAAACCTGGGCCGATATTGTTGATAGCTGTAACCGCTGAACCAATCGAAGTTTCTAGATCCAACCCAAATAATATTAGTAAGTATATAGAAAAACCTAATATGAACATATATAGTACAAAAAACCCAAGGACATCGTGTATTACTTTGTCATCTATTCGAGTATCTCCAACCTTAATAGGTACTATAGCCCTAGGGTGCAGTACTTTTATGAACTGATTATATGCAAATTTGATTAGTAAGATAACTCTTATTACTTTCATCCCCCCTGAAGTGGAGCCAGCCATACCACCAACGAACATAAGGGCAAGAGTCATAATCTGTGATGAATTCGACCAAAGCTCAAAGTCAGAAGTAGCAAAACCTGTAGTAGTCATAACGGCTACTACGTGAAAAAGGACATCACGAATTGCAGGCTCTACCGCTCCAGCGTAAAGCTGATAAACATCAGTAAAGATTACAATTGAAGAAAAAAGTATTATGAAAATATATACTCTGAACTCTGTACTTTTGAATACACTCTTGAAATCGCCACGCATCCAGTAATAATGGAGCGAGAAATTAGTACCTGCTATAAACATAAATATTATTACAACATATTGGGTATAAGGGGTTTCACCAGCCAAGCTCAGATTCTTAGTAGAAAAACCACCAGTTGCCATAGTTGCAAAAGCATGATTGAGTGAATGGAAAAAATCCATCCCACCGACCATTAATAATGCGAGTTCAGTTGCAGTTAGTATTACATAAACTCCCCATAATAGCTTTGCCGTTTGAGTTATTCTAGGTTTTAATCTATCAGAAATAGGTCCTGGTGATTCTGCTTTGAATAGTGACATACCACCAATCCCAAGAAAAGGGAGGATTGCAATAGTTAACACTATAATCCCCATACCTCCGAACCAATGCGTTATACTTCGCCATAGCAAAATACCTTGGGGTAGAGATTCGATTTCAGATAATATAGTTGATCCGGTTGTTGTGAAACCAGACATAGATTCGAAAAAGGCATCAGCGAAAGAAGGTATTGCTCCTGATAGCATATATGGTAAGCTGCCGAGCAATGCCATTATTATCCATCCGAAAGTAACAATAGCAAAACCGTCTTTTGTTTTTAGGTCTGTTTTTCTATCATTATTTAGAAATGCAAGTATGCCGATACTAAAACAAATTGCAGCAGAAATTAGAAATGCCTGAGCGTCACCTGAGCCATAATAATAGCAAAAAGGTAAAGGCAATAACATACCTAAACCAAGGAATATCGATAGAAATGCTAATACTCTAATTACTATTTTATAATTCATTCAAACTTGTTTCGATTTTTGACTTTACTACTAAAGCCTCAATAATGTAATACAGTAATCGAGCAATATACGAAATATATATAAAAATCTTAGCCAAGTTAATTCAGATACTAATGCTTACTTTTTCCAATAATTAGGAGAGAGTAGTATAATCACCGTTAGCAGCTCTAATCTACCAGCTAACATCAAGAAGGAAAGTAACCATTTAGAAATATCGGGCAAGAAAGAGAAATTATCCATAGGACCTACAAGATTCAAACCAGGTCCTACGCCACTCATGGCAGTAACTACGGCTCCGATGGAACTAATAATATCTAACCCAAATAGTGTAAGCAATAAAACTGAAGAAGCAAGTATAACTACATATAGCAAAAAGAAACCAAGTACATCTAATACGGTTTTATCATCTACGTATCTATTACCAATACGAAGAGGGACTACTGCTCGGGGATGAAGTACTTTAACGAATTGATTATAAGTGAATTTGAATAGTAGTATTAGTCGTACTGTTTTGATACCACCCGCAGTAGATCCTGCCATACCACCACCCATCATCAATAACAGTAGGACAACTTGTGAAGAAGAACCCCATAGCTCATAATCTGCAGAGGCAAAGCCAGTACAGGTAATACAAGAAGTGACCTGGAATAATGAATCGCGAAATGCTGTTTCTATAGCGCCATTGTATTGAGAATATATATTAAAGAATATTAGTACACTTGCAAACAGAATTGAAAAAAAATAGAACCGAAACTCTGGACTTTTGAAATATACTCTCCAATTGCCTGTAACGAAGTAATAATGCAGTGAAAAATTTGTTCCAGCCAGTACCATAAATGCAATTAATACATATTGTATATAAGAAGTTTGTCCGACTATACTGGCATTATATGTAGAAAAGCCACCAGTAGCAAGCGTAGCAAAAGAATGATTGATAGAATCATAAAAATTCATTCCACCACTCATTAATAATAATATTTCAGCTATTGTCAATACAAGATAAACTGTCCAAAGTAACTTTGCCGTGTGGGTGATTCTTGGTTTAAGTTTCTCGGAAAAAGGCCCCGATGATTCTGCCTTGAATAGTTGCATACCTGCTATACCTAAGAAAGGGAGTATAGCAATAGTAAGAACGATAATCCCCATACCGCCAAGCCAGTGAGTTATACTTCTCCAAAAGAGAATGCCCTTCGGCAATGCCTCTATATCTGTTAGTATAGTTGACCCAGTAGTTGTGAATCCCGACATAGTTTCGAAAATAGCATTAGTAAAGTTGGGAATAGAGCCAGAGAAAAGATAAGGTAAACTACCGAGAAGTGCCATAACTATCCATCCAAAAGTAACTATAGCAAAACCATCTTTTGTTTTGAAATCTTTGCTTATATCTTTGGGAATAAATACAAATAACCCTATTGCAAAGCAAACTAAAGCCGATTCCATCAAAGCATTAGCATCGCCCGAACCATAGTAGTATGAGAAAGGTAAAGGTAAGAGCATACCAATTCCTAAAAAGATCGATAGGAATGCTAATACTCTTAAAACCAATTTTATATTCATTTTATATTACTCGAAAAGAGATTCGACACTTGGGAATGAGTCAGGCAAAGAGAAAACTACTACTTTGTCTCCGGCTATTATTTGAGTATTTCCCTTAGGGATTATTAGTTCATCATCACGCAAAATAGCACCTAATACAGAACCTTTAGGTATTTTTAGGTGCATGATTGGTTTACGCGTTATTTTTGATTTTTCTTTTACAACAAACTCTACGATTTCTGCATCAAGACCAGGGAGTTCAGCAAATTTTGCTATGCCACCACCTTTTATTAGTCGAGTTATTGCATTTACAGTTATCTGTTGTTTACTCACAACTGCATCTAAATTAAGAGCAGGTGTTAGTGGTAGATATTCACTTTTCTTAATAAGGGATACAGTTCTTTTTACACCAATATGTTGAGCTACTATACTTGTGATTATATTAGTCTCATCGTCACCAGTTATAGCTATGAACTGATCCATAGAATCTAGATTTTCGGACATAAGTAAATCAAGATTTGACCCATCACCATGAATAACAAGTGATTTATTGAGCTTCTCGGCTATAGCAAGTGCTTTTTTCTCGTCACTTTCTATTATTTTCATATTAATCTCGCCGTCTAGCTCCATCGCTACGAAAGTAGCCGTTAGTCCTCCACCTATTATCAGAATATTTTCAATTTGTTTTTTTGATTTACCGAGGTATTCCAAAGCAGTTTCTTGATAATATGGTGCACAAACCATATATATTTGGTCGCCTGGTAATAGTATATCGCTACCTTTGGGGACTATAGTGTGTTGCCCACGCTTTATAGCAGTTACAGTTAGTGGAGGATTATCGAGTTCAATACTCAAATCCATTAATTTTTTGTGTAACAATGATGAGCTACTATCTAATCTAAGCCCAAAGAACTTTAATTTACCACCTTCAAATTCGATTATATCAGTAGCGTTCGATTGGCGAATTAATCTAACTATAGTATCTGCAGTTTCTTTTTCTGGTTGTAAAAAATGGTCAACGCCAAATTCTTCTTTACTTATTATATGGTCTTCTACTAAATATTCAGGATTCCTAATTCTAGCTATAGTTGTTTTTACACCATATTTTTTTGCAATTTTACATGCCAGTATATTTACTTCATCATTATCAGTCAAAGCGGCAAGAACATCGGCTTTTTCTACTCCAGCCTCTTTCAGTATAGAAGTGCTACACCCGTTACCTGTGATTACAAAGGCATCGAGATTATCAGAAGCAAAATTTGCAAGGGCTTCGTTACTTTCTATGAGTGCAATATTGTGCTTTTCTTTAGAAAATCGACGGGCAGATTGATATCCAATATCACCTGCACCAATAATAATTATTTCCATTTTAAATATTTTTTTTTATATTATGCTTTCCGTTAGATATAATTTAGAATATATTATTTACATAAAGAAAAAAAGGAGCCGCATATAAGTATATTTTTTACTATTTGATATTTGTTCAGATTATTCGTAAAATAGAGATTCAAATTATACACTTTTGTTATTATTAATAAAATAATGTATATATTTGACGTGTGTCTGTTTTCATAAAAATTGAAATTTAAAATAATTCAAAGGTAAAATATGTCTAAAGGCGGTGGAGCTGGTAAGGTTTATTTCGTGCTTTATCTAGCGGTAGTATTAGAGCTTCTAATTATTATCGTAGAAAGAGATGAAGCGGAAGAGCACTTACATCAAAAGCAAAAAGAGGCGATGAAAATTGTCCAGTCTATCCTATCACAACTTCAGTCCGGTTCAGGTACTGAGGGTATAAACACAAGACCACAAGATGAGATTACTATTCCCCCTCCAGGTGTGAATATTAAAGAAGTTTTGGGTATTGATATCAAATCTGAAAGAAGATATATTGTGGAAGTAGGTGTTACTGACGTTAGTGCTAACTCTAGCAGAATGGAAGGTGAGCCACAGAAAGAGTATATGGAAAGACTAGAAAAGCTAGTTAGATTGGCTAATGTAGAAGATTTGGAATATCAAGTTTTTTATAACAGTAGTTTAGAAACCGGAGCCGTCCCACCATTCCCAGATAATGACTTTTTCAAAGATAAGGCTTATGATTTAACCAAATTTGATTTGGGTAGAGCTGTCATTGAACCAGAAACAAATACAGCATGGGAATTCGTTGGTATTCAAAAAATAAAAATGGATGCTGATGCAACATTTAAAAAACTAGACTTGGCCAATATCAATAAAGATTTGATGCACCCAGTCTATGACAAGGCAAGTAAAATTGTTCGTGGCCCAACTTTTGGTCCAAACGGTTTCCCCGAAGATAGTATATTTCACTATTCAATACCTGAAACGAAATTAGCTTCTGGTATTCATGGTGATAGAGGTACATTAAGTAAACGAGCTTTCGTTGTTAATTTCCAACCACCTGGTAAAGCAGGTTGGTATAAATTACGTTTCGTTTCTAAAACTAATAGAATCTTAGGTGTTCGGTCTGACCAAAAAGTTGAAGAGCTAGATAAAGAAGCTACTGTCAATATTGGTACTGTTCAACTAAAAGTAACTGACTTGATGAAAGTTGAGAAAGAACTAGAACGTAAATTAGAAAAATATGATGTACCAAAAGCAGATGTGTTGACTTCAGAAGGTGGATTCCTCGCTTTTGATGATGCAATAGATAAAGCTAAGACTATGGCATCTAAAGAAGAAGATGCTGGTGATTTGATTGGTAATATCAGATTGTATGGATATATTGTGAAGTTATTGACGCCAGGACAATCATCAAATTTTGCACAAAACAAAGGCGATATCGAGTTCAACATTCGTGTTATGACTCCGAAACCTAAGATGGCTGACCCAGTTATCCAAGTTGCTGACAATTTCTATAGATTCAATCAAGGTAAGATAAACTTCAGAATGAGTATATCTCCATATCAAGGTGATCAAAACGTAATCAGAGGAACTGTACACGATGCAGCTTCTGGAACTTCTAGTCAGCCTGTTGCAAATGTAACATTCAGAAGAGCAAATGACGGAAGTCCTGCTAATGGAGGTAGCGTTGATTACATAGGTACTTTGGATAAACCTTTATCTGCAGGTGCCAATGGTGGTCCTCGTACATATCAAATTAAACTAACTCACCAATTGCAAGGTAAGAGCGAGACAAAAGAACCTAGTCTTGTTGTATTCCCTGCAAATGTAGAAGAGAAAATCAGAAACTTACAAGCTAAATTAAGTGCATTATCAGTATATGGCGAACAGTTGTTCTTCAACTTCGAACCACCATCTGGTAATAAAATTGCACCTGAACAGTTTGGTTACTATTTCAAAACTGATGCTGATCCGCAAGACAGAGGTTTAACAACTGGTCTTTCTGCTGAAAGAGCGGATAACCTATACTTGTCAGCTGATATGAAGAAAGCATCTGTAAGAATAGTATGGACAGATCCTATTTCTAAAGAAGAAATAGACATCTTCCCTAAATACGATTTCAAGATAGCTCAATCAGAACCAGGTATATCTATACTTAATCAACAAGTAAATACTTCAGTTGATGGTGATATGGTAAGAGTAAGGGTTACAGATATTAATGTAACTGCTCCTAAGATAGGTAAAGAAGGAAGTACACAGGAAGCTGAAGTATCAATTAATTTGGATGCTCCTCAAGTAAGAATTCCGGGCTACTCTGTTGTTGGTAAACCAACAATTGTAATTAAGGGTGGTAAAGCTCAAATAGAATTCACTCTAAGAGGTGAACCTGATGATGATGGTAATATACGTGGAACTGTAGTTATTAGAGGTTCAGCCGTTGCTATCAACCCAATTAATGGGGTGCAATCTAATCCTAGACCACTAAATATAAGTGTTCAGGTTAAGCAGAAAGCAGAGAAAGCTGATACTTATTATAATATCGACAATTAATTTAATTCAAAGGTTAAAATTATGAACAGTTTTAAAATAAAAGTATATGCTCTATTTGCAGCTATCTTTGTTCTCTCGTCATTAGGATTAGAGGCACAGAGAATAGATGACGTTAGTTCTATACTTTCAAGATTTAAAAACTATAGATTTGGTGCTGTTAACGTATATAAAATAACGACACCAGATGAAATAAAAGAGATTGTAGAATCTAAACGTAAGAAGAAGTTAGCTGGCGGGGCTACTGATGAAAAATGTTTGGATGAAGTTGATCAAAGTATCAAGGATCTTGTAAGAAACGAAATTCTTAATGGTAACTCACAATCTGGTATAGCTAGAGAGATTATCCTTAAAGGATATACTCCCCCTGCTGATGATATATTGGAGTGTGTTTATAATGCAATTTACCAAAAAGAAATGGGTGTTACAGAAGCGCTTTCTCCAAAAGCATATCTAGTAACTTCTCGCCCAGAAAAAGGCGGTATTCCTGATAGAATCATTGGTTTGGTCTATATGGAATTAGAATTCGATTTGGCTAATCGAGAAGTAAGAGAAGATTTAGAATTCGTTTCTACGGAGAATGTTTACTCTTATGACAGATTAAAAGAAACTGAAATTGATCCCGCTAAATACGGTTATGCTAATTTGTATGATTTGACTTATGCTTATCTCATCCAAGGTAACTTTCAGAATGAAACTATGGCAGCTCGTGCTATTGGTACTGATGTTCGTTACTTAGGCAAAGAATATGGTGTATCTCAACCATTAATCAATAATAACAGAGTGCAATCAAAAGATATTCAAATGTATAAGAGAATATCTCAAGGTCAACCAGAAAGATATATGGGTAAAAACAATATATTGACTGTTAGTCCTGATTTGGTAAGTTGGACTCAATATGAGCCACAATATGCTCGTAAGAGAGATGGTTCTGTGGCTACTGATTCAATGGGCAATGCGATAATTGATCCTCGTAGAGCAACTAATGATTACTTACCTAATTTCGGTGTTGAATTGAAATACGGTATCGAAGGTATTAACTATCCTTCTTTCTGGTCAAACAGAATGACACTTTCTGCTATATGGAAGAACGTGAAATTCGGTTTCATACTACCGACCGACGGTTGGGCATCATTCTCAGAAGACGTTTATAATCAACAAAGAACGATGACTTACGCTGGAGTTGGTATAGCTGGTACTCTAGATTTTCCATTTGCTGTTATTCCTCGAAGTGATGTATTCCAAGTTCAATTTGGATATGTATTCGGCGATGCTATTGCAGGTAATGGTAATTCTAATGTTGATACTGATCCATTCACTTTCCAAAGAAGTGCATTGAACAACGATTATTTAATGAGATTTAATACACAAGTACATTATACATTTGGTATAAGTATTGACGAAGATTATTTCATGCGATTTAGTGTCGGTGGTACTGGCTACTCTATGGAAACTTGGGGCTACGAAATCAATGATGATTTGGAAGATCCTAAAGTTAACCTAAACGAAAGAGGAAGCGAATTTGTTGGTGGTATATCTGGTAAGTTAGAATTCATGACAACAAATAATACAACACCTTTTGGTGGTGGTATTCAGTACTTTGACGAATCATTACAGTTCAATGGTTGGGTACAAGTTCCAGTAGTAGAGAATACATTCTCTATCAGATTAGAAGCAAACGGCTATGCTGTTGCTTTCAGAAAATCTCCAAGACCTTGGGAAATGAACTCGTTACTAGTGCCTATGGCTCGTTTAATCTATGTATTCTAATAATTGTATAACAGAAAGAAAAATGAATATGAAAAATATAAAAATATTAATAATTGTAAGCATCTTAATGCTGGCTGGCTCTTCTTACAAGACTATGGCTCAAGCATCAAGTGACTACAACTACGTTGATTCTTTGACGACGATTGATTATGAATTACGTAAAATGTTCCCTCGTTGGAAAGTATGCGAGCCAGATTTACAATTCCAAATCTATCAAGCATTCTCTATTTACGGTTATTCAAAAGATGAATTGAATATTGAAGAAATTGAAGTGTTAGCTTCACCAAAGCCACCTAGAGAAAAGAATTATGAAATCTTATTGATTTCTTGTGGAAAAGCAACTATGAAACCGCAAGAGATTGACCAGAATATAAAGAAAATTTCTAAGTATTTATCAGGTGATGATGACTATAATATCTACGAAAGACCTACACCAGGTGCTGATTCTAGAACTTATTGCTATATCGAAATACCACCTGAAATCCCAGTAAAGCCATCTGAAGCTACTGCAATTCAAGATTATTTGAGACCAGAAGACAAGATACAAGCAGTTACTTTATCTTTATTCGAGCAATCGCTAAAAATAGGTGAAACTGGATTTTGGTTACAAAACAAAGTAGGTACTGACGAAGTTGGTTATCAATTCTGGTCTGCTGGTGAAAGTAAAGTCACTATCCAAAGACCTTTGATGAACAATACTGACCCTGCTACAAGAGAATTCGTTCCTAGATTAATCAATGCTTACTTAGGTGGTGGTTATAGACATTCTTCTGGATTAGATAATGCTGGTACAGCATTTTCATGGGTCGCTGATAGATTGTTGAACGCTGGACCAGATGGCAAATTAGTTGCTGGTTTTGACGTTCACATGCCATTCCATCCTCAATTCGGTATTGGATTGAACTTGGAACTACCTTTTAGTGATTTGAGAAATAGAAATGTAGCTGTAGAATCTTATGGAAGATATGCTAATACTAATGGTGCTGATTTTAGAAGAGATGAAGGATTTGTAGATCCTCGTAATGGTGATACAACAATAACTAAATTGGGAATTGCACCATTACTAAGAGAAACTGGTCAAGCTACTTTATTCTATAATTTATGGGTTGGTAATGAAAATACTCCATCGCACTATTTCAGATTCGATGTAGGAGCTAGTTATGCTCAAGTTGATGAGTATTTGATGTATCAACAAGGTTATGAATATATCATAGAAAAAGATAACGTAACTGGACTAAATACATACAAACCAAATGAGTTCGCTGATTGGGTTTATTTGAAAGCTCAGTATAGAAATCAACAAGCATTTCCATTTAGTTTGAGTGTTCAATACTCTAACCAAATATTAATGGCTCAGGCATATTTGCCATTATTCGGTAATTGGTTCTTACTTGAAGGAAGATTCTCAACTATATTAAGGGATCAAAGGCCTTACGAGATTCAAAACTTCTTTATGATAAGTCCAATTCTAAGAATAACTATATAAGAAATCAACAACCCTTCTGTTTTAGAGCAGAGGGGTTTTTTTTTATTTCTACATTCAGTAACTTGCAAGATGATTAGAGCCATTGTCATATTAATTGCATTAACCTCCGTATTTACTACAAGTAATATACTCGTTGCCCAATCTGACAATATAAATGACCAACCTACTGCTCAAGATAGCTCCGCTAAAAGAAAAGACCTGATGCGTTCAGCATCTGTTACCTACGAAAAGAAAGACATCAAACTTACTATACAAAACGTAGATATTTCCCATTACCCTATAATAAAAGTAATAGTTGAAGCATATAATATTTACGGACAACCGTTAGATACTTTATATTCTGAAGGGTTGTCAGTATTAGAAAATGGGGTAGAACACCAAGTAATATCTGTAGATAAACTTTCAATTAATGAAAGAGTACCTGTTGATTTTATATTTGTGATAGACCAAACAGGTTCTATGCAAACATATATTGATGCTGTAAGGCAGAAAGTACGTGATTTGACTGATTTCTTAAAAACTCGTGGTATTGACTATACTTTGGGATTGATTTTATTTTCTGATGAAGTCGATAAGGTTTATCAACCAACACCTGATGTAAATGATTTTCTTGGCTGGATAGGTAAAGTTAAGGCTAGAGGTGGGGGAGATGTTAAAGAGAATGCTCTAGAAGCACTAAAAGCAGCATCGAAACAAATCGAATATAGACCTTCAGCAAATAAAGTAGCTGTATTAGTGACGGATGCACCATATCATCAAGCAGGTGAGACAGGAGTTGGAAGCTCAGATCAAACAACTGAATCTATAACAAAAATGTTGTTCGATGATCAAGTGAGGGTCTTTAGTATTGTTCCTCCTAGATTGACTGCGTACAACTATATTTCTTCTAACACGAGAGGGAATTTCTACGACATTGATTATCCATTTTCTACTATTTTAGATAATTTTTCGAATCAATTGACTAATCTATATGCTCTCAAATATAGAACTGCTAAGCCCGCTATCCCTGATAGTATAGACATTGCTATTATCAATGAAAGAAAAGAAGAGCTTACTAAAAAGACAATTCCTATAGTAGAGTTAGGTCGTAGATTGATTATAGAGAATATGCTATATCAAACTGGTAGTTCTAATTTGCCAGACACTGTTCCTGAGCTAGAAGTTCTTTCTATGTTTATGAATAATAGAAAGAATGTAGTAGTCATGATAGAAGGACATACTGACGCAATAGGTAGCGAAGAGACTAATAATCGTCTCTCAAAATTCAGAGCAGAAAACGTAAAGTCTTACCTAATTAAAAAAGGCATATCTGCTAAAAGGATTAAAACCCAAGGATATGGAGAAAGTCGCCCAATTGCTTCGAACAATACTGATTTCGGTCGTAAGCTAAACAGGCGCACCGAGATTATTATAATAGCTAAGTAGTTAGCTTTTCAGTTCACTCATAGTGAACAGTGAATAAAGCTTTATACCTTCTTCTTTCAGATTGTCTTCACCACCAGCTTCACGATTAATAACGCATATAGCTTCTTCGACTATTGCACCTCGCTCACGCAATTCGTTAGCACTGATTATAATCTGACCACCACTAGTAACAACATCCTCTATTATCAATAGCTTTTTGCCTGATATATCTGGTCCTTCTGCTAGTTTACAAGTTCCGTATTCTTTGGCTTCCTTGCGGACTAAAACCATATCGTAGCCAGCAGCTAACGAGATAGCAGTAGCTATAGGAATACCACCCATTTCAAGAGGGGCTAGCATATCGAATTCTAATCCTGGAATTATAGTCTCGATTATTTGTGTGCCTATTTCTTTGAGCAAGTTTGGTCTTGCTTCAAATTGATATTTGTCAAAATATTCGTGGCTAGTAACACCTGAGCGAAGTTTAAATTCGCCAGTTATGTGCGCTACATTATAAATTTCTGTGCAAAGTTGTTGTTTTGTCATTCTAATTCTAATATTGAGTATAAATAAATAGTAACTGCAATAGCAGCTACACATTGTTTGAATTCTTCTTTATCTACTTTGTCGAAAGTATCAGCAGGGGAGTGGTGATACCAGAAATATCTACCTTTATCATCAGGCGATAAACTCATACCCGGTACACCGGTATCCATAAGTGGACTTATATCTACTCCGCCACCACCTTCATCAACAGTAATTTGCGGGTTAATTTTTTGAAGTAAGGGTTCAAATTTCTTTACTTGTTCCATTATCTCTGGGCTACCTTTGAATCTAATAACAAGTGGCGCGAATGTACCTGCATCAGATTCGAATGCCATAGCGTGTTTCTCGTTTGCAAAGCCCTTAGCGTACTCTTTACCACCCATGGCACCATTCTCTTCATTTGTCCAAAGAACAGAGCGTATTGTGCGTTTATTGTTTAATCCTAATTCATCAATCAAACGAACGGCTTCCCAAGTAGTCATACAACCACCACCATCATCTTGAGCACCTTGACCTGCATCCCAAGCGTCTATATGCCCACCAACTGAGATAATCTCATCTGCTAATGTACTTCCTTTTGTTTCGCCCATTACATTGTGTGATATTGCATCTGGGTAATGCTTTGCGTGCATAGTAAGGTTTATAGTAGCTCTTTGGCCTTTATCTTGGTATCTTTGTAGTAGTTCAGCCCCTTCTAGAGTAATAGCCGCGTGAGGTATCTTTGGGATACTATCACTATAAGCCATCATCCCTGTGTGAGGATTGTCAAAACCAATCGGACTAACTGAACGGATTAGACTTGCCACAGCTCCATACTGCGCAGCCCATTGTGCTCCGTAGAATCTATATTGAACAGTTTGCCCATAAGTTGTGAAAGGTGCGTTGAATAGAACAATCTTTCCTTTTACTTCATCTTTCCTTCTATCTAGTTCATCTTTATCTCTTACAACTAGTACTTCAGCCGTTATTCCTTCTTGTGGAGTAGCTATACTACCACCTAACCCTAGCATATCTATATCATATTCCATAGGGAAGATGACTTTCACAGACTCATAGTGCCTCTTCCAGTTCGGAACCATTACAGGTTGTTTTTGCACATTTGCTAATCCATCTTTGTGCATTTCCTCGTACACCCAATTTATTGTTCTCTCTAGCTGAGGAGTTCCACTAAGGCGGTTTGCGAAATTATTACAAAGATATTCTAATCTTTCCCAACCGATATTGCTCTTCATTGCAGCTTCGATGATCTTATCGACATCTGCTTCATAATCATCAGGATTGAAGTCTTTTGAGAATAATAGTATTGGGAATAGTAGTAGGAAAAGTATCTTTTTCATTCTGCTCTATGGCTATTTTATGTATTTACAAATATAGGAAAATTTTGGGAGTTGACGAATAGATAAATTATCACTGTTCTTTTTCATACAAAGTGTACAAAGTTTTCATCACTTGAGAGGGAGTGGAGTGAAGGCCTGCGCTGAGCATCGCAGAATTACATACGTCTCAAATATCCGAACCCCTTTGTAATCCGGTTTTACTGAGCGGAGCGAAGTATCTAGGAGAACTCCAGAGCAGTTCAATATTAGTAGGTAATGACCCCGTCACCCTGAGCGTAGCGAAGGGTCTACTTTTTTATGCTGACTCTTCACTCCACTTCGTTTGGTTGAGAGCATCATAAGGTGTAATTAATCTTACTTGAAATAACGAACTGTGCTCCTCGAGAGGAGCTGGCAGAACTTGTTCTGACTGAGGAGGATAAATAACAACGTTCTTCTTCGTTTGTCCACCTCCGTCTGACACCTGCGGTGTCAGCCACCTCCGCCAGCGGAGGAAAATGCCCTACTCC
>PGYR01000098.1 GCA_002839765.1 Ignavibacteriae bacterium HGW-Ignavibacteriae-4
TTCTGAGCATCGTTGTAATCTACATGAACTGTATGCCCTTCCTGCCATAAGAACTCAGCCGTTCTAAGGAATGGTCTCGTTGTTTTTTCCCAGCGTACGACGTTGCACCACTGGTTAATCAGAAGAGGAAGATCTCTATAGGATTGCACCCACTTGGAATACATGTCACAGATTATTGTCTCTGAAGTAGGTCTAATAAACAACCTTTCTGCAAGCTCCTCATTGCCTCCATGAGTTACCCACAGCACTTCAGGAGCAAAGCCTTCAAAGTGGTCTGCTTCCTTCTTCAAATAGCTTTCAGGTATCAAAAGCGGGAAATATGCATTCTTGTGCCCTGTAGCCTTAAATCTTCTATCGGTCACTCTTTGAATCCCTTCCCATACTCCATAGCCGTAAGGCTTTATTACCATGCAACCCTTGACAGGAGCATAGTCAACCATGTCAGTCTTTAGAACAACATCGGTATACCACTGAGAAAAATCCTCCTCCATTGAGGTAATCTCTTTTACAAATTCCTGCTGCTTCTTATCAGCCATATATATCTCTCCTTATCTAATAAATTGCTCCTGTACAATAAAAAAAACCTCCGTCATGTAAGGGACGAAGGTATACTCGCGGTACCACCCTAATTGAACGAACGCATAAAACGCACATTCCACTTCAGCCTTTAACGCAGACATACGATTGGAGTTCATCCTTGGCTTGGAGGGCGGGTTCAATACAAGTAAGTCCGGAAAGCCTTTCAGCCATTAAGCCTTCCTCTCTTTCGACTTCTTCCTATCTACTATTCCTCTTCATCGCCTTAAGCTCTTAAGTTAAACCTATTATATATTATGGTTTTTTCTGTGTCAATATACATCTGCAATAATTACCAAGCATGTTTTTGGTTATTTATATGGCAAGCTTGCAGGAAATCTTGAAAATATTTAGAATAAATAGCCATAGGCAATTTGAGATTATATGCTCCATAACCTTTGTGAGGTTAAAAATTCTATATAAGGAAGTGTTAGTGTGTCTGATTATAACGAAATGAATATATTTGGCGAAAAATGCGGAGAGCTTTTAAAAGCAATTCTTGACAGTATAAACGATGCTATCTGCGTAGTAGATGAAAATTGCATTACCCGCTACTGGAACAAAGCAGCTGAAAAGCTTTACCAAATTGAACATGATAATATAATAAACAAGCATATAAAGGAGTTTTTCCCAAATTCATTACTTCCCAAAATTATAAAGGAAAGAAAGGCTTATGACAATATATACAATAGTCCCAAAGAAGGCTGTTATAATGTAATAAGTGCTTCACCCCTATATATGAACGGTCGTTTGGTAGGAGGAATAAGCCTGGACCGGGATGTTACAGAATTCATAAAAACCTCTGAACTGCTGGTAAAAGCTCAGTCTAATCTTAATGTGCTGGAGCATGAAATATCAATAATCAATAAAAACAGGTATTCCTTTTCACAGATATTTGGCAATAACAAGGTCTTCAGAGACAGCATCAGATTGGCCAGGGATATATCCAAATCAAATATTAATGTACTAATAACCAGTGAGAGCGGAACCGGCAAGGAGCTTTTCGCTCGTGCAATACATTTGGAAAGCGGGCGGGAAGGTTATTTTGTGCCTATAAACTGCAGTGCCATCCCTAATGAGCTAATAGAAAGTGAACTGTTTGGATACTCGGCAGGAGCTTTCACAGGAGCATTGAAAAGCGGCAAGATCGGAAAAATCGAGTTAGCCCATAATGGAACGCTTTTCTTGGACGAAATCGGAGAAATGCCCTTAGGCATGCAGCCCAAGATACTCCGGGTACTGGAAAATGGAGAGATGACCAGAATAGGCAGTGAAAAAACCATAAAAGCAAGCATAAGAGTTATTGCGGCAACAAACAAAGACCTGTCAAAAATGGTAGATGAGGGATCATTCAGGAAAGACCTTTATTATAGACTGAACTCGGTTGTTATAAACCTCCCCCCTTTAAGGGAAAGGAAGGACGATATCCCTTTGCTGGTAAACAGGTTCGTTGAAGATTATTGCATGGAATATGGAATAAATATTCTGGGAATAGCTCCTGAGGTTATGGATATATTCATCAATCATAACTGGGAGGGGAACATAAGAGAACTGAAGAATGTCATAGAGAGAATTGTAGTACTGACGAAAAACAACAATACCGATGTGATTGACAGCTCATTTTTACCTAAGAATCTCATTGGGAACAAGAAAATAAATCCTTACCCCAAGCAGGAAAATATATTTGATCTAAATAACATCCTGAACAATGCCGAAAGAGAAGCCATAATAAATGTTATGAGAAGCACAAGAAACAATAAATCTCATGCCGCAAAGCTTTTGAATATTCCCAGAAGCACCTTGTATTTTAAGCTTAAGAAGCACAATCTCGAAAAGTAAGTCCTATACCGTGAACGTCAACGTACCGACACAAATGTCGATATGTTGACGTTCGTTATGTCAATATTCGACTTTTGATGTCAATTTATTGACATCAAAAGTTCGTGGGTTGTTGTAATGCCTTTTGCAGCTTGATTTGATGCCATATTTTCCTTTGGCATGCAAATTGCTATATAATATATTAATAAGTGAAAGGGGGAATTCTAGTGAGGATTGAGCAACATCCGATTATTACGTTCAACAGAGGCAAAAAGATACAGTTCTCATACGACGGAAAAGTTTATGAAGGGTATGAAGGTGAGCCAATTGCAGCTGCTCTGCATAATGCAGGGATAAGAGTCCTGGGTCATAGTCACAGACTGGGAAGACCTAGAGGTTTTTACTGTGCAATAGGCAACTGTTCTTCCTGTCTTATGGTGGTGGATGGCAAGCCTAATGTAAGAGTTTGCGTGGAAAAGCTCAAAGAAGGAATGGTAGTGGAAACTCAGATAGGAAGGGGGGATATTAAGTGAAGAATACCGAAATTGTTGTAGTAGGCGGAGGTCCTGCCGGACTATGTGCAGCCATAAAGGCAGCCGAATCCGGAGCAAAGGTTATA
Organism: Ignavibacteriae bacterium HGW-Ignavibacteriae-4; assembly: GCA_002839765.1. Classification (GTDB taxonomy): domain Bacteria; phylum Bacteroidota; class Ignavibacteria; order Kapaibacteriales; family UBA2268; genus PGYR01. Next base: position 3,014 of record PGYR01000098.1, read on the forward strand.
ATTCTTGATAGAAATAGTCACTTGGGAGGGCAGCTGATAAAACAAACTCATATGTTCTTTGGTTCCCAGAAGCAATATGCCTCAACAAGAGGTGTGGATATTGCAAAAATCCTCATATCAGAATTAGATAAATATAAGGATAATATTACTGTTATGCTCGATTCAACAGTATTAGGATTGTATGAAGATAGAGTTCTGACTGTTGAACAAGCTGACAAATACATAAAAATAAAACCGGATTCTATTATTATTGCTACAGGTGCTTCAGAGAAATTCCTTACATTCCCTAATAATGATTTACCTGGCATTTATGGAGCA
>PGYR01000037.1 GCA_002839765.1 Ignavibacteriae bacterium HGW-Ignavibacteriae-4
TACTTGTTTCTACTGTTAGTATATATCTTCCAGTTTCATTTACTTCGATGGACTTGCTCGTTTCATCTGTGTTCCAGAGATAGCTAATGTAATCTTGGTTGGCACTTAAAGTAAGTTCACCACCATAACATAGTTTATTCTCACCAAGTATTTCTAAATATAGCTCTTCGTCTTCGAATTGTATATTGATACTACTTGAATCAACACAACCTTGGAATGAAGTAACATATAACGTGTAATCACCTGCTTTATCGACTTCTATTATTGGCGATGTTTCTCCTGTGCTCCATTTGTATTCGTATCTTTCTATTATATTCCTAGCTTCTAATCTATATCTTTCTCTTTCACAATCGCCTGTTAACTTGGCTGATATTATCTCTACTCTGGGTAGTGTATCAACGTAAAGATTGACTATTCTTTCTCGGTTATATCCCATTGTATCTGTCCAAGTTATGTAATATTTTCCTTCGTAGTTGTGGGTAGCGTCAGAAAAGAATGGGTCTTTGATATCTGGGTTTTCCGCAAAGTATTTGTTTATTTCTGCCGCTAGTATAGTATCATTGCTTTCTAGATTAAGCAGCTCCCATTTGAAGTTTGTTCCAACAAACCTATCTTCCCATACATTATTCAAATATGCATCTTCACCCTCGCAGTAACTGACAGAACGTCCTATCATTTGCGATGGGTACTGTGATCGATTCCAGATTACATCTAGTCGAGGTCTAGTTGGTGTTACACCTGGAAAAACACCATTGAATTCAAATCTTAATTCTTTTAATTTAAAGTCTGCTTTAGTTCCTTTTTTATCTGGCCTGTTTATAATCGAAAAATATTGATAAGTATATTCAGGATTAGGGTGGGATTTATCTGTTGGATGGTTCCGATAATACATTTTACCATTAGGAGCTATTAGCAGATTTGTCCCAATGTCACCACCTCTATTATAAATATTCAAATTTGTATCTAATTCAGCAATTATATTTTCAGATTCTTTTATTCTATTAGGATCTAAATCTGAAACATCATATTGAAATAACTTCTTATTTGCTTGGGTGTAAACATATCTTGAGTTCGGTGAGAAATTAAAAAGTATGTCGTAATTGGATATTATTCTATCATCAATATATTTGAAATTGGTTATAAAATCTAATTTGCCCTTCTTGTTATCAAAAGTAAATAGATAAACTTCTGAACCAGGTGCTTCCCAATTGCAAGCTAATAATTTATTACCATCTGGTGATGATTTCAATTCAAAATAATATGGTTGAAGCCCTTGTGCAAAATCTAAACCATTTTCCTCTAAGTTAAAACTGCTTTTAGGTATTGTATCAATTCCATTCTTATCAGCAAGGTAAGTATGAATAATATGTTTTCTAATATTATGCCCAATTATCCAATGTTTGCTTGGGTCAGTATGGGGCATTATTGTAAAATCCCACACGGAATCAATTCCAAATTTGAATTTATGTCTTATTCTTTGCTGATTCCTATTTAATGAAATGTCATCGTAGGTTAAAATACTATGTTTACCATGATATTTATACTCTTCATAGAATATTCTATATAAACGGACATTTTCAGAGTCTAAGGATTGAAAACCTGAGAACATTCTAACTCCGTATTCTATTCTTTGGTCATAAAAATTAAAGTAATCCGTATGTTCCAAACTAGATAATACATAATCATTAATCCAAGTTGAATCTCTATTAATATGTAAAATTAAATCTCCATTGTTATAATTATAATTTACCATGTCATAAATCCCAATTGTATAGGTATCTAGCATGTGCATTCTACCATGAAAAACAACAACAGAGTCATTGTTCCTTCTGAAATCCATTTTATAATCAGACCATATCCATTGTGCATCATGGTATTGAGCTACACAAAGTGATGGGAGTATAAAGAGTAATATTTTTAGTAGGGTTTTCATAGTGATTTCCACCAATTGTTGAATTCGGCTTCCCTAAACATAATAAAATGAGTGAAATAATGCAAGTGGGGTGAGTATATTGAACACCTACGGAGTTCTCTTGGTTTCTTCACTCTGATCATAGTTAGATAAATCACTTTTTATCGTACTACTGCAACCCAAATGACATTCTATAATCAATATATTCAGGATAATCCGTTTATTGTCATTATCAATGGGACATAATAAATGACAGATACTTTTCTTGCAGATATATTGGCTGGTCTAATCAGATCACCAAAAACTTTACCTTCAATGTATTTCTACAACAAAGCTGGTAGCAAACTATTCCAGACAATAATGCAGCTCCCAGAGTATTATCTAACTAAATCTGAGTTCGAAATATTAGATACTCAATCAGCCGATATATACAAAGACTTCAACCCTAGTAATAGATTCGAGATAGTCGAATTTGGAGCAGGTGATGGTAGCAAAACGAAGCTCCTACTAAAAGAAATTCTAACCCATACTGAGGAATTTGTCTATTCCCCAATCGATATTAGTAAATCAGCACTCAAAGGGCTTGATAAATCATATAAAGTAGAGTTACCAAAGTTGAATATGAACCCAATTAATGCCGACTATTTCTCAGCATTAGATGGGTTGAAAAGTAAAAGCACGACTAAACTCGTACTATTTATGGGTTCGAATATTGGGAATTTCAAAGATGACGGTGAATTAGACTTTCTTAAGAGTATGCGAGCTAATATTTCTGTAGGTGATCATGCTTTGATCGGATTTGATTTGAAAAAAGATCCTCGGGTAATACTAGATGCTTACAATGATAAAAGTGGAGTAACTAGAGAGTTTAATTTGAATCTACTCAAACGAATTAATGCTGAATTGGGTGCCGATTTTGACATCCCAAGTTTTGAGCATTACCCTACATATAATCCCATAACAGGAGAAGCTACGAGTTATCTTATTAGCTTGAAAGATCAGAATGTTCGTATTGATAACAAACTATTTCATTTTGAGTATGGCGAACCAATATTCACAGAAATCTCAAAGAAATATTCTGATTCTGATATATCAAAATTAGCTCTTAGCACTGGCTTTGAGATAGTCAATAACTACTACGATTGTAAGCACTATTTCGTTGATTCCCTATGGAGAGCTGTGTGAGTAACACAATTTCCTCATTCAACTAGTTACGCAAATAGAGAAATACAGTGAAGTACTATTCTATTTATGATACAGATTAAAAAATAATTAATCCAGATACAATTTGGATTTTACTTCTTCGTTTTGTAAGTTAGTGAGTGTTCACTAACAATTAAATAAAAGGTGTTTGAGATGGAAGGTAAAAGAAATATTGCAATTGGTTTTTTAACTATGGGTGTATTTATGGCCTATGGTTTTCTTCTAATCTATCTGAGAGATTTTGCTCCTGGTAAAGAGGATTGGATAGCTAATTATGGTCTTGGTGCGCATTTCGAGAGTCGTTTGGCTCACGTACATGGTAATCTTTTTGCATTTTTGAATATATTAGTCGGGTATCTATTACTTAGGTTTAAAGATGATTTGACAAATGTAAAAACAATTTCTTGGCTATCACTCATTGGATTGTTAATGCCTTTGGGTATATTAGCAGAGATTTATCTTGGTGCACCTCCGATTTTTGTACTTTTGGGTGCAATAGCTATGACTACATCTGTTATTTGGTTAGGTGTTTCCTTCTTTAAAATGAAAACAATTAAATAGATCTATGAAAAACAAATTCTTAATACATATTATAATATTCTTTCTTTATCTGAATCTCTATTCGAATGAATCACAGATAACCGTTAATGTCGAACCCATAGAGTTCAACGAATTAGGTGGAATTCATTCATTCGCTTTTGGTCAATATGACGGTAAGTGGTTGATTGTAGGTGGTAGGTTAGATGGACTTCATCAGAGACAACCTTTCGCTGCATTCGACGTGGCAGGTAATAATAATCAAATTATAGTAATCGACCCTGTGAACAAACAAAAGTGGGTTAGCAGTCTAAGCTCACTCCCTGTCAGTATTCGAGAGCAACTAAGCTCAACTAATATGGAGTTCATACAGGAAGGGGATTACTTATATTGCTTAGGGGGATACGGTTATAGTAGCACTAAAGCAGACCATACAACTTACGGTAACTTAACTGCTATAAATGTAAAAGAGACAATAGAAGCTATAATAAATGGCGATGGTATTGAGAATCAATTCAGACAAATAAATGACCCCCTATTTCAAGTTACTGGTGGGCATTTATCAAAAATAGATAATAGATACTATCTGCTTGGTGGTCAAAAATTCCTTGGTAGATATAATCCAATGGGTCCAGATCATGGTCCAGGTTTTACTCAAGAATACACGAATGCAATTCGTATCTTTAATTTAAATGATGATGGAGAAACTATTACTATAGAACATCTACCATCACATATAGACCAAAACAATCTACATAGAAGAGATTACAACGCGGTACAGCAGATTATGCCAAATGGAGATGAGGGAGTTACTATGTTCTCTGGAGTTTTCAGAGAAGATGCGGATTTACCCTTTTTGAATTCTGTAGATGTTAGCTTGGATAATTACAAAGTCAATAATGATTTCAAACAATATTATAATCATTATCATTGCCCTGTTCTACCTCTATATTCTGAATCTGAGAATACGATGCATACTTTATTCTTCGGTGGTATAGCACAGTATTATGATAATAATGGAACTCTAGTTCAAGACAATAATGTACCTTTTGTCAATACTATAGCAAGAGTGTCAAGAGATAAAGACGGCAATATGGTAGAATATAAAATGCCTGCTGTGATGCCCTCATTACTAGGAGCAGGAGGGGAATTCATTCCCAATCTTAATCTACCACAATATGATAACGGGGTATTCAAACTAGATGAATTGTCAGGTGATAATATTTTAATCGGCTATATCTATGGTGGTATTAGTAGTACAGCTCCTAATATATTTACTACAAATGATGGATCACAAAGCACAGCAAATAGTCAAATATTCAAAGTTCATATAAGCACTGGAACAAAAGCATCTGTTGATGAGATTAATGAATCTAGCATTAGCAACTTAGAGTTTAATATATATCCGAACCCAAGTAAGAAACTTATAAATATAGAATACAAGCTTGCAAGTAATGATAATGTCAAAATTAGAATTACTGATGTAGAAGGGAAGCTAATAGATGATGTTGTTTTTACAAATCAGACAGCAGGTAAACATACTTATACGAAAACTGTAGGAGGATTAGTAAATGGAAGTATTTATTTCCTTACAATTGAAACTACAAACGAAACTGAAACAAGAAAATTAGTGATAGAGAGATGATAGCAGATATAACAGACAGACAATTAGAGATAATTGAAGCATCAGGTAAGCTACTAACCGAAAAAGGAGTAAGTGGACTTACCATCAAGAATATCGCTAAGGAAATGGAGTTCTCAGAGAGTGCTGTTTACAGACATTTCAAAAGTAAAGAAGATATTATAATTGCAATGCTTAGTTACTTAGCTGAAAACATGAACTTGCGTTTAACCAAGATTTGCAAAAGTGGAGAACCCTCGGTGCAAATATTAGTTGAAGTCTTCCAAAGTCAACTAGACTTTTTCGAAGAGAATCCAAATTTCGTAGTAGCTGTATTTTCAGATGGACTATTCGAAGAGAGTCAAAAAATCAACGCAGCTATACAGAAAATAATGTCAGTTAATATGAAAAACTTAATCCCAGTTGTTAAAGAAGGGCAATCAAGAGGAGAGTTCATAAATACAATGACACCTGAGGAATTGATGCATATAGTAATGGGTTCATTCCGATTACAGATGTATAAATGGAGAATATCAAATATGAATTTCGATATTCAAACAGAAGGAAAAAGAGTAATTAATAACCTTATCACATTGGTAACGCCATGAATTTAACAGATAAAATACTTCTAACCGTTTTATTTCTACTTGGTGCTTTAACGCTAATGCTTAGTGGCTCAGTAATATTCGACTTGTTTGGTATGAGGGAAATGGAAGGGAACTACGTAGAGTTCATAGTATGGGCTAATTTTATTAGTAGCATACTATATATATATACTGCAGTAGATTTCATAAGAAAAAGACAATGGAATTGGTATTATCTAGCAGTTTCATTTATTATATTAGTTGTTGCTTCTCTTGGTTTTTGGTTCTATATTGAAAATGGTGGAATACACGAACCAAAGACTATAAATGCTATTATATTTAGAATAATATTTACAGGAATTTTACTAATTTCATCATATATTAAATACAAAAAGGGTTTGAAAAAATGAAGTATATAATCGGATTACTAACAGCAGGTCTTTTACTTTTTGGATGCTCAAAAGAGGGCGGTAAAGACCACGGAGATGCACACGGAATGCACGAACATCCAGATGATCATACAGGTCATGGACATGAAGGCCATGAGGGGCACGGACAAAACGACCATTCTACAGTGACTGGTATTATGCTGAATAATGGACAGAAATGGATAGCTGATAAGCATACAAATGATAAAGTTAGTCAAATGAAAAAAGAAATTGCGGACTATAAAGACAGTAAAGACTACGCTAAATTAACTACTAATCTAGAAGCAGATGTAAATGAACTGATAAAAGGCTGCACAATGGACGGCGAGCCACATAACCAGCTACACCATTGGTTAGAGCCATTATTAGGATTAGTAAAAGGAATGAAAGATGCTAACAGCGATGCAGATAAATCAGCTAAAGTTGAAGAATTAGAAAAATCACTCAATCAATACACTGAATATTTCAAATGAAAAAGAATTTTATAATATCATTTAGTGCAATCATCGCAATGCTTTTCACTATAATAGCATGTGATGATTCGAACGCAAAAGAAAATGCAGATATATCGAAGAAAGACGAGAACAGGAAGGCATTACGAATTATAAGTACAACTTGTTTTACTTGCCATTCACCAGAAAGGGAAATGGATCACAAGGGAAGAACAGGGCCTCCAATCTTTAAGATTCGTCAGCACTATATGCGTGACGGAATAACTAGAGATGAGTTCGTAGCAGAAATAAGTAGTTTCCTCAAAGAGCCAACAGAGGCTAAAGCTAAACTAAAAGGGGCTATTCGTAATTTTGGACTTATGCCTCGTATGCCATTACCTAATGAAGATATCCGAATGATAGCGGAGTACCTCTACGATAATGATATGACAGCTGAGCAATGGGGAAAAGCTGGTAAAATGGCGATGATAACCGGTGATGATAAGTCTATGAACTACGAAGAACTTGGAAGAGAATATGCGATGGGTACGAAAGCAGTGCTAGGTAAAAACCTAATGGGAGCAATCAAATCTAATGGTGCACCACACGCAGTTGATTTCTGTAATACTCGAGCATATCCACTTACAGATAGCATGGCTAAGGAATATAATGTTAGCATAAAGAGAGTAAGCGATAAGCCACGTAACCCAAACAATGCTGCTAACAAAGATGAAATAGCATTCATCAATGTATTGCATGAACGCATTGCAAAAGGTGAAGAACTTGGTTCAAAAGTTAGCGAACTCAACGGTAAGATGGTTGGTTACTACCCAATAGAAACAAATGCTATGTGTTTGCAGTGCCACGGTACTCCAGAAAAAGATATAGAAAAATTGACACAGAATAAGATAAAAGAAAAGTATCCGAATGATAAAGCTACTGGCTACGGAGTGAACGAAATCCGTGGTATATGGGTAGTGGAGATGGATAAGAAGTAGAGCTATTATGAATTGTGCTCCTTTGGAGGAGCTGGCTCGAGCTTGCGAGAGACTGAGGAGGAAAATTATCAATATTCATCTTCGTTTGTCCACCTCCGTCTTCCGATTTCATCGGAAGCCACCTCCGCCAGCGGAGGACATTCAGTGGTTTTGAGAGCGAAGCATACATGCGGAGCTAGAGAGTTAGTACGATTTAAAACGATTGTATAATAAATAAATGCGTTTAATTATGAAGTTAGTAAGTATTCACAAACGTTTCGCTATTGCTGGAATATTTCTATTCTCAGCGCTTGGAGTGTCATCGCTTCGGGCAGAGGAATGGTCATTGCAGAAGTGCATAGACTCTGCTATTGTACATAATAAGAGTCTAGAAATCAGCAAGAATGAGATAGAAATAAGCCGAGAGAAAGAGTCGGAAGTATATGCCAATTTGATTCCAAAATTGGAGTTCAATTCTGAATATAAGTACTTCACTGATTTGCCATATCAGATTATGCCTATGAGTCTATTCGGCGGGCCTGCTGGCAAATTCAAAGAAGTGCAGTTCGGGGTTCCACATAATATCAATGCAAACATATTACTAACAATGCCTCTATATAACTCCCAAATATATGGTGGTATATCAGCTAGTGGTAAAGGTATGGAAATGAAGCAACTTCTTTACCAAAAATCAGAAGAAGACTTAATCTACCAAGTTTCTAATTTGTATTATAATCTTCAAATAATTGAGAGTACTCGAATATTCCTTGATAGTAATGTGATAAATAGTAAGAAACTATTGAGTACAATCACTTTACTTAAAGACAATCAGCTCGCTACTGGAGTAGATGTTAAGAAAATAGAACTACAGCTAAATCAACTAGAAAATAAGATTGAGACTCTTAATAATCAGCAGTTGCAAGCGCTAAATATGTTGAAGTTTCTTATCGGAAAAAATGGCTCGAATATAGAAGTATCTGACGAGATAATAATTGGAAATACAAGTGATAATTACGAAGTCAATCCGATAAACGTAAAGCTGAAAGAAAAGAAAGTAGAATTAATCAGACAAGAGATAACTAATCTGAAAAATGAGAGATTACCTTCTCTTATGCTAATAGGGAACTACGGTACTACTGGTTTTGGTTACAATGAGAAGCCAAATGATTTCCTCAACTTCTACCCTATCGGATTTGTAGGACTAAAGCTGAATGTACCAATATTCACTGGCACAGTACTTCCAAAGAAAGTTGAGCAAAAATCTATTGAACTTCAGAATAATGAATTAGAAATAAATATAATAAAAGATAAAAATAAGATAGATATAGAAAACGCTATCAACATAAGACAAACTACTTTCAAACAAATAGAAAATTCTAAAACTAATGTAGAATTGGCAAATACTATTTACAATCAAACACTACTGCAACATAGTCAAGGATTAGCCAATATCACAGATATACTGCTTGCAGACAATACACTACGACAATCACAACAAGAATATTTATCAAACTTAATTGATTATCTGAAATCAGATCTTGAATACAGAAGACTGACAGGACATCTCTCAAATAACGAGTAAGAAAATTATGAAAAAAATAATATATATAATAGCAGCAATTGCTTTAGTCGCTATCATCGCATTCCAGTTAATGAGTAACAAAGAGATTACTCAAAAGAGAGTCTATAAGTATGATAAATCAGCTCCAATAGACGTGAATGTTGAAGTAATAGATAATAAATCAATCGAATTTGAAGTGATAATGGCTGGTAATTTCCTCCCTTATAAAGAAGTGAAACTGAACACAGAAGTGCAAGGTAAAATCGCGAACATACTCGTAGATGAGGGTGATGTAGTGAAGAAAGGTCAAACCCTAATCCAAATAGATAACACACTTCTGAAATTGCAGCTAGAAGCTGTAGAAATTCAGATTAGCGGTTTGGAAGTAGATATGAAACGATATAAAATACTAAATGACGCTGATGCTATACAAGGTGTGAAGTTAGAAAAAGTAGAACTAGGGTTACTTACAGCAAAAAATCAACTAAAAACAATTCAAGAGCAGATTAACAAGAGTACTATCAGAGCTCCTTTCGATGGTATAGTAACTATGAAATTCGTAGAAGTAGGAGCGTTCGCAGCACCTGGTGTTCCGCTATTGCAAATAACTGATATTTCTAAGTTGAAATTCACAGTTAATGCTTCAGAGAGTCAGTTGTCATTATTCAAAAATGATAAATCTTATAAACTTATTGTTGACGCATATCCTGACTTAGAGATGAGTGGGAAAGTATCTATGATAGGTAGCAAGGGTAATATGTCAAACAATTACCCTATTATTTTTGAAGTAGATAATACAAATGATAGACTTATAAAAGCAGGTATGTTTGGTAAATTCATATCGACTAGAAAAACTAGTGCCGATGAGATATACATTGCTACAAAAAGCTTAATTGGTTCTAGTTCAAACCCACAAATCTATATCGTGGAGAATGGAAAAGCAAAGCTTAAAAAGATAACGGTCGCTGAGAGGATAGGCGAAAAAGTAGTAGTCTCCGATGGATTAAGTATCGGTGATACGATAGTAACTAGCGGGTTTATAAACCTATTTGATAATGCTAATATAAGCGTAAGTAAATAGGAAACACCATGAATATTACAGAAATATCGATTAATAGACCCTCGCTGATTATAGTACTATTTAGTGTGCTTGTTTTATTAGGCTATATAGGTTTTACTAACCTAAGCTATGAACTAATGCCTGATTTCAATCAGCCAGTAGTGGTTATCAAAACTGTCTATCCGGGTGCATCACCCGAAGAAGTAGAAAGCTCTGTTTCTAAAACGGTAGAGGACGCACTTTCTAATTTAGAAGGTGTCGATTTTATAGTAACTAAATCACTACCGAATGCATCTGTTGTTATTGCAAATCTGAAATATGGTACGGATGTAAATAAGACTATGCAAGATGCTCAGAGGTATATAGATAATGTCAGCAAAGACTTGCCCGATGAAGTCTATAGTCCAGAGATGAGTAGTGTTTCACCTAATGACTTACCTATTATCTCGGTAAGTGCTATTAGTAATCTACCTGCTACGGAATTTTACCAAAGATTAAAAGATGACTATCTGCCGCAACTACAACAGCTGAAAGGTGTAGCTGAAATAACGATACTTGGTGGTGAAGAAAGAGAAATACAAGTCAAAGTAGATAGAGAAAAAATGCAGTTAAACAAAGTCTCTTTACTGCAAATAATAGAAGCAATAAAAAGGTCTGGACTAGATTTGCCAGCTGGTAAAGTCGAATCAGACGAGACAAACAGCTCCGTTAGGCTGACTGGAAAATTTAAGAATATAGAAGCTATAAAGAACGTTCAAATAGCAATGCCGATGCCGGGTAGCCCCATATACCTCCGTGATGTCGCTAATGTAGTTGATGGTATAAAAGACCCAACTTCTATTAGTAGATATAACGGTAAAAATGGTATCGGCTTGCTTATTAAAAAACAAGGTGACGCAAACGCCGTTGATGTATCTGGATTAATCGAAGCCAAATTCGAAGAGATAGAACAAAAAAACAAAGACGCTGGTGTAAATTTCACAATCACTGATAATAGTACAGACAACACGATAGAAGCTGTGAACTCCGTAGTCGTAGATTTGATTCTTGCGGTTCTATTAGTGTCGCTCGTTATGTTACTATTCTTACGTAGCCTTCGTAACTCATTAATAGTGCTTATTGCTATTCCTACATCGTTGGTAACGGCATTCGCAGTTATGTGGCTTTTGGGCTATACTCTGAACCTAATGACTCTGCTCGCCATGTCGCTAATCATCGGTATTCTGGTCGATGATGCAACAGTAGTACTCGAGAATATACAGCGACACTTGGATATGAAAAAAGAAAAGCGAGTTGCTGCTCTCGATGGTCGTATGGAAATAGGCTTCTCTGCCCTATCTATTACCCTAGTAGATGTGGTAGTGTTCGTTCCTATACTATTCCTACAAGTTTTCGTAGCGGATATGTTAAAGCAATTCTCGGTAGTGGTTGTTACTTCTACTCTGACTAGTTTGCTAGTAGGATTTACACTTACTCCATGGCTTGCCTCTCGAATAGGTAAATCAGAAGATTTGCAACCCACTAACCCTTTCAATAGATTCCTTCTTTGGTTCGAAGTGCAACTAGATACTTTCACTGAATGGTATGGCCGCCAATTAGAATGGGTGCTGAAACATAAGTTGCTATTCGGTGCATTCGTTATACTACTTTTCGTAGGTACTGGTGCTATGATGACACAAGGAATAATAGGGAGTGAGCTAATAGCAACAGGTGACCAAGGTAAATTCAAAATGACTTTGGAATATGATAAATCCATTCCTCTGAAACAGAACAACATAAACTCTAAGAAAATAGAAGAATTCATACTTCAACAGCCAGAGGTAAAATCTGTATTTAGTAATGTAGGTGGCGCTGGAACTGGAATAGGTAGTTTGGGAGTAGGTTCATCGAATAAGACTGAGCTAACTATACAGCTAAAATCCAAAGAAGAGAGAAATAATATATCAACTGAAGATTTTATGAAATATATACGACCACAATTACAAGAAAAATATCCTGAAGTTAATTATTCTATGATGGGTCTGGGGTTAGTACCTAGGACTTCGCCTATAGAAATAACACTCAGTGGTTCTAATGTAAAAGATGTAATGACAGCAGCTAATAGTCTGAAAAACACTATCGAGGAAATACCTGGTTCGGACAATGTACAGCTATCTGTAGAAGAAGGAGCGCAAGAGTACAAAGTAGTACCTAATTCGGACAAGATGCAAAGATTAGGTCTAAATGCCGCTTATGTGGGTATGAGTTTACGATACTCTTTAACTGGGAACGATGATGCTGACTTAACCGAAGATGGAGTTGAATATCCAATCAGAATTTCACTAGATGATTTCAATAGAAAAAATTACGACGACCTAAAAGACCTAGTAATAGTTAACCCAATGGGAATGCCTATAGATGTTTCACAATTCGCTACTATAGTGCAGGATAATTCGCCGTCACTACTTGAGCGAAAAGACAGACAACCAGCCGTAACTCTTACTGCAGATGCACTGGGCAGACCATCAGGAACAGTAGCCGATGAAGTTGTCGCATATTTGAAAAAGAATCCATTACCAGAAGGCATACAAATGGCGTGGGGTAGTGATATCAAACGTCAGAATGATAGTTTCTCGGCTCTTGGGTCAGTGTTGTTAGTATCATTTTTGCTTATCTATTTGATTATGGTAGCTCTTTATGATAGTTTTATTTACCCTTTCGTAGTGCTATTCTCGATACCAGTAGCAGCGATTGGTGCATTCCTAGCTCTCAATCTATCACTAAGTCATCTTAGTCTTTTCGCATTATTGGGGCTGATTATGCTAATGGGACTTGTTGCAAAAAATGCCATTTTAATAGTCGATTTCACCAATCATCTAAAAGCAGAAGGTATGCACTTCAGTAAAGCTTTAGTAATAGCTGGTAAAGGACGGCTAAGACCTATCCTTATGACTACAATAGCTATGGTTATTGGTATGCTACCAATTGCCCTTGCTAAAGGTACAGGAAGCGAATGGAAGAATGGATTGGCTTGGGTTATAATTGGTGGACTACTGTCATCACTTATACTCACTGTTTACCTAGTACCTGTCGTTTACTACGCTGTTGATAGTATCAAGGAGCGATTCGCTAAGAAGAAGTTCTGATTTCGCTTATCAGAACAGGTTTGCGAGATGATTAAGATGATTTTATTAGTCAGAATCACAGATTATTTATTTTTAGAAGTGTAGAATAATATTAAGTCCTGAATTCCATATATTTGTAAAACTAATAATTACTCAATAACAATGGGTTTTGGCTATGGGATTCAAATCTTTTACTATTAAAATGCCTACTGATTATACCGAAGATACGCTTCGGTATTCAATCGGAAAAATGATTTCAACTACGGAATTTGAATATTCTATAGATAAAAAATCACTCGATGGCAGACAAAAAAACAATATACATTGGCTTATTAAAATCTCAGTTTCCTCAAAAGCAATCAAAGGAGGAGAAGAATTCGACTCCCCCGAACTAGATATACCAAAAGTGAATACTGATAAGTTAGCTATAGTAGTTGGTAGTGGTCCGGCTGGTTTCTATTCTGCATACGTACTCCGAAAAGCTGGATTCAGAGTTAGGTTAATCGAACAAGGCCCAGAAGTATTCCAAAGAATAAAAGATGTGAAGCTTTTCCATAAAAAACGCATACTAAACGAAAGATCAAACTATGCATTCGGAGAAGGAGGGGCTGGAACATTTTCGGATGGAAAGCTTACTTCAAGAACTAAAACTATTAAACTAGAACGAAATTTTATATTCAATGAGTATATAGAGGCAGGAGCCCCAGAGGAGATTCGTTACCTTTCCAAACCACATATTGGCTCCAACTTGCTTGTTAGGACAGCTAAAAACTTGCGGATGAAGTTTATTGACCTCGGTGGTGAAATGCTCTTCGATACTGAAATGACAGATATAAATCTCAACGATGGTATCGTTACATCAATTGAGACTAACAAAGGGCAAATGGAGGCTGATTATTTCGTTATAGCAACGGGTCATTCTAGCTATCCAGTTTATGAAATGTTAATCAAAGCTGGAGTAGTGTTCCAAACTAAGCCATTTGCAATTGGTAATAGAGTCGAACATACTCAAGACATTATAAATAGTGCACAATGGAGAACTAAAGAGCTCCCAGGAGTTAAAGCTGCCGACTATGCACTAACATTCAATGATGCTTCAAACCCCGTTTATACTTTCTGTATGTGTCCAGGGGGTAATGTGGTTTCAGCACCACCTACGCATGGGGTGAACCTAGTCAATGGTATGAGCAATTATAAACGTAATTACCCTTTTGCAAACTCTGCAATCGTTGCGGGATTAGACTTAAAAAAACAACTCGGTCGCGAAGTTCAACCACTTGAAGCATTAGATTGGGTTATGAACTTAGAGCGAAAATTCTATAACTACGTTGATGGATATGATGCACCAGCCGTTAAAGTTGCTGATTTTATAAATGGAAAAACGACTTCTATTTTCCCAGAATCTAGTTACCCCTTCGATTTAAGAACTGCTGATATGGCTGATTTATTACCGGCAAATATTATAAACTCACAAAAAGAAGCTTTAAGGAAATTCAATAAACAAATGAAGGGCTTTGATCAGGGAATTCTGATGGGGCTGGAATCGCGTACTTCTTCGCCAATCCAAGCCGACCGCTCTAGGGAGGGGTTATGCGATGGTTTCATTAACCTTTATTTCGTGGGAGAAGGTTCTGGCTTCTCTGGTGGTATTGTTTCCAGTGGTGCCGATGGAATAAAAGCAGCGATTGATATAGCCAGAAAGGAAGCATAGTACAACTGTATATGCCCATTCTCAAAATTCAATTTCTATTCCATTATTATCTCCACACGCCTATTTTTCGAGTCATCTGAGGAATCGATTGGCTCCGTTGCACCTTTACCAATTGTGGTTATATTCATCTTTGGTAGTGATTTTATTATATATTCTTTAACTGATATTGCACGGTTGAGAGAGAGCTTTTTGTTATACTCCTCAGTTCCTACTTTGTCTGTATGACCTATTATTTTTAATTTTTCTACACTGTTCTTCTTTACGAAATCTACTAATCGTAATAACTCCGATGTTGATTCTTTTTTTAGTATAGCAGAATCGAAATCGAAGAAAATATTATTGATAGTTATTGAGCTGGATTTGTTTTTCATATCACTGATAGAAACTATCTCAATATCTACTTTTCGGCGATCACCGTCTTTACTCTTCGTCAAATCTATACTATTAGAAGTTGGATAATAGCCGTCCTTTTTTACATAATAGCCATAGTTTTTCCCTACTGGTAGGGCAATGAAGTAATGACCGCTCATCATATTACTCTTAGTTGTACCTAATACTTCACCGGTTGTTAAATCTTCCCAAATCACATCGGCTTGCAAATTATTCCCCTTATTATCAGTGATTGTACCGCTGACCATTACTATAGGGTTCGGACGGGCATCTTTTGGTAAAGTAACTGAATACAAATCCCATTGACCATATCCATTAGTACGGGCGAACCCAGAGAAAAAGGCACTGTCACCAGTTATTCCTACTTTATAACCCCAATCATTGAGTATAGTGTTTATCTCTTTACCCAGATTTACAGGCTTTGACCAGTTAGTCCAAGTCTCATCTAATCTAACAGATTTGAATACATCTAGTCCACCTAAACCGGCATGTCCATCGGAACTAAAATAAAGTGATTTGCCGTCGGGATGCAAATATGGAGATCTCTCGGCATAAGGGGTGTTAATGGTCTTACCAAGATTCACAGGATTACTCCAACCGGAATCGGTCATAAAACAAACATATATATCCATATTCCCCATTATTGAGCCATTACCATAAGTATTGAGTGGAATGAATTCCCCTATACCTCCGGGTCTATCAGAAGAAAAGAGTAAAGCTTTCCTATCTGCGGTTATATTACCACCCTCATCTACATGCTCAGTATTAATAGGGTAAGGGTAATGATATAAATCACCCCAATCGTCACCAACTTTATCAATAGCGTAAATATCAAATTTTCCAAAAGTACCCATAAAGTCACCTGAGAGTAGAAGAGTATTACCGTCAGCAGAAATATTATCAATCGTCTCGTCACGTTCACCATTGATTTTTGGGCCTAGGTTTTGCGGAACTTGCCATACACCATCTACAAGTGATGAGACCCAGACATCGTCGCCACCGAGCCCACCAGCACGAGGGTTTCCTGAAAAGTAAATTTGAGTTCCTTCGGAAGTTGGGTTAGGATCCCACTCACTAACGTAAGTATTGATTTTGTCACCTAGGTTAGTTACTCTTAACCCTTCATCTTTACGAGTTATTATTTCTATCAAATCTTGAAAGTGTTGTTGTTTATTAGGAAATGCTGGAGCAAATCGCTTAATATCATTGATTGCATTTTGCCATCTTCCATAGTTTATATCATCGGATATGTATCGAGTAAATGCAACGTAAGCATCTTCCGTTGGTGCATATCTTATCGCATAACTCTCATATAAAGCACGATTCACTGAATCGGGATACTGCGTGAGTGCATTGTTCTCATATTGTTTTAGATTATCTAATAATACTTTTTCTTGCTCAGGGAACAAATGAGTGTATCGCTCCAACCAAGTAAAAGCGTTGATAGATTTACCAATTCTATAAAAAGTATATGCTACTTGTGTTACAGCATTATAAGCTGCCGCATCGGGGGCATTTACTTTTATCATAGAGTCCAATCTATCGAGGTTTTCAGTAGTTAGAGGTTTGTTCAGTTGATAATCTGGTGTATTCTGCGCATATAATACAGAAGAAAGAACAAATAAGAAAAATAACCGTATTAATTTCATAGAAATATTATTTTTTATATTTTGAAAAACTTTTTTGTGTCAAAACTAACTTAGGACTAATTTATGAAATCTATAACGGTAATAGCAGTATTTTTGTTGGCAATATTTGGAATTAATGCTCAAACAGGTGATATTGGGCAACAAGTAATGGTAAAAGCGAAGGTAATTGATATAAACACTAAGCAACCTATTAGCATAGAGTTAGAATTCCAACCTACAACTGGTAATAAATTTGTGGTAAAATCAAAAGAAGGCACTGGAACTTTCGACCAATTATTCCAAGCTAATGAGACTTATACAGTTACTTTTACTGGTGACAATGTATATAGAACAGAATCTACTTTCACTCCAAAGTCTAACGAAGGATATAGTGAAATAAACCAAACATTTGAAGTAAAGGGATTGGCTCCCGGGGTAGTTGTTGAGGATTTGGATATATTTGGTGCAAATAGTACTGATCTAACTGCTAAAGGTAAAGAAGCATTGAATAATATGAAAATATCTATGCGATTCAATAGAAACACAGAATTCCTATTCCAAGTGAATGCTCCCAACAAAACATTGGCAGAAAACAGATTAAAAACTTTGAAAGATTACACAAGTAATTGGAGAAGATTACTAGATAGAGTAGTTTTCCAATCGGGAAACAATGGAAATAATCTAATAATAAAGGTAAATAAAGTTGAAGATGTCATGAAATAAGATTTAATTAAGATAAAAGTGCATATTTCTTTTTTTATGTTACATTTTTATATTTAATTGCTTATAATTGTAAAACGCTTTAAACAAATAAAGCCCTAGGGGTAACTTTTCCAGGAAGGTAATGAAGAAAGTAGATAAAAGTCATTTTTCAGAAGCACATATACTAACAGTAGCAAGTGCTTTTAGACAAAGTAAGATACTTCTAACGTCAATTGAGTTAGGGGTGTTCTCACTTTTAGGAAGCCGTGAGCTAACAGCAAAAGATGTTGCTTTTGAATTGCAAACGGATGAGGATACTACTGAAAGGTTACTTAACTCATTGACTGCTCTTGGATTTACCACTAAATATCGAAATCATTACAAAAACACTTCCGATAGTCTCCGTTTTCTAGATAAGATAAGTCCTGATTATCTTGGATCTTTGCTCCACATGAACTTAAATTGGGAGAGTTGGGGTAAACTAACAGAAGTAGTCCGTACTGGGAAGTCAATATACAAGAACTTATATGAGGAAAGATCAGATGAGTTCATCAAAGCTTATGTTGATTCAGTACATCGCTCATATAACTACGAAGCAGAGGGCGTTTCTAAAGCTATCACTCTTAAAAATGTAAAAAAGATGATGGATTTGGGTTGCGGTTCAGGTATGTATAGTATAGAGTTCATGAAACGTAATCCAGATATGGAAGTAGTTCTGATGGACTATCCTAAGGTAATACCAATTACTGAAAAGTATATGGAGCAAGCCAAACTAAATACTAATAATTATAGGTTCATCGCTGGCAAAGTTAAAGATGATGACTTTGAATCTGGCTTTGATTTGATTTACGCTTCTTTCTTATTTGAAGAGTTTACGATTTGGGAGAATATGGACATTATGCGTAAGTGCTTCAACTCTTTGAATAAGGGTGGAAGATTGATTATACACGAGAATTTTATTAATAATGACAGAACTTCCCCAGTTCATAGTGTAGTTTATTCGCTCAATTTGAAATTACACACCGAGAACGGTAATACATTTTCAGAAAATGATTATTGGATAATGCTGAAAGAAGCTGGTTTCCAAAAAGTTGATAATTTAGTAACAGATTACGGTACTATACTAATTCGTGGTACAAAGACTTATTAGTTTGAATTATTCTATTCTAATAGAAAATCAATTTTCTATGTTTTAATAAATTCACTATTTTAGAGCCGAGTTTTATTTATATATTCGGAATTTATTAAATGCATCTTCGCGTCTATTTTATACTAATTTTCATTAGTTCCTTATCATTTCTGAATTCAACGACTCTTACTTTAGATATACGAAGTAGTGTTAGTAGTATAGTTCTAGAACCTGATAGTGTTGTTGTATATAACAAAACAGAAGATATCAGTTATACTTTTACAAAAACAAATGAACTCAACTTAGATATTATAACTTCTATAGATGATGAATTAGAATCAAATTATAACCCTTTTACTCTTAATATCTATTCTTATAATGGCCAACTTATAAAAACTAATTTTTTAGGAAAGCAGTATGTAGAACTTTCTGGGGTATTTAAAGAGTTAAATAGTGGCTTATATCTGATAGAGAGACAGTACTTGAATGGAGAAATAGTTAGGAATGTGGTATTTTTAGATGCTTATTTAAACCAATTTAAATCGAATACAGTCAGTCTTAATTATTTATTAGAAAAAGAATATGATATAAGCATCTATAAGCATGGTTATGGAACAATTACTCTCGATAATATTAAAGTAAATATGGACGAAAAAATACCCTTGCTATTAACCCCTGAGTTTGATAAGTTCTATAATCGTATTGTACTTAGTATAAATGGAATTTGGAAAGAAGGAAAAGTAAATTCTGAAGTAACAGAAAATGGGAATCAGAAGTATTCTACCAATGATGTCAAATCAGAATTGAAAGATGAGATTGATTTCAAAAACACCGAATTACGAGAGTTAAATGATGCTTGCTACGATAAAGTTATGGAAGGAATTAATAAGAATTTGAAATGCAGTGAAGACTTTCCAATAAAAGAAGATTCTATTTACTTTTGTGGTTTGGAATGTTCAAAACCGAGTAACTCATATAGTGAACTATATGCAAATACCGTCTATGCTATTTTTAATGAATCTAAAGATACTATTCAATTCTTAAATTTTCATTATAGAATTGGGTCTTTTGAAGAAAGTGGATATCCTTCTAAAAAACAGGAATATAAATCTGTTGACATCGCTCTTTCAAACCTACCTTTTGTAGAGGATTCAGATAAATACACTATAACACTAGTCAATTCTCAAATTAGAAATCACATTTCTTTTTTCTATTGGAATGAATTCTATGACGGTATAGATTTTCACCCTCCATTTAACAGGGGTAAATCAACTACCAATTACAATGGTGATTTGGATATAAAATCAGATGCAAAAATTGAGTTAATTATTTATAAATCGAAGTAACTAACCTTCATACGGAATGGTATCAAGTATATGATTAATAACTTCTAATCTAGCTTTAGATTTTTGATTTGCATCTATTATCACCCATGGTGCGTAATCGGTGTTAGTCTCCTCGAACATTTTTTTCTTATACTTAGTATATTCTTCCCAAAGGCGTTGTGAGTTCTCATCAACTGTAGTCATTTTCCATCTTTTCGAAGGATTTTTTCGTATTTCATCGAATCGTTTTGCTTGCTCATCTTTGGTAATTGAGAAATATATTTTGATAAGATATGTTTCTGAATCAACTAACATTTTCTCATACTCATTGACTTGTCCCATGAATATTTCATATTCCTTTTCTGTACAAAATCCATTTACGGGTTCTACCACAGCTCTATTATACCAGCTTCTATCAAATAGTACCATTTCCCCAGGTTTGGGTAATTGATTTATATATCTTTGGAAAAACCACTGTTTCCTCTCATCTTCTGTGGGGATATTCAGAGCCACAATACGGAAATGCCTAGGGTTTATATGTTCCGTAACTCTTCTAATAGCTCCACCCTTACCGGCAGCATCACGACCTTCGAAGATAATAACTATTTTCTTATTATTCTTTATTGTCCAATTCTGAAGCTTAATCATCTCTTCTTGCTGCTCTTTGAGAGCTACTAAATATCTAGCTTCCTCTAATGACTTTTTTAAATTTACTTTTTTATTTCTCAAAAGTGAGAGTAGCCCAACTTTAGAGTTTAATAATGCTACATCTTCATCTGTTAATTCTATTTTACTCATTTTTTCCTCTAAACGTCTAATTGAATTACACTTCTGTTAAAACGCATCACTACATTTGGGTCTGGGAGTAATGATATACCTGAATTTCCCTTCCCTTCGTAGTCGAATTGTGATAGTATATATCTCATACTTTCTAATCTCGCTTGTTTCTTATCATTTGCTTTTACAATAATCCAAGGGCTAAAATTCGTATGAGTTTTACTAAACATCTGTTCTTTAAAGTGAGTATAATCATCCCATAATTCTTGCCCTTTCATATCCACCGGGCTGAATTTCCACTGCTTCAAAGGGTCACTGAGCCTAGCGTCAAATCTTTTCGCTTGTTCACCTTTAGATATGGAGAACCAGAATTTTATAATTTTTAGATTATCTTCGTAGAGGAGGTGCTCGAACTCAGGTACTTGCATAATGAATTTATTGTATTGTTCTTTTGAACAGAAACCCATTACCGGCTCTACTACAGCTCTATTATACCAGCTACGATCAAAGAATACTACTTCACTAGGGTCGGGTAAAACCTTAATATATCTACGGAAATACCATTGACCTTGCTCGACTTCAGTAGGTTTAGTTAGCGCTACTACGCGAGATGTCCTAGGATTCAGATGCTCTTTAAACCTCTTAATCGTTCCACCCTTACCAGAAGCATCTCTTCCCTCAAAAATTATAGCTACTCGCATTTTGTTCTTTGCTATCCACTTTTGCAAATCCACAAATTCAGATTGCAACTGAGCTATTTTGGTTTCATATTTCAATTTATTTAGAGTCTTTGAAATAGGTATTCCGTTATCTTCGGCTATTTTCTTTAAATCTCTTCTTGTTTCAGCTTGCAGTAGTTGTTCTTTCGTATATCTCATAGCCACCATCTGGTTTGTACAGATTATAAAATAGTGATTTTAGTATCTATTATTCTCTAAAAATTACCCCATAGCACATATGTTATTTCATCAATATAGTTTTTAGGGTTTTTACTTTCCCATCTATTGAAAGTGTATAGTAGTAAGATCCAGAAGTCAGGTTTAATTCGTTCATATTAATCGGTATTATATGTCCACCATATCCCATGTCTTCATTATCAATTATGGTTTTTATTAATTTCCCTTTTTCATCGAACAATTCTAACTTTATACTTGACAGTTCGTGAAGTTTGAAAGACACGTAACTTATATTCGGTGTAGGGTTCGGATAAAGTCGAGTATCATTATTATTAAAAGCATTTTCGCTATCTACAGAACTAATAATTTCGTCTAGCGGTGTTACATTAGTCCATGTACTTAATTTTCCAGAATCGAATCTAGTCCATATCGGTCGTACAATATTATTATGAGCTACTATATTTGAATAATCGCCGAAAAACACCCCTTCATTTGGTATAAAGGGTGATTCACTTATCCTAGTATTTATAAATTTTGACCCACCATCAGTGGATAAAGCCATATATACATCTGTTTTAGTATCATCATAGTTTCTACGATCATAAAACACAAAGAATAGATTCCCATTAATTTGGTCTATATCCATCCAAGTTAAAAATTGATGTTTCTCAGAATTATCATCATTTACTCTAATTGATTCTGACCAAGTATTGCCACCATCAGTAGATTTTTTCAGCCAAATATCCGTATTATCTAAGCCATTCTTCTGATCAGACCAATTGATATATATTGTACCATGATTGGGACCACCACTAAGGTCACATTTAGTTACGGGTAAACCGTTGCATCTCAGTATGCCGGGAATATCATAAGCCCAACCCCCTGATAATGAATCAACTATTATATCTTCAATCATCCAGGTTTCCCCTTCATCTGTAGAGCGATTGAATACAATTCCTCTTGCACTAGCCCAAGAAACATATACTTCACCATTTGGGCCTACTGCTGGCACAGCTCCCTCAACCGTATTATCATTGTCTATACAATCACCAGATACTTGATTTATTTTCTTGGGCTCAGACCATGTTTCTCCGGCATCCAACGACTTCGAGAATAATATTCTACTGCTATCTGCTGTGTTACTACTTCCATATTTATCGAATTCAGTCCAAGTTAAATATATATTATTATTATTTCTATCTATTGCACTCCATTGCTTATCTTGTGCTTTCGTCCCACTCAAACCCGTGTAAGATCCATTTGACCAAGTATCTCCTTCATCTTCAGACTTTTGACAAACAATCCTATCAATCCAATTTCCTCCTGGTGTATTCGAAAGATGGAAGAAATAAAAATTTCCTTCAGTATCTACGTTAATAGCTGGATCACCCCATACACCGTAAGTTGAATTCAAAGTTTTCAATTTCCATGTTAGCCCTCCATCACTTGAATTATAAACGTAATTTAAGTTGGCTCCCGCTACTAGTATATTGGGATTATTATAATCCATCATAATTGATGGTTCATTGGACTGACCTACATTCGTAATAAGTACATTCTGTGCTAATGCACTTTGTACTGAGGACATAGAAAGGATTAGAACTAATATATAGATGATATTTTTCATGCTTGATAGGTTTAATTTATTATTTATTCCAACAAATATACGAAATTTGATTGTTTCTCGTTGAGTCTTATTCAACATTTCATTTATTTGTAATTAGTCACTTATAACTTCATTATCGAAGAATAATATGAATATACTTGCTATATCAGGCAGTACTAAAAGCAATTCCACCAGCCACCATATATTGAATCATATAAAGTCAATATATAGAAGCCACCTAGTACTAAACATATTCGATGGAATAGATAAGTTACCTCATTTCAATCCAGGCATAGCAGATGAAGATTTGCCAAAAGAAGTATTAGACTTCAGAAACAGAATAGCAGTTGCAGATGGAGTGATTTTCTGTACTCCTGAATATGTGTTTAGTATTCCTGGGAGCTTGAAAAATGCGATAGAATGGTGTGTATCAACCACAGTATTTTCTCATAAACCAACTGCTATTATAGTAGCCGCCGCATCTGGTGAAAAGGCATACGAGTCATTAGGTTTGATAATGACAACGATTGAGACTATACTCCCCGAAGAATCAAAACTACTGATACAAGGTGCTAAAGGGAAAGTCAACACCACAGGTGAAATCACAGATAGCGATACACTAGAGCAAATAGAAAGGGTAATACAATCTCTAGTAGCTACTATCGAAGACGAAAATAAACGACCAACTAAATTGAGATAATTAAAAGGGGTTTACGGCTTATCGAAATGATGATAATTCCCCTTTTCTTGAAAAGGGGTGGCAGACTCACGCAGTGTGTCTGACGGGGTATTCACATACCCACAAACTCCGCCATTATACGATTCTTCAAATCTAGAATAACATTATCCAAATTGGATTTTACATCCAGGTCAGCATATCTAATAACTGTCAAACCAAGACTGTTTAAGTAGTTGTCCCTTATCTCATCTTCTTCAATTTTTTCATTGTGGCTTACACCATCTATCTCAATTACAATTCCTAGTTTTTTAATATAAAAATCTACTATATAATCCCCGATTATTTTTTGTCTGTCGAAATCTAAACCAAGTATTTTTTTTGTTTTACCTCTTTCCAAAATAGTACTTCTGACAAAATTCCCTGTTTACGAAGTTCTCTCGCTCTTTCTTTTAGTTGTGGATTTGAGGGTAGATTTAATATTCTTTGTTTGAATTTATAGTTACTCATTTAACATTGGTTTTATTAATTAAACACCCCGTCTCACGCCTTTGGCGTGATCCACCCCTCTTTCGCTATGCTTAAAGAGGGGAATCTTTTGCTATCACTGTTCCTACGTTTCCTAAGTGGTCTTTTACTACGACTTCGTTCAGCACAAGTATCTCATATTTACTCAAATCGTCAGTTCAATATTTAATTATTGCTATTTTAACCTAATAATCCGTTAAAAGGAACAGGATTTAATAGTGCTATAAACAAACCTAAAATATAATAGATAAGAATTAGAATGTTCATCCTATAAAGGTATCTATGTTTTTTCCCATGTTTTTTGAATTTTGAAGTTCGATTGACACAATACATAGAATAAATAGAAGCTAAGAAGAATCCGATTAATACATATGGTTCAACAATTCCTCTTAATCTCATTACTATAGCATAATCACCAAGCGTTACTGACCTAGTGTTAACTAGAAAATATTCAGGATGCCCTAATATTATATAAAAAATGTCATAAAGGAAAAAAATGAACACTAATAATATTATATTAGTTATACTTAGTAATAATACATTATCTATTTTTTTTTCTTGTTTTTTAATCATAATTTTATCCCTACGGCTTATCAAAGTGATGATAATCTTTTAGTGAAGTCCAATCGCCGCCCCATCTCCAGCCTCGAGCTTTCATCTCTTTTACTATTCGTCCATCAGCAGTGAATACACCAGGATTTCCGGGTATGTACTTCGCACCTTTGGGTGAGGTTTTAGGTGGGTCTTTGTATATAACCGGATTGAAAAATGGGTTTATATCTATCGCTTTACCGAAAGAATGATTAGAAAGTCTTGTAGTACCAGCTATGAACCTGTAGTTAAACGCTGATGAGTTATTAGCACTCATAGAAGCATCATCATCCCATTTGTATTTTACTATTGGGACTACTTGCTTAATAGGAAACTTCTCTTCCATTGCCATCTGGAAAAAGTACTTTACGTCTTCTTCGACTGACTTGTGAACTAATATCTGTCCTTGGTGTAGCTTTTTATCAGTGGAGTAATACTCGACATTCAGCAGAACAATTGAATCTAATAATTCTTTAGGTGCCTTCGTTCCTTTGGTTGCTTCCTCGAAACTCATTTTGCTATCTACTATTGTCAAGCCGCCTCCGAGCAGGGTAGTTGTTATTATTAAAGCGATGATTAATATTGTTGTTTTCATAGTAATATAATACGTTTAATTATGATTCCAGGTTTTTGACACAAAATAATGATGTCTTATATTCAATTACTTTGTTAAATAATCAATTTTACCATCTTTAAAGAATTTACTCCATTTAGTTTTATTTTCATCATCAATTTTTGCCTTCTTGATTGCTCTGAAACACATGTAAAAAGATGTTTTACCCTGAATTAAAAACCATAATTGAGATTCTGGATTGTCGTCCTTTTTATACTCAGCGCAATCAATAGTAAACATTATCCAAGGATATTCTGCTTTCAAATCCTTTTCTAAAAATGTTAAATTCGGGCTTTCACAAGTTTTCTTGCTTTCTTCAAAAAGCATATTCATTCCACTTTCTAAATCAATATTTCTAATACCAATAAGTGATTGCATTTGACCAAGCTCTGTCCAATTTGCGAATGTCTCATTGTCTCTTAATAATTGCATCGTATTAATTTCTTCTGAGCTTTGATTATCGCCAACTCTCCAGTTCTCATCATCAGGCCAGTCAAGAGCAAATCTTTCCTTTTTATCAATTTGATCAGGGCAAAATTTTAATAGATACTCTTCTGCTTTCTTCTTATTCATTGATTGCAGTTTAACGAAATCCTCACAAGCTTCCACTTTCTCTTTTAGGACAATTCTCATCTGTCCTCTCATAGCATAGGCATCTTCAAACTCAGGATTTATTTCTATTACCTTTGAATAATATTCTTCTGCATCTTCATAATCCTTATTATTTACATGGAATGTTGCAATTTGATAAGGAGCCATAAAATAATTTTCATCAATCTCTAGGGTCTCTTCAAAGTCATCCATTGCTTTATCTAATTTGTTCAACATTAGGTAAGCTATACCTCTATTGTACCACGCCAAAACATACTTTTCATCTGCTTCTATAGCTTTAGTATATTCGTCTATTGCACCAGTATAATCTTGAGAATTATGTTTCTCCCAACCGGAGTTATAAAATTCTCTAGCCGATTGAGAATATAAATTGAATTGACTAAAAAGGAGTAAAGTAATTATGATTGTTTTCATAGAATCCCAAGAATTTTTTTTTGTAAAACCTATATATCCAATTTACAAAAAAACTCTAACTAATATTTGATTCAACTTTTTAAGAAACTAAAGTTGTAAACCCCGCAACTAAAATCAATAATTATAGTATTATCTTTTTCATTTTATACGAATAGCCGTTAACTTTGTATTACCAAAATAAATAAAAATCATCGGAAATCTATGAAAATTGCAGTTATTGGATGCGGATATTGGGGGACACACCTACTTAGGAACTTTTTCCAATCAAAAGACTGGGAGCTTGCTTACGCTTGTGACACCGACCAAAAGCACCTAGACAAGGTCAAAACAATGTATCAGAACGCAAAAACGACTACTGATTACACAGAAGTAATGAACGATAGCTCAATAGACGCTGTCGCTATAGCCACTCCTGTAAATACTCACTATGAGATAGCACTAGCCGCTCTCGAAGCTGGTAAACACGCTTGGGTAGAAAAGCCATTGACAGATTCATCGGCTACTGCTCGTAAGTTAATAGAAGCAGCCGAAAAGAATAATGTGCAGCTTCACGTAGATCACACTTATATCTACACGCCTGCTGTGCAAAAAATAAAAGACCTGATTGATAATGGTGAGCTTGGTGATTTCCGTTACTTTGATTCTATTCGTGTCAATTTAGGACTATTCCAACATGATATAAACGTGGTTTGGGATTTGGCTCCGCACGATTTCTCTATTCTGCACTATTGCATTGGCAAAAAGCCAATAGCGGTAAATGCGACTGGTAAAGCGTTGGAGAAATACGGTACAAAAGAGATCGAAAGCATTGCATATATCACCGTTCATTTCGAAGATAATACAATGGCTCATTTCAATGTGAATTGGATGTCACCAGTGAAAATACGTCAGATTATAGTCGGTGGTAGCAAGAAAATGCTTGTATTCAATGATATGAGTACAGACGAGAAATTGAAAATATATGATACTGGTGTTAGTATCCAGAATCGTGAGGAAATCTACGATACTCTGATACAATACCGCACAGGCGATATGTACTCTCCGAGAGTGGAGAACAAGGAAGCTCTGAAAACAGAAGTTGACCATTTCTACGAATGCGTAAAAGCTGGTAAAGCGACTATCACTGATGGTACTTCTGGACTTTATGTTGTCCAACTACTAGAAGCAGCAGAGATTTCTATCAAAAATAATGGGAAGTTAGTCGAGCTATAATCTTATACTTTAGGAATATAGTTGGATATAATGATGTTTACAAGGAATATGTTATAAATTTCGTAAGTTGGTTATATACAAACGTTGTAAACAATTATGAGAAACGTGTTTACTCAACCAAAAGGTTCGTTTACTCATTCATCTTTTTATTACTTCCGAATAAGAAATAAATTTGGATATAAACCAAAAACACTATGAAAAGACTTCTAACACTATTTTTAATATTGACTATTTTTTCTTGCAAACAAAAAGAAATCACAAAAGCGGATTTATCTTTCAAACTAATAAGTTGGGGAAGTTTTTATGGAGCAGAACCTGAACAATTAGAGAAGTTTGAAAAAATATTTGACAGTATTATAAAAAATCCGAACGCTAAAAAACAGGACAAAGAATTAGCCGATTTTTTTGTAAGACTAAACGATAATGGATTATTTACATCACCTTACATAAACTTACGAATTGGGAACGATTCGACTTTGGTCGTTTACCTTTCCGAAACTGAATACAAAAAAGTAAAAGATTTTAATCATAACGATTTACTCAAACGGAATAAAAAAGTGGAATTAGAATTAGATATTATAAAAAAAGACATTGACATATATTATGCTGAACGAATTATAAGCGTGAATGAAGTTGATGGACAAACATATTGGAAAAAATAACTCATTTGAATAAAACGACAAGAAATAAATTAATCATTTTCCCAATCCTATTGATATTAGGATTTTTTCTATTTTATAAATTTATGACTTACGACCGAAATTATACTTGGTCAAAAGAATACTCATTTGAAGTTGAAAACGCTTTAGAAAATCTTGACTTTGAATTTCAGAAGTCGGAGAATATAAATACTGAAAATATTAAATTACCGAATGAAAAGTGGATTAAACTCAAAATTCAAAAATTGTTGAATAAAGTTGATTTAATGAATTATGGAACTGAATTCGGAGAAAAAATCACGTTGAATTCAACTAAATCGGAACAGTTACTAATCTGCAAAGGTTGGTGTTTGAGCGACCATTTAATCGGAATTGAAATTGAGTATAAAAATATTGACGCAAAAACATTTGAAAAAATAAAACAACAATTTGAAAGCCAATTTCCCAATTATAAATTAATTTGGACTGAATTATAAACCGAAAAAATAAAGCCAGTTGCCAATACCGTGTATAATTAATGGCTGGTTCTCGCTTACTTACGAAAATCCTCGCGGATTTTCTATTCGGTTTTTATTTGCTAAATTAGGTGCTTAATCACGCCACTAATCATACACAATCCCGTTGGCTACCGTTAAGCCCGAAACTCGTTATTTATTCTACGATTTGTTTTAATGTGCCACAAATTGAATATCTATCATTGATTTATTTTATACAGTTTTCATATATTGAATCTTAGTTAATTTGCAATCGTTAATAATCCTATTAATTAAAAATAAATGAAGAAATTACAGCATTTGTAACTTGTTCACTGTAAGTCTATGTATATCAACAACAGAATATTATTCGAGCTTTAATGTCCAACTATTCAGTAGAAAAATATAGTCCTGATAACTATGACGAATGGCAAGATTTCGTTAGGATGAGTGTGAATGGAACGCTCTTCCACGAGCAGAAATTCCTATCTTATCACGAAGAAGGCAAGTTTGAAGATTGCTCACTTATGATATATAAGAAAGGTGAGCTAATCGCTTTATTCCCTGCTGCTGTGCTGCAAAGAGGAGAAAAGCGAGTGCTAAAATCACACCCCGGTACATCGTATGGTGGTGCTATTTTCAGTACATTAGCAAAGCTAAAAGAAGTGATGGCAGTGCAATCAGCAATCGAGGAATATGCAAAAGCGAATGGCATCAGCAGAGTAGAATTCCGCCAAGCACCTAAAATATTCGTGGAAATGCCATTCGACCAACTTGATTTTGCTCTAGTCCAACTCGGCTACGAACGTGAAGACCAAGAGCTTTCTACTTGCTATCCATTGTTAGAATACCGCGATATTCCTATCGAGGATATGGTCAAGTTATTCGAGAATGATGGACGTAACAAAGTCCGCAAGAACGTCCGCAAAGCTATAAGAGCAGGGCTGGAATTCCGCGAGTTAGACAATTCGGAAATAGAAAAATATTACGAGATATTACTAGACAATCTGGTTAGGCACGATGCAAAGCCAGCTCACAGTCTAGCAGATGTACAAAAGTTAAAAGAGCTTTACCCCGAAAGAGTACGGCTATATGGCGTGTTCATAGATGGTGATATGGCTGCAGGTTATTTGATATTCAATATCAACTCTATCGGCTGGCACGTATTCTATGGCTCTATGAACTACTTTCGGATTATTCATGCTACTAAAAGTCCTAGCTGACAAGGGGTATGAGTATCTGAACATGGGCATCAGCACCGAAGACGGTGGTAAAACAGTGAATTGGGGGCTTCTCGATTTCAAAGAGAGCTTCAATGGCACTGGAATAATTAGAACATATTGGAGTAAAGATTTATAATGAAAGTTCCTTTTTTAGATTTAAGAGCTCAGTACCACTCAATCAAAGATGAAGTAGATACGGCAGTACTGAAAGTGTTGGAATCAACGGCTTATGCCTCTGGTCCATTTGTAGAAGAATTCGAAAAAAACTATGCGGCAGCACACGATGTAGCACATTGCGTAGCTGTTAATTCAGGTACATCGGCTTTGCATTTGGCACTATTAGCATTAGGCATAGGGCAAGGCGATGAAGTTATAATCCCGGCTCATACTTTTGTGGCGACAGCTTGGGCAGTTTCTTATGTCGGTGCTACTCCTGTCTTCTGCGATGTGACTAATGATACTTACACACTAGACCCCTTGAAAATAGAAGCTCTGATAACAGAGCGAACTAAGGCGATAATCCCTGTTCATCTGTACGGGCAGCCAGCAGATATGGATACAATAATGCTAGTTGCAGAAAAATATAATCTTCGAGTTATAGAAGATGCTGCACAGTCTCACATAGCTGAGTATAACGGAAAGAAAATTGGTGGATTAGCTGATATTGCTTGCTTTAGCTTTTACCCAGGGAAGAACCTCGGTGCTTATGGCGAGGGGGGTGCAATCACAACAAACAGTGATATATTAGCTGAAAAATGCAAGCTACTACGTAATCACGCGCAGCCAGTGAAATATGTACACACGGAAGTGGGATACAATTACCGTATGGATGGCATACAAGGTGCTATATTGAACGTAAAGCTACGACACCTATCTAACTGGACTGAACTAAGAAGAAGCGTAGCAGAGCGATATACTGCAGCTTTTGCGAATGTCGATGGAATCACTCCTCCAAAAGAAAGAGAACACACGAAGCACGTTTATCACCTATACGAGTTAGGGTTAGAAACTAAAGAAAAGCGTGATGAGTTAATGACATTTTTAAATGAAAATGGAATCCAAAGCGGACTCCACTACCCTATTCCTACGCATTTGCAAGAGGCATACACAGGATTGGGCTACAAAGTTGGAGATTTCCCAGTAACAGAGTGGTGTGCTGACCACCTACTCTCATTACCTATGTACCCTGATATGACTGACGATATGGTAGAATTCGTTATAGAAAAAGTAACAGCGTTTGCTAAAAGATGATAGTCAACTCAAAAAAATCGAGCAAGACTAGGAAGATTGCCTACATAGTAGCAGGATTGATAGTAGGTTTTTACGTAGTGACGATTGCTATGCAGATGATAAACGGAAAGGGCGACTATATGGACACTATGTCCGATTTTGCTTTTTTCTTGGGTTTCTCGCTATTCATATTCCTTATATTCCCTCCTGAGCATTTCGAATTTAAATCTGATGAAATAACTTTCCGACCAATGGCAGATTACAGACGCCGCACCGTAAAGCTAGCCGACATAGACTACCTCCACTACGAATCGAACAGAATATTACTAGAAACGAAAGCCGGGAAAAGATTTGAGATAGGCCTCTCTAGCTTCAGCTATGACGAGATACAAGAGATAAAAGCACAAGTGAAAATGCTGAATATCAACGAGTTGGTGGATGAGGATTGAAAATTTGTAGAGACGTATTGAATACGTCTCAAATATCAGAACAGGATTGTATGATAATTAAGATTAACAGGATGTATTTCCAATGAATGTCCCTGCCAAGCAGAGGCATGAGAAATCTCTAATTCCCTGTCATTCCGAGCGAAGCGTGGGAATCTCTAATCCCCCAAACCCCTTTTAACAAGGAGGCTTCAAGCTGTTCGTCACTCAGAGGATGCGAAGCATCCGAAGAGTCCAGGCAAAAAGAATTCCTTAAAAGCCCCAGCGGGATTATATATCTGTAGCCAACATATAATAACACCAAATCAACAAATATTATATCCCTATGAGATATACCTAAAAATAAAGAATAGAAATAATCAACCAATATACTGTGAACTCCATTCCACACAATCACTTAGGAAATTCAACGATTATGTCTTTTTGATTAAGATTGCCACTTTTATGTTAAAAAAGAATGTAGAAGATACTTCATTATTTGTATATTTGATTGAGTCAATAATCACAAAGGACGTTATGAAAAGATTTATTTACCTATTAACCACACTACTAATCTTTACTTACGGTACTGTGAAGTCCGAAACATTTGAGACTAATTATAATCACTATTCTGCATTTGCTGGCGATGATGAGAATTTCTATATAGGGCTACATAATGGTTTTGTGGTTCAAAATATAGAGTCTGGAGAAGCCATATATTATAATAGTATTAATTCAAACCTCGGAACAAATTACATTGACGATATTGCTGTACATAATGGAACTGTATATATAACAGGGCCTGGTGGATTATATACTTATGCAGATGGAACTTTTAAAGAAATTTTACTAGGCAGTAATGGGGCAAGAAAACTTCACTTCGTGGATGATATACTTTGGACGTTTGATGGCAGTTCTATTTATAAATATGATGGAGTAAATACTCAGAAATATGATATTGGGAAAGATATAAGCTATAGATATGAAATAGCGCGAATCGATATTCATAATAAGCATATTTGGATATCTATGTTCTCAAATTCTAACTCTAAAGACTATTATTACTCACAATTTAAATACATTAATTACAGATTTGCAGCTCTTAACCTAGAGAATAATGAACTTAATACATTTACTCCCTTTGAAAGGGGCTTTGAAAGTGAAAGTTCAATTCCATTTCAAACGATTTCAAATAATGAAGTATGGGTAGGGATAAGTGATAAGAGATGTTTTATATACAACTTAGAGCTAGGTTACTGGAGGCAAAACGGAATACTAAAACTTATACCTGAAGGATATGAATTTGAATATAGGGATGCCCTTACAGATAATAATGGAGATATATGGTTTAGTATAATCCCAATTGGTTCAGAATATGGAGAGAATAAGCCTGCTGTTTATAGTTATAAAACAAATACTATAACAATGAAATTTAAAGATAAGATTGCTGATACAAACTTCACTTCTTTATTTTTTAAACAAATGGGAGATGATATTTTTATTTATGGTCATAAGAACTATTACATAGTTAATGGTGATAGTATAGTGACTATCAATAGAAATGAAATTTCAGAGAAACCCTACTCTATTGGTCAAATAAGTAAGTTTAATAATAACTATTACGGAATGATTTCCAAAACAGATGTCTTTAATAAGCCTATTCAATTTATAAATCTAATAAGTAAGGAGAAAACAGACTATGCCTTAAATGTCAAGTCGATTTTACCCATACCAGCTTATGACGCCTATTTGAAAGATAATAATACAGAACTAATCATGGATGGTAAAGCTTTACTAATTAGCTATGAAGATTATATTCTGCATAATGGCAATTGGTTAAGGACAGATGATTCTTTGGTCAAGAGAAGTTTTTATGAAAATAATTATGATAGATTTGAAAATGGGAATTTGGTAATTAAGACTAGAGAGAGTTTGATTGGGCTTAGGAATGGTAATGCCAATAATTACAATAATATAAATAAGAGAGTTGCTGAGAATAATGTGATTAGTGATTTCAAAATATTTGAAGATAAAATGTATGTATATGGTTACTATAAAAAAACAGATAATAATTTTAATACTTTTATTTCTGTAATGAACAGAGGAAATAGTCAAATATTTCAATATAATGATAGTAATAGCTGTCTTACTGATTTTTCACTTGAAGGAGGGGTCATTTTCTCTTATGTTGATTCCGTTTCAATGAGCATAGAAATAGATAATAAGGGAAATATTTGGGTGTTAACTAGAAAGAGTCTTTTTAAGATTGATGAGAATTTGAATTGTGAGTATATTGATAATTTACCAAGGCAGGATCATGAATACTCATTTTTGATGTTGTATGATATAGTTTACTCAAAGAACAAAGAGACTCTTTTTGGAGTAGGAGGAAACACCATTTACAATCTAAACAGCAATTTCTTAGACACAGTTAATGTAATTGATCAGGGGCTTTCAAATATCAAATACTTCGGAGCCTGCTCTGATGGGAATGTTTATGTTACAACCGAAACTGGTGGGCTTTATAGAGTAAAGAATATTAGGGAATTAATCCCAATCGAAGTTGTTCCAGGAAAAATAGAATTAGGCATACCAATCAATCATGTTTCTTATTTCAAAGATACTCTGTATGTATCTACTGATGTTGGGTTGTTCAAAGTAGATAACCGATTAACTTCAGTAGAAGATGGTGGGAATGAACTTTCAAGCAATCTATTTTATCCGAACCCATCTACTGATTATATAAATATAGAAGCTACAAATCAAAATATAAGTATTTCATCTATGACTGGAACTATAGTAAATCAAGTAACAGGTGAAACTAGAATAGATATTTCTGATTTACCAAGCGGTGTCTATTTTGTTAGGATAGGTGATAGAATAAAAAAACTAATTAAGTATTGATGAAAAAAATAGAAGCAAATGTAATGAAGAATAATGTCAGAAATGGCAGAGCCTCAATTTGGTTTGCTGCTTCAATATCCTTGATATCTATTCCAATACAACTAATCTTTAATCTTAACCTCTGGTTTTTTACTATATTCTCAGGTATTGCAGCCGTTATTGGGCAATTTGTATTAAAGAGTAAATTTCATGAAGCATATATTTCATTCTATGAGAACTATTTTGAGTATAAAAACAGTTTTGAAAACGATATAAAAATGTTTACTCATATTGAGACGATGTATGACTTGAAAATGAAAGGAATTAAAATCTTCTACAAAGATATTGTTTCGTTGAAACAAACATATAATAAGATTAACATATCTTTGAAAGATGGAAAAAATTATGAGCTAGATTTTCTTGAGTTCGGCTACAAAAAAATCCAAGAGATAAAAGCAGAAATTGTTAAGCTAGAAACAAAGTTATTGAAGGAAGAAGATGAATAGTTTTATGAAATATTTAATAATTATCTCTATCACTATACTTTTCTGTTCTTGCACTAATAGGCAAGAGCCAGTAGAACAACTTAGCAAAGTAGATAGCTTGAAGAAGGTTGCTTATAAATATACGTCAGCTTATCTTATGGGAGAATCATTTGATAAGTATTTGAAATATTTGAATGATGATTCTGTTAGTGTGAGCTCAGAGATAGCACTTAGTCACTTGAATTATTACTATAATTTAGAAGAAAATGCTGTAAGAGAGAAAAAAGGATATGAAAATATTACTTACGAATTAGAAGGTGACAGCTTTTTACCTACGTTATACGTAATCACGATAATTAGCGACTTAGGTTTACATAACTATACAACTGCTTTTGATGATGAAGGTACCATATATTTCCTATTTGGATTTAAACACTCCCAATTCGATGTCCTACTTAAAAGAAATATCAAACACATCGAAACAATAGATGAGGCAAATCAGATTATTGACTTGTATAATCAACTCAACTATATTTTGGATGTTTATGAAATAAAGAAATTTGAGAGAAAGAATGATAGCTTGGCTTTGAGTAAGTTGAATCAACCTAAGATAGACGGCGACACGATTGTAGTAGAAAGACTATACTATGCTGACCAATTAGAAAGATACATAAAGCAAACTTATAGAATTTCAAAAGACTTGGATTTTGATGTTAAAATGGAAAGACTTTTAAGTATAGACAGAGACTAAGATAAAAGGCTTAAGTTCCTAATTAAAAACAAACAAATAAATGAAAAAAATACTTGAGTGTGATCATAGGAAGTAATAACTAAATGAAAAGAATAGAAGCAAATGTAATGAAGAATAATGTCAGAAATGGCAAATCAAACGCTTATTTCGTTCTATTTTGTATTACAGCTATTATTCCGCATGAAATTAAATTATATGGTATCAAATAAAATATATAACTTAAAATTACTTTTAAGGGCCAACCTATTCCAAAACTACCATTATAAATTCGCATGATTGTTTCTTTGCTCTTATTGCTTATCACCTTAGTCCATGGGTCATCCATACCCATTTTATAAGTGTCAAAACCATAAAGTTTATAAATTAGTTCTTTTGATAATTCTTCAGACCAATAAACCAAAAATGTGAATAAAATAAAAGTAAGGATAAGAGAAATAAAAACAAGTAAGAAATAGTTTTTGTTTTTTAATTTCCTAATAATCAGAAGAGGTGTTGCTAATATGAGTAGAAAAGTAAAGAATGAAATAATAGTAAATAGAATTTCAACCGTTCTAGCTTCCATTTTATTTCTCTATTTATTAATATCTAATTTATAATTACTTTATTTCCAACTACTTTACGTTCTTTTGATTGAAATAGTTGCGTATATTATAGAACCGTTTAATCTGTGATTCAGACCAATGAGATAGCTCCGTTGACTCTTTACTTCGGCGTTGCTCAGCACAGGCGCTTCGTTCGGAGTGAAGCATTTTACAGAGGGTTGTGTGAGCTAAGAGGAATTCAGTATTTTATACGTATTCTGATACCTACACTTTCTGCTTGCCGCTCGACTTTATTAGTAATACAATTCCGAGTATAATAAGTGGTATGCTTAGAAGTTGTCCCATGTTTAGGAACATCCCATTCTCGAAAGCGGATTGGTTTTCTTTTGTGAATTCGATGAGGAATCGAGCACTGAATATCATAATCAGGAATCTAGAGAATAGAGCATAATCTGCAGTCTTCTCTTTCCATTTGCTATAGTGAGCCCATAGTACTGCAAATATGCCCAAATAAGCTATTGCCTCGTACATTTGAGATGGGTGGCGAGCAATCTCATCTATTCTATGAAATACGACTGCCCATGGCAAATCTGAAGGTGTCCCAAGTATCTCTGAATTGAAGAAATTTCCCAAACGAATGAAAAAACCTGCCGAAGCAACTACAATAACTATTCTATCAACTATCCAAGGGTAAGATATGTCTTTGTTTTTCTGTGCGAATATATATAGTGAAGTTAGGATACCTATTGCCGCACCGTGACTAGCAAGCCCTCCGTTCCATACTTTGAGTATTTCAATCGGGTTAGATAAATAATAAGATGGCTCATAGAAAAGACAATGACCTAGACGAGCACCGATTACGGTTCCCAAGATCATATATACGGTTAGTGAATCTAGTTGCTTTTGTGTGTGTCCCTCGTGTTTGAATATCTTATTTATTATTTGATATCCTAAAACGAAAGAGAGTGCAAAAAGTAACCCATACCAACGTATTTTTAATATTCCAAAATCAATTATTTCAGGGCTGACAGCCCAATCTATATAAGCAATAAAATGTTCGATTATCTAATCTCCTTATTCGTTCTGTGTTCTGCCCAAAGGAATTTATCCCTCAGTACATCGAAGAACGAGCTATTCTCAGGTTCTACAAGTTTAACGGTTTCGTCCGATTTTCTAATCTGGATTATATCACCATTTTTAATTTTCGTTCTTACTTTTCCATCAGCTACTAATTTCAACTCTCCAGTTCGGCTATATACTTCAAACTCTAATTGCTGATTATCTGGTACTACGAGTGGTCTATGAGTTAGCGAATGTGGTGAAACCGGTGTTATGCAAAGCACAGGTGAAGTTGGGAAAATAACTGGGCCACCCGCTGAAAGACTGTATGCAGTCGAACCAGTAGGTGTAGCTATTATCAGACCATCCGCGAAGTACTCGCCAATGAAATGCTTGTTAGAATAAGCCTTGATTTCCACCATGTGCGAAGTCTCGCTCTTCTCTATTACCATATCATTGAGGGCGTAGATAGTTTCACCGTCAATTGTCGTCTGGATAGCTGAACGAGTGATAACCTTATAGTTACCATTCATCAGATCTTTGAGAGTCTCTTCTAGTCCCGTAACTACGAATTCTGCTAGAAAACCAAGTTTCCCTACGTTGAATCCCATAATAGGAACATCGGAAGTAATATAAGATTGGACTGCGGAAAGTATAGTACCATCACCGCCGAATGTGATAATCACATCAGCTATATCGTCATAGCTTAAGCGGTTGCATACCCTAATATCAGGCATGCTATCGCCATACTTCTCTACCAAAGTCTCCGAAACGCAGACATTTGCTCCCAGTCTCTGAAGAATCTCAATTGCCTTGATAGCAAGCTCTTCAGCTTCGGGTCTGTCTATAGCTTCGAATATGGCATAAGTTTTCATATATTATGCAAGTAGCTCTGCTAAATCAAACATATATGGTTGCAATTCTTTTCTCTTAGTCCATGTCTCTGGGAATGGAGTATAAGTTATGTTATGATGAACTCGTCCAACTAATACGTTTGTCTTACCAGCTAATAGTGCATCTACTGCAGATAGTCCTAAGTGGCTGGCTAAGTTTCTATCACGAACTGTAGGTGAGCCACCACGTTGGATGTGACCTAATACTGCACATTTAGCGTCTATATTGTATTCGGATTTCAATGCTTCTGCTAATTGATAAGCACCTTTGTACTTACCGCCACCTTCTCCGATTACTATGATAGTACGGTTGTGGAAGCCAAGTTGAGTGTATTTATCATACAGGATTTCTAGGTTAGTTACTGCTTCTGGAACAGAGATATACTCCGCACCGCAAGAGATACCAACTTCCATTGCTATGTGACCTTCGTGTCTGCCCATTACTTCTACTATGAATACTCGACCATGCGAATCAGCTGTATCGCGAATTCTATCAATCGCCTCTGCCGCAGTGTTACAAGCAGTATCAAATCCAATAGTGTAATAAGTACCGTACAAATCATTGTCAATAGTACCAGGTGTACCGACAATCCTAACTCCATGCTCTTTGAATAGTGCGTGTGCTCCTTTCAGAGTACCATCACCACCACAAGCAATCAAACCATCTATTTTATTATCTTTTAATTGTTGTGCACCCTTTATTCTTCCTTCTTTCGATAAGAATACTTCAGAGCGACTCGTTTTTAGTATAGTCCCACCTTGCGAAACTATGTTTACAGTGTCTTTTCTTTCTAAATTTCTGAAGTTTCCTTCCATCAATCCTTCATAACCGCCAACTACACCTACTACCTCTAGTCCGCGAGCTATTCCCGTACGTACTACTGCTCTTATGTGGGCGTTCATTCCTGGGGCATCGCCACCACTGGTTAATATCGCTATTCTTTTCATTCTAATATACCTTCTTTATTACCTCTATATCCTGCTAGGAAATCGCGTATTTGCATAACTTTTTTTCCTTCAGGTTGGATTACTAATACTTTAACAGTTCCAGACGAAGTTTGTAACAGAAAATTATCATTTTTTATTAAATAATTCTTAGGTTTTGTGTGAATTTCTGATGAAATTTCACTTTTTAGCAATTTTACTTTCTTTCCATCTAATTCTGTCCATGCTCCTGGTATAGGAGACATCCCGTTTATGAAGTTTTTCAAGTCCTCGGCACCCAAATTGAAGTCAATTTTACAATCTTCTCTGAATATCTTCGGTGCTGGAGTAGCTAAGCTATCATCTTGAGTTAATCTCTGATACTCTCCCGAAAGTAATTGTTTGCAAGTCTCGACCGCTAGCTCAGCAGCTAATGGCATAAGCTCATCGTGCAGCTCACCTGCTGTCATCGATTCACCGATTGCTACTTCTCTAGTTCCAACTATATTGCCTGTGTCTATGTTCTCGTCTAAGATGAATGAAGTAACACCGCTTTTCTTTTCGCCTTTGATTATAGCCCAGTTAATAGGGGCAGCACCTCTGAACTTAGGAAGTAAACTAGTATGTACATTGAACGAAGCAATTTTTGGCAAAGTGAATACTGCCGTTGGCAATATTCTGAATGCGACTATACAGAATATATCCGCATCAATCTCTTTCAGCTCATTGATGAAATCCTCATCTTTCAGAGAGACTGGTTGCAATACTCGCAATCCTAATTCTTCAGCGGCTGCTTTCACAGGAGATGGCATCATCTTCTGTCCTCTACCTTTTGGCTTGTCAGGAACAGTTACCACAGCTGGTATCTCGAAATGCTCGTGGAGTGCTTTCAAAGTTGGTACAGAAAACTCTGGAGTACCCATGAATACTATTCTCGGACGGCTCATTGCTTCACTCCAGTACTTCCGAAGCCGCCTTCTCCTCTGTCCGTCTCGTCTAATGACTCGACTTCGCTCCAACCAATATGCTCGTACTGAGCTATAACTAACTGAGCGATTCTATCACCACGTTCGACAGTGAAATCTGCCTCACCGAAATTAGCAAGAATTATCTTTATCTCACCTCGGTAATCGCTATCCACAGTGCCAGGGGCATTCAGAGCAAAAACACCATTTTTAGCTGCCAGCCCACTACGTGAGCGAACTTGACATTCGTACCCACTCTCTAAGGCAATAGCCAGATTAGTAGGTATCATTTTTACTTCGCCGTGCTTTATAGTTATCGGCTCATCGGTAGTGGCATATACATCCATACCTGCCGAACCGCCTGTTGCGTAGCTAGGTAATGGCAAATCATTATACTTTTGGTTTATTCTTCTAATCTTTACTTTCATTATCATTTTTTGGTTTCTTATCAACTATATCATCTTTTCTCCAACCAGCGAAATTGCGAACTTCCTTCTCAGTATTATCGCCTGCATCTCTGCTTCTTCGTTGGACTTGCGATCTACCTAATTCGTCTTTTCTACGAGGAAGTTTTTTTATATCATCGCGTCTTGGTCTCGATTCTCTATCTGAGCGAGGTCTATCGCCGTCACCGCTATCTCTACGTGGAGGTCTTTCGCCACCTCTATCATCACGGTTGAATTTTGGTCTATCGCCATCGCGGTCGTCTCTACGAGGTCTATCGTCATCTCTGCGAGGACTGTCTGCACCTTCCTCTTTTCGACGTCTGCCAATTCGGTCTTCGCTGAATGGTCTAGCTTCACGATTGAAACGTGGTTTGTCGCCTCCGCCACCTTCTCTACGTGGCGGTCTATCGCCACCTCTACTATCACGACTGAATTTCGGTCTGTCGCTACTACCACCATCTCTTCTCTGTGGTCTGTCGCTACTGCCTCCATCGCCTTCAGGGTTCTGACCACGACCTTCATTACGTCTTGGGCTAGATGCACGAGGGAAACGAGGACGGTCAGCACGTTTTTCTTTGTGTACAAATCCTCCACGATCGTCTCTTCTCGGTCCGCGATTGTCTCTTCTATCGTCGAATCTAGGAGCGCGGTCATCACGACTTTCTTCGTTTCTGATGTCGTACTCATAGCTAGGCTCAGTGCTACGTTCTATATATTTTATTTTGTCCAAAGGTAGTCCAGAAGTATTCCCCTGAATAACTAAGACAAATTCCATTTTCACTTTCTTGTCTAAGAACTTATCGTGAAGCTCTTGGATAGTACCATAGTGATGAGTTTCGTTTTTCATAGTCAGATTGCAAGCAAGATACGCTCTCCTAGTTGGGATAACCTGAACGGCATCTTCTAGTAAAGGCATAAGGCGATACGGAGTTTCCAGCAAACAGAATGTATCATCATTCATCGATAGTTTGCGTAGCTCGGCTACTCGCTCAGGCGATGTACGAGACAAAAATCCTGCAAAGTAGAATCGCTCTATATCGAATCCACAGCGTACCAATGCAGTCATAATGCTAGTAGCACCTGGTAGCACTTGCACATCCAGATTGCGGCTAACAGCAGTATTGATAAGTTGATTGCCCGGATCGGCGAAAGCTGGAGTTCCACAATCAGAGATAAGAGCAATAGTTTTGCCTTCCTCTATCATCATAATGAACTCTGGGTAACGCTCATCTTCGCTTTTCACAGTTATGCTATCCAGCTCTTTGTCCAAACTGAAGTATTTCAGCAAAGCCGCAGCTTCTTTGAAATTCTCGCAAAGTATTAAATCGGCCTCACGCAAGACGTTCAAGGCACGAATCGTAATATCATTATAGTTACCGATAGGAGTTGATACTACGTACAACCTACCTTCTTTTGGTGTTAATTTACTCAATTTCGTATTTCTAGTTAGTTTACAGATTACAAATTAATGAAAATAACGCTCAACTAGAAGTATTCTTTTAGAATAGGGGGTTTGGGTGGGGGGAGAATGGGATTTTTTGTATATTTGGGGGAGGGGGTATGGGATTTGAATTTTAATAAATAAATAGAATTAGTATGAATTTAGAAAATATAATACATCAAGGACTTAGGGAAGGTTATGAGTTAGATGTCTCTTTTAATTTGGTTGAAGATGAATTTTCACATTCCATGATTGAGTATTTATTAACTGTTTCAATAGCAAAAAGGATTAAAAATTATTTCGATGATGAAAGTATACATGGTTATAAAATCATTCTAGAGTATTCATTAATACAATTTTATCTAAATTGCTTCCCACTAAAATATGAAGAGTTTGAAGATAATAACCCTTTTATAATTCGAACTATATATAGAGTAATTGATGGTTTACAAAAAAATCAAAAACGT
Organism: Ignavibacteriae bacterium HGW-Ignavibacteriae-4; assembly: GCA_002839765.1. Classification (GTDB taxonomy): domain Bacteria; phylum Bacteroidota; class Ignavibacteria; order Kapaibacteriales; family UBA2268; genus PGYR01. Next base: position 43,095 of record PGYR01000037.1, read on the forward strand.
TTAGATATAGCACTAATTGGTATTGATAATAATAGGACTTTTTATGGGATAGAATTAAAAGGTATAAACCCAAAAAAAAAGAAAAAACTCGATGACTTAGACAGACTCGCAATAGGTTATGAAAATGTATCGAATATGATAGACTCATCTCTAGAGAATTGTTTTTTTGGTTATATTTATAACCCAAGTAGTAAAAATAAAATATATAATAATTCACATGATTCGATAAAATTAATTGAATCTGTAATTGAAATTGATAAAAATGCATTTGAATTGAACCACCCAACATTAGTGATAGAAAGCACTTATGAAATACTGAAAGAATCAACTTCAGATAATTTTAATAAGGAATTTGATTTTGACGAAGTTACCCGTCTAACGGGTATTATTTTTTCAGTACTGTATAAAATAGTAAAAAAAGAATTAACCCCTCAATTGAAAATAGTATAGATAATAAAACATGAACAATTAGTAACATAGTAGATAGAAAATAGATAGTTTTTTGTATATTGAGCATATATAAATATTAACAATTAATTTAGCAGAAACAAATGGAAAAATGCTTTGTGATTCAACCCTTTGATAACGATAAGTTTGATAAGCGATTTGAAGATATATTTAAACCTGCAATTCAGAATGCTGGTCTCGAACCGTATAGAATTGACAAAGACCTCAGTGTTAGAATTATGATTGACGAGATAGAACAGAACATTTCTGACTCTGTCATATGCTTCGCTGAAATTACTAGTGATAATCCAAATGTTTGGTACGAACTAGGTTTTGCTTTTGCCAAAAATAAGGATGTGGTTATGATATGTTCAGATGAACGAAATGATAAGTTTCCATTTGATATTCAGCATAGACACATAATCAAGTATAGTACAAATTCTAAAAGTGACTTTGAAGATTTAGAAGACACCATTACCCGCAAAATCAAAGCTTATATGAGTAAAACTATGACTGCAAAATCAATAAGTTCTGCTCCAATAGCTGATCGTGAAGGTTTAAAAAGCCATGAAATTGCCCTTTTAGTCTTGGCGATAGAAAATCAAATAACTACTGAAGATTCGATTCTAGTTTATCAATTAAAAAATGAAATGAATAAAGCAGGTTACACAGATGTGGCAACTAGTGTGGGAATCAGATCGCTAAAAAGTTCTGGACTTATCGAAACATTTAAAGAAATTGATGAATGGAATAATGGACAAGAATATCTTGCTTGCAGACTAACAGATTTAGGGGAACAATGGATAATGCAAAATCAAGATACACTTGAATTTAAAATATCACAACAAAGCTTCACAACGAATGAAGATGATGATGTACCATTTTAATTGTTAAATTGCTCTCAGCAACTATAAATAACAAATCTGACATTATAAGACACATTTAAACAACTTGATATTAGCACTTTGAGCATAAGAAATTTACTCAACCATCTCTTTTTCAATTAGGAAAACGAAGAGTTGGGACTACGAGACTGATAAACGAATAAAAGAATCAAAGCGACACGCTGACATCTATGTCTTCTGCCACCTAAAGCATACAGAACAAGCAACAATAGACCCACTGAAAATGGAACAATGGGACTTCTACATCCTCCCAACCCAACGTCTTAATAATTACGAACGTAGTCAGAGCTCTATTACAATAAACTCCCTCCGAAAACTCACCGACGCAAAGCCATATTCTGAACTTAGTGCAGCAATAGAAGATGCTTGTCTTTGATGAATTTTTATACAAACATCATTATCGTTTTTGTGAGAATGATAATTCTAGAATCAGGATATTCTGCGGTTATTTGGTGTTAATAAAATTGTGATTCAAATCATCTTTATCTATTGAATTAAATAATTTTACACCTTTAACTCCATTTATAGCTAAATTGCATCTTGAACTTTTCACTTTTATAAAAATAGTTATTTAAAATATGTCATTTGAAAATATCGGATTATCAGAATCCATCCTCCGTGCAGTAGAAAAACAAGGTTACGATAAGCCTTCTCCAATTCAAGAAAAAGTAATACCATTGATTTTAGCGGGCAAAGATGTCCTAGCATCAGCTCAAACTGGTACCGGTAAAACAGCTGGGTTCACACTCCCAATGCTTCAGATACTTTCAGAAGCACAACAATCTGGTAAAAAACCTGTCAGAGCATTAGTGCTTACTCCAACTAGAGAATTAGCGGCTCAAGTACACGAAAGTGTAGAATCTTACAGTGAGTTTTTAGATATAAGCTCAACAGTGATTTTCGGGGGTGTAAAGCAAATGAAACAAGTTGCTAGAATAAAGAAGGGTATTGATATACTAATAGCAACACCAGGTAGATTATTAGATTTAGTTGATCAGGGTTTACTCTTCTTAGATAAAGTTGAATTCTTGGTATTAGATGAAGCTGATAGAATGCTTGATATGGGTTTTGCTCGTGATATAAATAAAGTATTAGCACTTTTACCATCAAAACGTCAGAATTTATTATTCTCAGCGACATTTTCGTCTGAAATCAAAACGCTTGCTAAAAAATTCATGCATTATCCGACTCTAGTTGAAGCTGAACCAGAGAACAGTACAGTTGATAAAATTATCCAAACTGCCTATAGGGTAGATACAAATGATAAACTTCCAGTGCTTATTAATATGATAAATGATGGGAATTGGAAACAAGTATTAGTATTTACAAGAACTAAACATAGAGCTAATAAAATAGCTGACAAACTAAACAGAGCTAATATAAGCGCCTCCGCAATACATGGTAATAAAAGCCAAGGAGCAAGAACAAAGGCCTTAGAAGATTTTAAAAATAGCACGATTCGAATATTGGTAGCTACCGATATTGCTGCTCGTGGATTAGATATACCATTACTACCTCACGTTATCAACTTCGAGTTACCAAATATACCAGAAGATTATGTCCACAGGATAGGCCGTACAGGTAGAGCAGGAGCTAGTGGAGAAGCGATTTCACTTGTTGCACACGATGAAGTAGATTATGTAGCTAGCATCGAGAAGCTATTAGGTGAGGAATTCGAAAGAAAGATAATTGAAGGATATGAGCCACAATTAAAAGATGCTCGTCCAACTCCACAAGGAAATGGTGGTGCTAATAGACAAAAATCAAGACCTAAATCAAGTCCACCTTCAAAAAGTAGAGCAGAAACACAGCTAAATTGGAAGAAAAAGAAAAAGTTCTTAGGTAAGAAGTAGGAAGTTAAATCAACTCTAACACGACTCTTTAGGTGCTCAATATCCTTTGAGTGACTCAGAGCGTAGATCTACTAGCTAAGATGAATAGTACTTATATTGCCGTTGGCTTTAGCTGACGGCAATACTGCTAGAATTATCGTCTACTCCACCACAATCACGCTCTTCGTAATAGCATCGTAAGGTGTAATTAATCTTACTTGAAATAACGAACTGTGCTCCTTTGGAGGAGCTGTCTCGAGCATGCGAGAGACTGAGGAGGATGATTTAGAAAGTTCTTCTTCGTTTGTCCACCTCCGTCTGACACCTGCGGTGTCAGCCACCTCCGCCAGCGGAGGAAAATGCCCTACTCC
>PGYR01000099.1 GCA_002839765.1 Ignavibacteriae bacterium HGW-Ignavibacteriae-4
GGCGGTACTATGAACATAGAGAGCGAATTGGACGTAGGAACAGAAGTAACAATAACAATACCTAGATAATGGCAAATATTTTTGAATTTGATGGTTTCATACCAGTCATAGACGAATCAGCTTACATACACCCAAACGCAACGGTCACTGGCAATGTAATAATAGGCAAGGATGTGTATATAGGACCCGGTGCTGCTATTCGTGGCGATTGGGGTGGTATAGTCATAGAAGATGGTTGTAACGTACAAGAGAACTGCACTATACACATGTTCCCTGGAGTTACAGTATTACTGAAAGAGTCTGCACACATAGGTCATGGAGCTATAATCCACGGTGGCGAGATTGGTCGCAACACATTAGTTGGTATGAATGCTGTAGTTATGGATAATGCGAAGGTAGGCGATGGCTGTATAGTCGGTGCATTATGCTTTGTTCCAGCAGACATGGTAATACCAGATAGAAAAGTAGTTGTAGGCAATCCTGCAAAAATTGTTAAAGATGTATCTGACCAAATGTTAGATTGGAAAACTGAAGGTACAAAACTCTACCAACAATTACCTAGTGAATTACGTGCTAAACTTAAGCCATGCGAACCTCTTAGAGAAGTACCAAAAAACAGAAAATCACAAGAAAGCAAGTATAAGACTTGGAATGAAAATAAAAAAGAATAGAATATGGATATAAATTTAGTCCCTTACTCAACAACAGTATTTGTAGTTACGATATTGCTTTCACTCTTCGTGATGTACAGAAAGCAATCACTTTATAATAAGCTTATGCTGATTCCAATAGCAGTAAACGAAAACAAGGAATGGTATCGATTCATCACAAGTGGTTTCATCCATGCCGATTTATTCCACCTTGGATTTAACATGATGACCTTCTACTTCTTTGCTTTCAAATATGAGAGCTACGTAGGTGGTCTCCAATTTCTGATTATCTATATTGGATCAATGATATTAGCGGATATACCAACTTATCTAAGAAATAAGAACAACCCAAGATATGCAGCTTTGGGAGCGTCGGGGGCTATTTCGGGTTTGCTATTTAGCTTTATACTCTATGACCCAGAGATGAGTTTATACATTATGTTTTTCCCAATACCTATACCTGCTCCTATTTTTGCGGTATTGTATCTAGTATATTGTTGGTATGCCGATAAGAAATCACAAGATAATATAAACCATAATGCCCATCTATGGGGTGCAATTGCTGGATTAGTGATTACTGCATTGATTGATTTCTCAGTTTTCCGTGGGTTCTTCCAATATATATTTTAAGAGTGAACGTACGGAGATTTAAAACTAAAGGTCTAAGTGAATTGTATAGTATTAATAATCCTGATTGAATTATTAAAAATACGATTGCATGATGAATAAGATTTTCATGAAGGTTTTATATATATGAGCGGAACTAAATATAAGATAAAAACGTATTAATATATGAAATCATACGAGATTTTTTTCAAAATAAAATAAAGGTGTAAAATGAAGAAATATATATATACAATAGCATTGGCGTTTGGTATTTTGGCTTTTTCGGCTTGTTCCGATGATAGTAGTACAGATCCTAATGTATTGGAAGGCGATACGAATCTAGAGGCGACCGAAGTTGGTAGTGAATTCGGTATCTATATAAAAATGGATGGCGATACCAAAGGAGTACTAAACAATGTCGAAGACAGCGTAGTAGTAACGAAAAGAGAAAATGGAATTACTACATTGAGTGCTAAATTTGTTGTTAGTGAGTCAACAATGATAGATGTTGATACTTTACTTGGGATAGAAATATTACCTGAACCGACAAAAAGAGATATCGTTGATCACTTCTTAAAAAGGTTTGATGCTAAATTGGATACAAGTGATATGGAGCATATAACCATAACTACGGAAATCAAAGTAAAAGCAACAGATAAAGGGATTCAAGATTTTGTATATAGTAAAGGCAATACAAACAAGCCATTTACTCTAATAAAATATGATGATGGTGTTGGTGATAAGTACACATTCACAGCTGATGACGGGACTCAGTACACAAGAGAGATAGTTTCCAAATCAACTGAAGATGATTATCCACTTGGATTCTTCAACATAAAAGTAACTAAGGTACAAGAGACTCAGCCAAATGATCCACTACTGAAGACAATTTCATATTACACTAATCACAAATTTGGATTAGTCGGTATAGAGTTAGAAACCATAAATGGTAAAATTGCTAAAATAGAAATATTACCTTGGGCTATACTATAATAGAATTATTATTTATTGAAAGAGACTGTTTCTAAGACGGTCTCTTTTTGTTTATTGAATAACTGATTTTATGAAATCAATAAACCAATCTTAGTTTTAATCCTCCTTAATCACATTAAACACAAACTCCTCTCGCTCACTGAAAACTCTGAGTAAGTACTTACTATTTGCAATCGAAGATATATCGAGACTTATTGAGTTCGCAGCTATATTGAGATAGCCTAGCTCACCTGATTTGACTTTCTGACCAGATGTTGATATTATCTCATATTGGAAAATAGCCGTATGCTGATTCGTAAAGCTGATATTGATAGAGCCGTTAGTTGGATTGGGGCTAATCCTAATTTCTTTCTCAAAACTGTTGTTAACTCCTGATTGACTGTCATAATTTATTGAACAAATGAATTGATTTGAGAATCCTATAAAGTTATATGAAAAGGAATTCAATATTGAAGTTAAACCAAATGGTAATTCAAAACTAGTTGAAACTTTTAATTCTCTAATATGCAATTCTTGATTTATAACACTTATACTATTGCCAGAAGTAATAAATATTTTATTCTCATTATCAAACAAAGTAAATATTCCACCTGCGTATCTAACATTTAAATCAATCAGTTCTGTTTTATTATTTGACATTGTAAACTTAAAAACTCCGTCTGGGTCTATCTCCTCTGTAGATTTAGGAAATAGTCCTGAATAATAAATCAAATCATTGTCAATAGAAGAGAATTCTATGTCTTGAGCTTCGCACCAATAATCATTTGGATTGGACAACTTACTATCATACAATTGCTTGTTTTTTATCAATTCATAAGTTTCCAAATCCCATACTTTTATAAATGCTTTACCTTCGTTCAATGCAGCTAGATATCTTCCATCATCGGATATATCAAAGCATTTTAAGTTTTCATTTTCATAACCAACTGGAGTTAGATCTTTGACTAATTGCATTGTCTCGTAATTATAAACTTTCAAATAGAATCTATCTTTGAATTCATCCAACACATTGAAATTTGTCTTTTCAATCATAACATAAACAAGTGGTCTA
>PGYR01000038.1 GCA_002839765.1 Ignavibacteriae bacterium HGW-Ignavibacteriae-4
AAATTTTATAAAATTAGCATCATAGTTTAACAATCCATAAGTCGCATCGGCACCAACGTAATAGGGGGATTCCTTTGCGATTAAAAATATAGGTATAATCAATAATATTAGGTAAAAGAAGATTCTAGAGTATAATTTCATTTTATAAATTACTTGTCAATTTAATTCCAAAATAAGTAAATCCGAGTGCGAGTACAATACTTGCTACAATATAAAAAATTGCAATCATCGTTTCACCAGATTGGACAAGTTTAAATGTATCTAATGAGAATGAAGAAAATGTAGTAAAACCACCCAGAAACCCAACTAACAAAAATAATTTTAAAGATTCACTAAAATTATTATTTTCTTGGAAGTAGCCATATAATAATCCTATAGCAAAACTACCGACTATATTTACTACGAAAGTACCTAGTGGGTGTGGCTTTTCAAAAAAATAAGCCATAGACCTTTCACCTAGTACGGTAATCAAGTATCTTAATGCTGAGCCAATACCACCACCAAGAAATATTAAAAATAAGTCAGAAAACATCTTAAACTCATATTTATTTGCTAATTATTTATAATCACAATCATAATTTATCAAAAATTCTTCTTAATTTTACATCCTAATGTGTGTGTTATAAAATAACTAAGGGTAACTCCATGAGAATATTTAAAATAGTCTTGATTGCAATTGCAGTAATACTAGGATTACTAATTGTTGTAGGTTTATTTTTACCTACAACAATGTCAGTAGAAAAGTCGATAGTAATTGATGCTCCAACAAACGTACCGTATAGCCAAGTTACAAATTTGAGAAATATGCCAAAATGGGATCCGTGGTCGAAAATAGATTCAACTATGGAAACTGTCTATGAAGGACCAATAGCAGGTGTAGGTGCTAAACGTTCTTGGAAAAGTAATGATGATCAAGTTGGTACAGGCTCAATGACAATAATTAAAGATGAACCATTTTCAAATGTTGAAGTAGAATTAGATTTTGGAGATCAAGGTCTTGCAACTTCTTATTATAAGTTTGAATCAACAGAAAAAGGTAAAACTAAAGTGACTTGGGGATTCAACAGTGATATTGATATTCCGATCTTTGGTGGTTATCTATGTTTGATGATGGGTCCTATGATTGAAAAAGAATATGTGAAAGGTTTAGAAAGTTTGAAAAAATTATCTGAAAGCATTAAGAATAAACTTGATGTTTCAGAAAGAAAGATAACAATAGAGAATGTAGATTCACAAATTGTAATTTGTATGTCAACTGCAACTACTCCAGATGATCAGAATATATCTGATAAAATGGGTAAATCTTATGGACAACTTGTTTCTAATATTCAAGTTAATGGAATGAAAATGACTGGCCCACCTATTACGATTACTACTAAATGGGAAGAAAATGTTTATGAATTTGATAATTGTATTCCAATTCAAAATATAAAAGGTGATCTATCAGCTAAAGTATTTGAATCAAAAACTTATAGTGGTACAGCAATTAAAATTGAACATTTAGGTCCTTATGCTAGTTTAGATAAATCATTTGACGCTATATTGGCCTATATCTCTCAACTTGGACTTGAGATAGTGGGTAATCCTTGGGAAGTATATATTAATGATCCAACGGAAACGTCTGAAGATAAGCTAATAACTCATGTTTATTTTCCAATTCAGTAACCAAAAATAAGGGGAGTATAGCTCCCCATTTTTATATGAATATAGTAATCGATTCAAATATAGTATTATTAAAAGAATCATTAGAATTAGATTATAAAGTTATAACTTTTGATGGAGGAGAACTAACTCCAAAGTTACTACAAGAAACAAATTCAGAAGTTCTTTTTGTAAGATCTACAACTAATTGTGATGTATTTTTATTAGGTGATTCTAATGTACGGTTTGTCGGTACTGCTACAGCAGGAATAGATAATCTTGATTTAGAGTATTTTGAAAAAAATAATATTAAATGGACTAATGCAGCTGGTTCTAATTCAATATCTGTTGCAGAATTTACAACTCTAGCTATCAAAACTTGGTGTGAGAAAAACCAAAAAGATATTTCAAAATTAACACTAGGTATAGTTGGCTTTGGAAATATAGGCAGTAAAGTAGGTAAGATATTTGAAAAGCATTGTAAACATCTATTAGTAACTGACCCATATATAGAACACATAAATTCTATTAACGCTACCTTATGTAGTATAGAAGAGTTACTATCAGATTCAGATATTATAACATTCCACACGCCATTGGTAAGTGAGGGTGAGCATCCTACCTATAAGTTACTTGATTTGAATAAAATGGATTTGATTAAAAAAGATGCATTAATAATCAATGTAGCTAGGGGAGGCGTAGTAGATGAACAAGCTATTAAAATTGCAAACCACAACCCGAATAATCTAATATTCGATGTTTGGGAGAATGAGCCATATATTGATTCTGAATTTGCAGCTAGTTTATTTATTTCAACACCTCATATAGCGGGTCATTCTTTCGAAGGTAAGCTACGTGGAACTTTGAATATGCTTCAATCGCTTGAATTATACTTAGGAAAAAGCATTGATAAATCACTAATATTAACTGAAATAAATAAATATGAGAAGTATAGACTAAGCTCTTTAGAGTATATTGACTTATGTAATAAACTTGAGAATAATATTCAGCTAGTTGCTACAAGCAATCAGTTTAAAGAAATATTAAATAGTTTTGATTATAAGAAGTTTAATAAGATTAGAAAAGAATATCCTAAGCATAATGAAACACTATCATATGATTCATTTTAGAGTATTGCAGTCTGCTAACTTCAAGTAAATTGAGTTTGGAAAGTCTGATTTGAGTTTATCAAAATACCATTGAGCTGTACTCTCATCACCTAAAGCGCATAATATATGGCCTTGTCGCAATAATACTCTTTGCTTTAGATTTGTACTCAACTCATTGTTCATTATATCGTTTAGTAATCTATTAGCAAGTTTATACTCATTATGAACAATCAGGCATTCGGCACTATAGAAAACTGCTTCATAGTACAATGAGTCCTTTTCTTTAAGTGTCTCCTGTAAGATGCCAAAACGCTCACAAGCGTCTTCATATTTCCCATTATTGAATAAATAAATAGCAGAGTCAAGTTCCACACTCAAACTTCTTTCTTTATTCTCACTACTTTCATTTATGTAGATAGGGGGTAATTTGATAAATACTGTATCATTTTCATTAATAAATCCAGCAGAAGCCGATTCGTTTTGTTGGTTTCTATTGTTATTACCAACATTAGATGTATCATAAGAGTTACCACTATGGCTCCTAGTCATATACCTATTTCTGACAGGAGAGCAAGCAAAAACTGCTAATAATAATATGATACTGAGATATTTCATTTTAAACTATCTTACTTTGAATGTTGCCATTGTTATAATAGCCAAAATAATACCAACTATATAGAATCGAGTAACAATTTTTGATTCGTGTATTCCTGTCTTCTCAAAATGATGATGGAGAGGAGCAATTCTGAAAATTCTTTTTCCTACACCCGTCTTGTTTTTTGTATATCTGAAATAAGTAACTTGTATAATTACAGACAATGCTTCGATGAAAAATAAACCACCTAATATAGGAAGCAAAAATTCTTTTTTGATAAGGATAATCATAGCACCTACAGCTCCGCCTAATGCCAATGAACCTGTATCTCCCATAAAAACTTGCGCAGGGTATGAGTTATACCAAAGGAAACCTATACCAGCACCAATTAAAGCCGCAGTGAATATAGTTAACTCACCCGAACCTTGTATAAACATAATGTTCAAGTAATTAGCAAAGAATGTATTACCACTAAAATAAGATAATAATGCTAGAGTAAGTGCTACTATACTTACTGTTCCTATGGCCAGTCCGTCCAACCCATCTGTGAGATTAACTGCGTTAGAAGTTGCTGTAATTATAAAGACAACCATAGGTATATATAATATACCAAAATCAAAATTCAAATCTTTAGCAAATGGAACTGTAGTCAAGGTACTTATTTCTGCAAATCCTTTCGAGTACATTTCTGGGAAAAAATAAATTGTAGATCCCAAAATTAGACCAATACTTACTTGACCTAATATCTTATATCTACCTACTAATCCTTTTGGTAATTTTTTTATTACTTTTAGATAATCATCTAAGAAACCAACTACACCTAACCATGCCGTTACTAATATGACCATAACAACAAACATATTGGTCATATCTGCCCACAATATACTTGGAATCAATAGGGAAGAAAGAACAATCAATCCACCCATAGTTGGTGTACCAGCTTTGTTCAAGTGAAGCCCCTTATCCATCAATTCGGATTTGGCTTGCTCACCTATTTGCATACTTTTTAGTTTGGCTATTATCTTAGGTCCTATGAAAAAACTAATGATCATAGCCGTTATAGCCGCCGCTGCTGCTCTGAAAGTTATAAATTGGAATACACCAAACCCAGGTGGGTCAAATGTCTTATGTATCCATTCTAGTAGGAAATATAACATCTATCTAATATGCTGCTTAAATGAAATGATAACAAATATAATAATATTTTTTGGAAATTTAATAATGTAAATCTAATTATTTTAAATTAATTAGATTTCAAACCACTGATTACTTCTTCTAATTTCATCCCTCTTGAACCTTTTACGAGTATCGATGCGGAATTTTCAGTTTTTAGAATAGCTTTTACAATTTCATTTTTATCTGTAAAATGAATACTGTTATTAATTGGCTCTAGTTGACTATAAATATCACCAAATAAATAGACTTCATCAGCTATATTTGATGCTTTTTCAAGTATTTCTTTATGTTCTTCAAGGGTGTTTTCACCTAGTTCTAACATATCACCTAATACAGCTATTTTATAATTATTGTATAGACTTAATGTATCTAATGCAACCGAAACTGAATTAGGATTTGCATTATAACAATCATTTATAATAGTTTTATTTCCAATTTTTTCAACAAGCATTCTTCCATAACCATGACTTGATTCCGGCTCGTAATCAGCCAATGCTTTTTTGATAATATCTATTTCTTCTCCGAGCTCAATAGCTAGGGCAATAGCTGCAGCTACATTGTATGCTTGTATTTTCCCAACTATTCCTTTCATTTCTACTTCAAAATTCTTCTCATCGTAAGTCTTTATTGTTATAGTAGGATGTAATTCTTCGTCCAAAGTTACTTTATATGTCAAATGCATTCCTTCCTCTTGACCGAATACATACTTAGTTTCAAGTAAGTTAGCGTACTTTCTTAATACTTTATCATCGTAGTTTATAAAGGACTTTTTATTGAATTTTCTGAGATGACCGAAAAGGAAAGTTTCTTCCATTTCAACACCAACAATATCAATCAATTTTTCTAGATGCTCCTTGCCTATATTCGTTATTATACCATGTGTTGGCTCTAATAGCTCAGATAAATATGCAATTTCACCGGGTTCGTTTGTACCAATTTCTAGTATTGCGACTTCATAGCTTTCATCTAGGCAGAAAAGCATTAATGGTACACCAAGTTGATTGTTGTAATTCTTATAAGTCTTTAAAACTATATTGTCTACTGAGAGAATGTGAGACAGTATTTCTTTAGTTGTTGTCTTTCCATTCGAGCCACCTATTGCAACAACTGGTAGATCAAATCTCTTTCTATGAAAATTTGCTAAAAGTCCAATACCTTTTAGTGTATCTTCTACAATTACAACTGGCCGTTTTTCAAATTTAGATTTATGATTTTCATAATATTTTTTATCAATTAGTGAAACTAATGCACCTTTTTCAAAAGCATCTTGAATTAAAGTATTTCCATCTAAATTTTCTCCTTTCAAAGGAACAAATAAATTTCCATTTTCTATCTGTCTTGTGTCAATACTGACACCAGTCAAAGTTAAATCATCTTCTATATTAATTACATTTTGTGATTTGAAAATTAATTTAAGCTCAAAACCACTAAATTGTGCCTTGTTTTCTATCATTTTTCTGTTTCTGTTTATAATTATTTTTCAAATATAAGTTATAAAACAATATATTTGCTTTTCTAAATAGGATTAGAATGAATCAAAAATCGAATTACATAAAAGCATTTAGCTTAATTAGCATATTATTATGGATTGGGTCTTCAGTTATCCGAAGCTCAATAGGTTATACATTATTTGAAATTAAAGATCAATTTATGTTACGTAATGATATTGATATGAATGAGTTATATTATACTATAACTACCTATATTAATATCACTTTCTACGTCGATTTATTCTATGTTTTATCTTTTCTTTTCATTTCTGTACTATTTATAATGAATGCAAAGAATTTGAAAAAAACAGGATGGCTATTTATTTCGATTGTACTATTCTATATCTTTTCAATTCCAGAAATTTATTTATTTCTGAATGATGTAGATTTATATTATTTTAATCTACATTCAGCAAACCATACTATTTCTGACGGCAGTTTACACCTATTCAAACAAAGATACATAGTTGATATCTTTAAAATAATACAACCAATGTCCTTTCTATCACATCTTGCTATAGCTTTATTTATGATACTCAAACCCCTGGATAAAAATGAAAGCTGAGGAACTATATAAAGAGTTACTAGAGTTAGCAAAACAATTAGGTGTAACTGTGAAAAGAGACAAATCAGCTAAAATATCGGGTATATGTATAGTTGACGATGAACCTATACTAGTACTCGACACAAAAATACCCAAAGATAAACTCGCTGCAGTTATAGCTACTGAGTTAAAAAGAGCTCAGATAGATAATCAATATGTAAAACCTGTACTTCGTGATTTTATTGATCAACAAGAAGTAAAAGAAGCAGAATATGTTCTAGTAATCGAATATCCAGAAGAGTTTACAAAGGAGTAAACTCGTCATTATTATTCTTCTGTCTTGACATTTCTGCCATATCTTTCTTATATTCTATTAATTTATCAGCTAGAACTTGATTCGAAGTAGCTAATATACTTATAGCTAGAATCCCTGCATTTTTACCAGCACCTATTGCTACTGTCGCTACGGGAACACCTGGAGGCATCTGAACTATTGAGTAAAGGGAATCAATTCCACTAAGTGTTTTCGATTGAATTGGGACTCCTATCACCGGTAAATGAGTAGTGGATGCTATCATACCAGGTAAATGAGCTGCACCACCTGCACCTGCAATTATTACTTTTATATTCCGTCCACTGGCTTTAGTACCATAGTCAATCATTTCATGTGGTGTTCTATGTGCGGAGATAACTCGCATCTCATATTCAACTCCGAACTCTTTGCAAATTTCTGCAGCTTGTCTCATTGTTGAAAGATCCGAATCACTGCCCATTATTATACTTATCTTGGTTGACATAATTTAAACTATTTTTTTAATTGGAGAAAAGTATGAAAGTAAATGTTAAATATAACAAAAATATGAGTTTCATAGGAGAAAATGAAACAGGACATAAAACAATGTTCGATTCTTCTGCCGCTGGTGGTGATTACGAAGCCGCTACACCAATGGAAATAATGCTAGAAGCAGCTGCTGCATGTTCAGCAATTGATGTTGTGGCAATGTTGAAAAAAAGAAAAAAAACGATAACTGATTTCAATATAGAAGTAAATGGTGAGAAAAGGGAAGAACATCCAAACATTTATAATAAAGTTCACATGAAATATACTCTAATCAGTCCTGACACTGAAGAAAGTGAATTGGAAAGAGCTATAAGTCTATCACAAGATAAATATTGCAGTGTTTCTGCGACAATAAAATTAGCTGGTGCTGATGTAACATACGAGTATGAAATAAAAAAATCTTAGTATAAATTGAGACGTTTTTGCTGTTCATGTGTCTTTATTAGTAAGACAGATTACAAAAACGGAAAAAGTTTTGAGATTATTAACATTATTAGCTTCAACAGTACTATTATTAATATCCCAATCATACGCTCAAATAAGAATTAATGAAGTGTGTGCCTCGAATTCCGAATCCTTATATGACGAAGATTCGGACACACCTGATTGGATAGAGCTTTACAATTACAGTGACCTTCCAGTTAACCTTTCCATTTGGAAAATCTCGGATAAACCAAATTCAAAATTAGCATGGCAATTTCCAGACACAGTTCTCAAACCAAATGAGTATTTATTAGTCTATGCATCTGGAAAAAATAAGTTTAAAGAGAATCTAAGAATTACTTCAAATGGATTGAACACAATCACAAACGGTGCTGAAGACAATTTGTCAATGGCGTATTTAGAATTGGATGGAGATAATGAGATCCGAATTAAATACAATTCTTTCGATTTTGATGTTGATACAATTACTCAATATGCTTTAGCAGGTCTAATTCTGAAAGATGAATTAAGTCCTAATTCACGAATGATTGCAAATTTTGTGACTCATTCAGATAAGAACCAGGTTTTCATTCTAAAAAGATTAAAACGCAATGAATATCGAGATCAGATGTTTTTTCCTTCTAGATTAGACTTGGAAGATTATGAGTTCTCTACTAAAAAGACTGGAGATTCTGTAATTATTACAGTATTTGACAAATATAATTATCCTATATTTAGAGAATCGTTTTATCTACCTAATATGAATAAATACTATATTGGATTAACAGTCCTTTCTCGAGATAAAAATCAGAAATTTAATTTGAATATAGATTCAATAACTTTGAATGGAGATAAAGTAAATCAAGACGATTTTCAAACTATTAGCTTCCATAATACTCAAATAGAAATAGAAACTTCCAAAAGAATTCATACCGATTTTAAACTTTCAAAAAAAGAAGAATCATTATTTTTGTTCAATAATGAAATATTAATCGATAGCCTTTTATTTTATGACTTAGATTTTGATGAATCATTGAGTTATAATAATGGTTTGTATGAATATACTAAAAACGTAACTCCTGGTTCATCTAATAGTGAAGGATTTACTCAAAAAAGTCAACTGAAATTCGAAAATGAATTATTTCTATTCGAAAATGAAATCAAACATAATAGTATTGAAGACAACATATTTTACGATACTAATTTCAAGAAGCCATTTAATTTTACATCTAGGTTAAATGATAAGTTATTTAAAGAAACAAATTTGATTTCTGTACAAAAGCAAGAAGAAGGGAAAGCACCTTCAACTATTGATTACCTCACTTTAATTAATAAAAAGGATATACTATTTGAAGGAATTCATGTCTTTTTAAATACTGACAGTTTTGAGTTATTCAATCCTTATTATGGTCCATTAGTTGCAACTTTCTCAGATAAAAGAATTGACACATATTGCACTATTTTAAAAGAAAATAAACTACTGTTCAAAGATTATATAAAGTTAACAAAACACGGTAGTTTGTCAAGTGTTGGTAGATTACAAAATTCTGTCCGTTTATACTTTGATGATGAATTAGAATCATTATTTGGAAGATCATTATTCTCAAATAAATCTAAATTATATGGAAACAAATTAAATATCAGAAATGCTGGTAATGATACCGAGTTATACATAAGGGATTTATTTGCTCAGCATATAAGTAAGAATTTGAATTTAGAATGGTCTGACTATTCACCTTCATTTTTATATATTAATAATGAGTTTTGGGGGTTATATAATATCAGACAAAGAATAGATAATGACTTCCTATCAGAAAGATATAATATAGATAGTGATGAAATTAATTTTATTGAAAATGATTTGATGATAAAATATGGAACAAATTCTCAATTATTAGAATTCCGAAAAGAGTTTTATGTTAAAGATGCAGAAACCATACTTAGTATTGCTGATTCCTTATTTAATTTGAAGTCATTTGTCGACTATTTATTTGTTGAAACATATACATTGAATCATGATTGGCCATATAATAATGTCCACTTTTGGGGTACTAAAGAAAGAAAGTGGAGTTTTATACTTAATGATTTAGATTTTGCATTTCGATTAAAGGGAGCAGGACCATCTATAAATAACATGAATTCAATATTTGGTGAAGATAAATTTTTTATAATAGAATTATTCAATATACTCATCAAAAATCAAGAATTTAAATACAAATTCTTTAATCGAGTTTGTGATCTAATTAATACAGACTTTTCAACTGAAGTTTTAAGCAGACAGTTGGATAGTATAAGAGATGTTTATCAACCACTTATAAAATACCAGAATGAAAAATGGCCAGAGACAGTTGTTAATTGGGATGAAAACATCAATATTATTTATGATTTTATAGAGAAAAGACCAGATTATTACTTAGAATTTGCTAATATTGAGCTAAAAGAACCAGGTATTGCAACATTGAACTTATCCACCTACCCGAATAACAGTGGTACATTCAAAGTAAACACGATTAAAGTTGATACTTCTGAATGGAGTGGAAGATACTTCCAAACAGTTCCTATTACAATAACAGCAGTACCAAATCACGGTATGAAGTTTGTTAAGTGGAATCATGACTCTTTAGGAACTGAGCCAACCATAACTACAACTATACCTGAATCAATCAAGTTAGAGGCAATGTTTGAGAAAGTCGATTTGAATGAACAAGTTAGGACAATTGTAATAAATGAGATAATGTATAATGCTAATAATGATAAAGATACTAAAGATTGGATAGAGATTTATAACGCTGGGAATGATGCTGTAAATCTAAAAGGTTGGTCAATAATAGATGAAGACACAACACATCCAAAATTTATTATTAAAGAAGATTATCAAATTCAACCAAGTGAATTTGTAATAATGACTAAAGAACTAGAAGAATTTGAAGAATTTATCAGTATCACTAATAAGAAGTTTGGTGATTTTGATTTTGGAATAGGTGGGAATGATATAATAAAATTAATTGATGAAAATGGAATTACACACGATTCTGTAAATTATGATAATGATAGCCCTTGGCCAGAAGATGCAGACGGTACAGGATATACTATTGAACTTATTAATCCAACTTTGGATAATAATATAGGTACGAATTGGAAGATCAGCAAAATGAAATTAGGAACAGCGGGAGGAATAAATTCAACCTTTGATTCAGTTCAAACTAGTGTTAATATTAACTATCTTTCAAGTAACTTGATATTAGAACAGCATGAAAGAATTATTAATATTACATCAAATGAGTTAATAACTGACTTTGGTATATACACAATTACTGGAAAAAAAATGTATATGGATAAAGATCCTATCAGAAATACTAAACAACTAACTCTTGATTTGAATAATTTAGATAGAGGAGTTTATCTTTTAATAGTTTACACAAACACTAAAACGGAAACGAAAAAGATATTATTGAAGTAAAGTTTTCTTAAGAAATAGTATTCTAGCTGGAACGACTGAAAAGCTTTGGAATCCTTTATTTACTAATAGTATTAGTGATTCTTCATCGCTTGCTATTTGACCACATATAACTAACTCTTTTTCGTTCTTATTACACACTTTTTTAATTTTAGAAAGCAATTTGATAAAAGATTCATCACTATAGTCGAGATATTCTTTTACATGTTCATTGTTCCTATCTGCAGCAAAAAAGTATTGCATCAAATCATTAGTACCAATACTTATAAAATCGGATTCTTTTACAATCTGTTTTATAAGCGATGCTGAAGAAGGTGTTTCCACCATGGTTCCTATTTTAGGCATCTGTATATTAAGAACATTAGATACTTTTGAGACTATTTTTTTAATTTCAATTACTTCTTCAGTAAAAGTAACCATTGGTATAAGCAATTTTACGTTTCCATTAATCGAAGATCGAACTAAAGCATTTAGCTGAGTCTCTAATATATGTTTGTTTTTAAGTAAGTATCTAACACCGCGCAATCCAAGAGCTGGATTATTTTCCTTCTCATCATTCAAATTTAGTTTATCGTATCCAAAATCAAATAATCGGAAAGTAACGGTTTTTGGGTATATACTTTCTGCAATTCTATTATATATTTCAAACTGGATGTCTTCTTCGAAAATTTCTTCAATTTCGTGAACAAGATTTTCAGTTCTTACAAGACCAATTCCATCTGCATTATTAATCAAAGTATTCTCTAGGTCAATCATATTATTGATATTAGAGTAAAATCTTATTTTTGCACCATTTTTGTTCTTGATATGAGTATCCTTATAGTCTTGGTAGGATTTCAATTCTTCTTCGGCTTGTTTTTGTTTATTTTCGTAAAATAAATGAGTTTCAATATCTGGATTGATAATTATGTTACCAAGGTAACCGTCAATTATAATTTCATCATTGTCTTTAACTAATCCTAAAAGTGAGTTGACACCAAATACGGCTGGTATATTCAAACTTCTTGAAATAATAGAAGAGTGGGAGAGATTAGAACCATATTCAGTTGCAAAGCCAATTGCACCATTTTCGTGAATTTTTAGTATTTCATCAGTATCAAGAAGACTTGTAATAATGATTTTGTTTTTAACTTCTGAGTAATCATTCTCTACGTCATTTATATCTTGTATCAACTTATGTTTTAGAAATTGAATATCATTAACTTTTATTTTTGATAAACTATTACCATTATTACTAATTAATTCAATATAGTTGGCGAAGAATTCTTCTATGGCGATTTCACATCTATTTCCTTTCTCTATCAATTTATTAACACCATTTGTCAATTCCTCATCTTGCAAAAACATAAGTTCAGATTCGATAATGGATTTGATTTTCTCTTTGTGTTTATATTTTTCAATAATTCGTTCAGAATCCCAAATTAAAGATTTTTTTGCGAAAGCGAATTTGGCTTTTTCTATTTCCGAATCGAAAACTTTTAATGCTCTCAATTCACTTTGATTTTTATCAAAATCTAATCGTTTTACTTTTCCAATCACTATACCTTTTGATATTGCAATTCCACTTATTCTATGATTTACCATTATATAGGTTCTCCAAAACCAGATTGAAATAGCTCCTTGATTTCAGCGGCCATATCATTCTCATCTATACCATCTATCTCGAATGATAGTGTACTACCTAATTCAGCTGCTAGTGTCATTACCCCAATGATTGATTTTCCGTTTATCCTCATACCATCTTTCTCAATAAATACAATTGATTTATATTTCGAAGTTAGTTTTACTAATGTGGCTGCCGGTCTAGTGTGTAATCCTGCTCTGTTTACAACTGACACTTCAAATTCTATCATTTTTCTATACTCTTTTTAATTTCATCAAAGGAGATCACACCTTCTCTTATATAATTAATTTCATTATTAATTAGTTGAATTATAGTTGAACTAATGTTCTCTTTGCCGCAATCTATATCTACAAAGATATCAGAATGTTGTTCAGCAAAATCTAATATATCTTCTTTGTCAGTTATAACAGGCTTACCTGATAAATTACAAGAAGTGGATGCAATCGGATAGCCCAAATAATCTATTAACTCCAATAGATAACTACAATTACTAAGTCTGAAAGCGACCGTATCTAAATTGGATGTAACATAATCAGGAACGTTTTTCTTATCTAATACTATAGAAAGCGGACCAGGTAAATATTTCGATGTTATTTTACTCCAAACTTCTTTATTATTTATAACACTATACTTTTCGAAGTCAGATAATTTAGATATCTGTATTTGTAAAGGAATGGAAGTATTTCTACCCTTTATATTATATAATCGAGATACTGCTTTTTCATCATCAAAACGACATCCAATCCCCCAAACAGTTTCTGTAGGAAAAACTATAATACCTGAATTATCTAGAATTGATTCCATCTTTTCTAAATTATTCTTATTTATTTCCGTTATCGTTATCATATTCTGTCAATTTAATAATAATTACACTTTTATGAATACTATATTTTGGTTTAGAAGAGATTTGAGGTTGAAAGATAATGTTGGACTGCATAATGCTCTTAAAAATAATGAAGAAGTTACTCCCATTTTTATATTTGACGAAAATATAATTTCTGAACTTCCTAAAAATGATAAAAGAATCAGCTTCATCTATTCTGAAATAGAAAGTATAAAACAGCAACTAATTAATATTGGTTCAGATTTATTAGTATTTAAGGGAATTCCAGAACGGATTTTCCAAAACTTAGTCCAAGATTATAATTTACACACAGTTTATACTAATCATGATTACGAACCATATAGTATTGCTAGGGATAAGCAAATTGCCAATCTATTATCTGAGAAAAGAATTGAATTTAAAACATACAAAGACCAAGTAATATTTGAAAAAGATGAGATAGTAAAAGCTAATGGTAAACCATATTTAGTATTTACACCTTATTCTAAAATTTGGAAAAATGAACTAACTAAAGAATTGCTAATTGACAATAGTATAAGTAAATATATGTCAAGTTTCAAAAAGTATGATGTACCTAGCCCATTAATTTCACTTTCAGAATTAGGCTTTGAAAAAGTAGATATTGATGTTTCAAGCAAAGAATTAAATCCAGAAATTCTAAACAATTATCATAATACTAGAGATTTCCCAGCGATTGAAGGTACAAGTAATATGAGTGTGCACCTTAGATTTGGTACTGTATCCCCTCGAGAATTAATAAGTAAAGCATTGGAAACTAATGAAAAATATTTAAATGAATTGATTTGGCGTGAGTTCTTCATGTCAATCCTTTATCATTTCCCACATACAGTTACAGAGAATTTTCATCCGAAGTATGATAAAATGAAATGGAGAAATAATGAAAGTGAATTTGATTCATGGTGCCATGGCAAGACTGGTTTTCCATTAATTGATGCTGGTATGCGAGAGCTGAATGCAACAGGACTTATGCATAACAGGGTCAGAATGGTTGTTTCTAATTTTTTAACAAAGCTTCTACTAATAGATTGGAGATGGGGAGAGGAGTACTTTGCGAAAAAGCTACTTGATTATGAGATGTCATCAAATGTTGGCAATTGGCAGTGGGCTGCAGGTACTGGAGTAGATGCAGCTCCATATTATAGGATATTCAGACCTGATACACAAGTAGAACGATTTGATAAAAATTTAGAATATATAAGAAAATGGATTCCTGATTACAAAGAAGATTATATGGATCCAATTATTAATTATACGGAAGCTAGACAAAGAGCTTTAGATAGTTATAAAAGAATTATGTAATTTAGTAATTATAGAGTGTGTAATACAAGTAGTTTTCAAAAAGTTATCTTTTTAGGAAATTATTTTTTATTTTGAAATTTAAAATTCTTTAAAAACTAATTCCCTATATTTTGGGGGAGACAGAATGAACAAACTATTGACCTTTTTAATTTTAGCTGCAATTGCAATAAGCCCTTTATTCTCACAGGAATATGCAGAAGAACCGTACACCCCAAGAGATAGTTATGGTGTATTTGCAGGGTTTGGACTTAACCTACATAGTGCCGATTTCAAGAGTTTCGCGGGAATACCAAGTTGTTGTCCAGGATACGAGACAGGCTCTGGAGTAGGAATAAATATTGGAGCTTTCTATTCATTACCTTTGGGTGATTTAATAGATTTATCACTTAGAGCTAAATATCTACAACTTGGTGGTGAGTTATCAAGGATTGAAGAAGAAGTAGGAACTACTTTAAGTGGCGATATGCAAACACTTCAATTCGAACATAGATTCGATGCTGCAATTACATCTGTTGCATTAGAGCCATTACTTGAATTTAAGTTATCAAACGAATTTAGATTACGTGGTGGTTTCAGAATTGGATACTTACTTAGTGGTAACCTGAATGAACATGTAGAAGAAGTAGTTTCTCCTAGTAATGGACTTTTTGTAGATGAAAATGGTAATACATCTAGAACTAGAAATAGTTATGAGGGTGAAATACCTTCTTTATCAACATTAGATGCAGCAATAGTTTTTGGTGCTTCTTATGATTTGCCTTTAAATAGTTCATATACCTTATTTTTAGTACCATTTGTTGATATGTCATTAGGACTGACATCATTTGTACCAGACTTCGGTTGGACTTCTAATTCAATAGTAGGTGGACTGGGGCTTAGATATGCTCCGAGGGATATTATCAAGAAGAAGGAAATATTACCCCCACCCCCCCCACCACCCCCACCACCATTGCCACCGCCACCACCGCCACCAGCTGTACCACAGTTAGATGCGTCTATATTGGCAGTGTCAGTTAATGAGAATGGACAAGAAAGCGATGTAAGTTCAATCAAAGTAGAGGAATTCTTCCTTAATAGAATTCACCCTCTATTGAACTATGTTTTCTTTGGTGAAAATTCAGCTGAAATTCCCAAAAGATATTCTAGAATAAGTGAAGAAGAGAAAGAGAATTTCTCTTTTAAACAACTATTTGATCTGAAAACAATGGAAGTTTATTACGAGATCCTTAATATTGTTGGAAAAAGGATGCAATTCTATCCACAAGCCAAAATTGACCTAGTTGGTTGTAATTCTGATCAAGGATTAGAAAAAGATAAAATTAGCTTGTCTAAAGATAGAGCAGAAACGGTTAAAAAATATTTAGTAGATGAATGGGGAATAGATCCTACAAGAATAACTGTAAAATCCCAGAATTTACCAGAAAACCCTTCTAATGTAAACGAGCCAGATGGTATTGTTGAGAATAGAAGAGTAGAGATGAATGCGAATATACCACAGATATTCGAACCGATGAACATCAAAGATACTTTGAGAACATCTAATCCACCTCATATTAGATTCAAACCTATTGTCAAATCTGCCGTAGGTTCTAATAGATGGAAAATCATCACATACCAAAATGGTAAAGAATTAAAGACTTTCAGTGGTAATGGTGAAATACCAAAAGCTATAGAGTGGGATTTAGAATTGGAAAAAGAGCAAGACTTTATTCCTACAATGGATAGACCATTACAATACAGACTCCAAATTATTGATAATGACAATAAAATGTGGGAATCAGCTATACAGGAACTACCAGTAGAGCAAGTGACAATTGAGTACAAATTTGAGAATGTACTTCCTGATAAGGAATTTGATATTTACTCTATGATTGGTTTTGGTTATAATCAAGCAGAACTAAACGAAAGAAATATGTTTATTGCTGATAAAGCAAAACAAAGATTGAGAAGTTATTCTATTCCTGATATTATCGGTTATTCTGATAGACTAGGTAATGAAATAGCTAACCAAAAACTATCTCAAAGAAGAGCATACAATGTAGCTGAATTCTTATCACTAAACCCTGAGACTACCGCTCGTGGCTTGGGTGAAAAGAAATTGCTTTACGACAATGATTATCCTGAAGGAAGATTCTATAGTAGAACAGTTGTAATTAGTATCATAACTCCTATTGAGTAATGTAATTATTTTGCAGTTGAACTGTTATTATAAAAAGAAATTAAAATGGTATTAAAAGAAATGAAAAATATTAAGCTTCTAATTTATTTATTACTACTATCATGTAGTAATATGATATTCGCTCAATCTATTGAAATAGAAAGGGTCGTTACGACTAATTTCCCTACGCTCAGAGCAGAGTTCCGAGTGAAGGATGCTGGTGGGGTTGAAGTCAGAAATCTGAGTAATTTGGATTTACAGTTGAAGGATTTGGGTATAAATACTCCATTCACTTCGCCAACTTGTCCTCCAGATCAATCTAGGTTTTCTTTGATTTTAATCTTCGATGCTTCTGGCTCAATGGATTATAATATAAGTAATGAATCTTCAGATCCTCCCTCTAGACATACAGTCATTAAGAAAGTGGCAAAACAGTTTATAGATCAGTTACCTGAAGGACAATTTGAATGTGCTATTGGTGTTTTCTCTAAGCAGTTTGATTACAATCAACTTCAAAAATTTACAACTGATAAAGACTCATTGAAAAGAGCAACGGATTATAGATTAATAAATCAAACAAATTATAACGCAGGATTTCTTGGTTATGAAGAGAATAACGAAGGAGGTGCCTTCGGATTAGTTAAAGATGCTCAGTATAAACCTGTTATAGTTTTCATGACAGACGGTTATCATCAAGAGAATATCAAACATGGACCGATACAAGAGGGAATTATTATTGCTAAGGCTAAAGCTACTAATACAACAATTTATTCGCTTGCTATTGGTCCAACTGCTCCTGACCCTGATGATGCTTCTTTGGATCCAAATTCCAAAGCAAAATTAAAAAATATATCGACTTCTACTGGTGGTGATTATTACGAAAATCTATTAAATGAACAACAAGTAGCAGATATTTATTCAAGTATATTACAATCAGCAAAAGGGTTTGGAACACCAGCACCTTGTTATATTGATTTCGAATCAGATTGTAACGATGGTAATATTGAACTTACATATTCTGGATTTAGTCCTTCTGTGTCAGATACATTAGCATATATAATCCCTGATGCATTGAAACCAAATCTTGATATTACTCAACGTAGTTTCTTAGAAATTAATCAAGCTTTGAATGTAGCTAAAGATTTTAATGTTACATTGACAGCTGAGAAAAATAAACTGATAATTACTGGATTCAATGCGGCTCCAGCCAATATATTCACTGTTTCTAATTGGGGTGGTTCTGCTCCTCCGTTTACACTGAATAAAGGTGAATCAAGAATAATCAAAGTTTCTATTAAACCTGAAAATAGAGAGTTTTATGGTGGAACTATTAATTTCGAGGGTTCTGGATGCTCTGGTTTGACTATGACTCCAAGAACTGGGTTTATCTTTGCGGAAGATATTGTTTTTGCTAATGTGAATCAAGGCGACCAAGAAAAGAAAACTTTCAATCAGAGGTTCTGTAATCTAACAGATGAAACTCTAGATGTAAGTAATATATTAGTTTCAGGTGGTGCAAACCAATTGGATTTCGGTATAACTAGTCAAACTAAGACACTTGCACCTGGTGAATGTATTGATATTGAAGCTACTTTCAGACCTACTGATCAAGGAGATAGAGAAGCTCTTTATACTGTGAAAACTAACAAAGGCGATTTCGAAGCTAAGTTGAAAGGTGGCGGTGCCGGTAAGCCTCAGATTGCTGCAACTGCTGCTACATTTGCTGATGTAAGTTGTATTAATCCCAAATCTACTATTACAGTTGAAGTAAAGAATGATGGACCAGTTGAGTTAAATATAACAAATATTGCTCTACAAGATGCGACAAATTTTACATACACAGGTCCTGCAACTCTGAAAGTTCCTGCTAATAGTTCTAATAATGTAGATGTAACTGTTGACTTTACTCCGCAAGCAAATGGAGTTCAAACTACGTATCTAATTTTTACTAATGACTCAGATAATAGTCCTTATAGCGTGAAGCTAGAAGGTAAAATGTTAGCTGTAGATTATAATATATCTGAACCGAATCATAACTTTGGAGAGATATGTGGTAATGTTGGTAATCCTGCTACTAAGACTGTTACTTTAAGTAATGTAAGTTCTTTCGGTTATAAAGTAAATGCTACTTCTAATCTTCCAGAATTTACAACAAATCTAGTTAGCTATGATTTAACATCAGGAACGGCAGTAGTAACTATTAATTTCGAATCTGGAGTTAATAATATATATAATGGTGTTATTACTTTCACAAGTGAGTGTGGTAATATAATTAAAAAGATAAATGTAACAGGTTCTATTAATTCTCCTGAAGTAAAGTCTCAAGCTGTTTCTATAGCTGCTGTAATAGGTACTGGAGAGACAAGTACAGTTGATATAACTAATCCTAATGTAGCACCTTATAATGTGGTTGATGCCTATGTTGGTGATGCATCTAAAAACCCAATCCCAGAATTTAATGTTAGTGCAACTAGCTTTGCTGTCCCTGGTAGTGGTACATACAAATTAGATATTACTTATACTCCGAATGCGGGAAATGCAGTTGATAAATCTGGCTTTCTGTATTTAGTGATTAACCAACCTTGTAGCGTTACATTAGATGATATTACTGTTGAAGGAAAACCGACATTGTCAATAGCGAGTCTTTCTATTGCTGATGATAATAAAGATTATATAGGAAAAATCACAACAATCCCTGTTACTTTAAATGGTCTTGGTGGATTCCTATCATCTGGTACTAATTCTGTGGAGTTTACAGTTCAGTTTGATGAGACATTACTTAGCCCATTAAATGGTACTGCAGTTGGTACTAAACAAGTTTCGCATAAGTTCAATTTGAATTCTCCTTTTACAGGTACTCAGATATATAATATGCAATTCAAAGTTTTAAATGGACTACCAACAAAAACTACACCTCTTAACTTCATAAAAGCAGAAGCACTAAATAGTGGTGGAACTCAGTCTGCTGGTTTGAATACAGATGATGGGCAATTTGAATTAATCTTAGTACAAGGTGAAGCTTCAACTGATGCTCTTTCAGCATCTCCAGGTGAGAAATTCACTTTACCAGTTTATATACTTGATAAAAACGATAATCTAGATGAGCTATTACACAAAGATTTGAGGATTGTAATCCAATATAATTATACTGTAATGCAACCAACTGATAGACCTCATACTGTTATATCTGAAGATATAGCGGAATTAGATATCACGGGTGAAATTAAATTCACACAATCCCCAAAAGTTAATCAGACTCAAGCACAATTTGCATTCGCTAATATTCCTATGATAGCTAAACTTGGTAATAAGCAAGTATCTGAAATAGCTATAAAATCTGTTGATGTACTTTCTGGAGGGGTAGCAGATTTTGTACTTGATACAGCTGAGTTTACATTGACTGGTGTATGTGAAGAAGGTGGTCATCTTAGATTATTTACTCTTTCAGAAATAACTCCGTCTATCAAATTAATCCAGAATCCTATTGTATCTAGTACTAGTATAGAACTATCTACAGTAGAGAAGGGGATTCACAATGTTAGTGTGTTCGATATGATTGGTAATAAAATTAACTTAGATGCACGAAATATAACATCAGAAGGAAGTTATAGTATTCCATTTGGAATTGAAACTTTGAATTCTGGTTATTATTTAATTTATTTTGAAACTCCTACACAAGAGTTTTTCAAGAAAATTGCTATAATTAAATAGTACTTTTAAAAAAAGTTATAAACCCCTTTTCCAATTCATAGGATAAGGGGTTTTTTATTTTTAATTTCTAAAGTTATAAACAGCAAAAAATAAATCTTAAATTGATTGAAAAATTAGATGAACAATAGAATAATTTCAGTTGCTAATCAGAAAGGCGGAGTAGGGAAGACTACATCGGCAGTTAATATAGCTGCATCACTAGCTGCATTAGAAAAGAAAGTATTGCTCTTGGATTTGGACCCACAAGCCAATGCAACGGCAGGATTAGGCGTAGATTCAAAAAGCCAAGAAATATCTAGCTATGACGTACTAGTAAATGAAGACTCAATGGATGATGCGACAGTTGATACTGAGCTAGAGTTTCTTAAGCTGATTCCTTCGCATATTGATTTAGTTGGTGCAGAAATAGAAATGATTTCTCGCAAGAATAGAGAGCTTCAACTAAAAAATAAATTTGATGCACTTGAAAAAAAATACGATTACATAATAATAGATTGCCCTCCTTCTTTGGGACTTCTTACCTTGAATGCACTTACTGCTTCTGATAGTGTACTTATTCCAGTACAATGCGAGTACTATGCATTAGAAGGATTGGGACAGTTATTAAACACAATAAGTATAGTACGTAAACATTTAAATGATGATCTGGAAATCGAAGGTGTACTATTGACTATGTATGATAGCCGATTGAATCTATCAAATGAAGTTGTAGAAGAAGTGAAAAAGCACTTTACTGATAAAGTATTCAAAACAATCATCAGTCGAAACGTAAGATTATCTGAATCGCCAAGTCATGGCAAACCGGTAATACTTTATGATGCTGTTTCTAAAGGTTCACAAAACTATCTAGCATTAGCTAAAGAAATAATTAAAAACTCGAAATAATAATATAGCATGGTTAAAAAGAAAGGATTGGGAAGAGGACTTAGTGCCTTAATTCCAGATATAACAAGAGACGAAGATAGCGAAGTAGATTCCTCAAAAAATGCAGGTTCTAGTTCTAGTATTCCTATTAAAAAAATTAGAATCAATCCTTGGCAACCTCGTAAGGAATTTGATCAAACTGCTTTGGAAGAGTTAGCTGAATCCATCAAAACTCATGGTCTGATCCAACCTATTTCTGTTCGTAGGGTAGATGAGCACTTTGAGCTTATCTCAGGTGAGCGTCGCTTCAGGGCATCTAAATTGATAGGTCTTAAAGAGATTCCTGCTTATATAAAAGAGAATGTTGACGATGAGCAGATGCTTCAGTTTGCAATCATCGAAAATCTACAAAGAGAAGATCTTAATCCTATTGAAATAGCGATTAGTTACAAACGATTAATTGATGAGTTCAAACTTACTCAAGAAGAAGTAGCAAAGCAGGTAGGTAAAAATAGAAGTACTATTACCAACAATCTAAGATTATTGAACCTACCAGATGTAGTGCAAAAAAGTCTTTCTCAAAATGAGATTTCTGGTGGTCATGCTAGAACTTTGCTAGGTTTAAGCGATATACCTAGTATTATAAAAGCTTGGAAACATATAATTGAAAACGAATTATCAGTACGTGAAACTGAGAATTACGTTAAGAATTTTGGTAAGCTGACAAAGAAAGAAGTATCTGAGAAAGAAGAATTATCACAAGAATTAAAAGCGATAATTGATGATACTGAAGACAACCTAAGAACTAAGTTTGGTACTGATGTACGTATCAAATTCAAGAAAAATGAGAAAGGTTCGATAGTTATTAACTATTATTCCAAAAAAGATTTGAATAGAATACTAGAGCTATTAGATTGAGTTTAGAGTTTACAGCAAATAGAAGAGTTATATACGCAGATACTGATAAAATGGGTGTTGTTTATAATGGTAATTACCTGTCATATTTTGAGATAGGTAGAAATGAGTTAATGCGGCATCTGGGTTTAGCATATACAGAAGTAGAGAAAAGTGGACTTATATTACCTGTTATAGATGCGTATGTAAAGTATATAAAACCAGCATATTATGATGATGTATTGGAAATAAATGCTAGGCTAGATGAAACTTTATCTGCTAAAATTCAGTTTATATATACTATAAGTTGCAATAACGTAATAATTGCAGAAGGTTATACTAATCATGTGTTTGCAAATGCAGAAACAATGAAACCAGTAAGACCACCAAAAATGTATGTTGAACTATTACAAAAACACTTAGGTAAACTATAAATATCTTTACTTTATTATTGAAGAAAAAAGGCACTTAATAAATGAAAAAGACAATATTAGCACTATTGATGTTAACTGTTACTAATATGTTCGCAGATGATACTCCTTATAATTTCATGAGATTTAACTCTACCGCCAGAGCAGCCGCTCTTGGTAACGCAGTTGTCTCAATAGAAGATGATGCCTCGCTAATATTCTTTAATCCCGCTCTTTTGCAATCAGCAAATGAGAAAACTCTATCTACTACGTTCTCAAAACATGTACTTGACATAAACTCTGGTAATATAGTTTATAAGATAAATCAATTCGATTTAGATGGTGCTTCACTTGCGGCACAAATCAATTTTAATAGCTACGGTTCTTTCAATTATGTTGATAATGAAGGTAAGCTATATGGGAATGGTTTCTCTGGTTCTGATTTATCTTTTGGTGTAACATATTCTAATGAATTAGATTCTAACTGGTATTATGGTGTAACGGGTAAATTTATTTATTTAACTTTAGAATCGCAAAGTTCTTCGGCATTTGCCGTTGATGCAGGTATGTTTTACAAAGTAAATGAGCGTACTAATCTAGGTTTCTCATTGCTTCATCTTGGAACTGAAATGAGCTCATTGAATGGTCAAGCAGCCACTATGCCCACAGATGCAAGATTAGGTGTGAATCATAGATTAAAAGGGCTACCATTACTTATAAACTTCTCATTTCATCATTTAGCTGATGATGTTGATGGATTCTTTGATAGATTTAAAAATTTTGCGATTGGAGGTGAGCTTTACTTGAGTAAAGTTATAAATCTAAGAGCTGGGTATGATAATCAGATTAGAAACTTCGCATCAGCTGACGAGAATAAAGGTCTTTCTGGATTAAGTGGTGGAATTGGAATTAAATTCCAAGATGTTGATTTTGACTATGGATATGCTGAATATGGTGCTTCAATAGGTTTGCATAGATTTAGTCTTGCACTAGAACTTTAGTCATCTTTACTTTTTAACCGTCTTAATCTTTCTTTTTGAATTACCACTCTGTTTTTCATTTGGTTAATATCCATTTGTAAATTAATACAAACAGTTGAGTCGGCTGTTAACAATTCGGATTCCCATTCTGTTATTTTATTCTCATTTCTTTCTATTATTTTATTCAAATGAGAAATAGAAAAATCAATCTTTTTACGAAGATTTTCTGTTGTATCTTCCTTCAAATTATCATTGATATAAATATCAGAATTTTCAATAGTTTCTATACTACGCTGTTGTTCGTAGCTACAGGAATTAATACAAAATAGTATTAAAATTATCCACAAAGTTTTCAAATTGTCCTACAAACTACTTATATTGTACAAATAGATTTTTTCAAATATAAGGAGTTTTTGTTTATGAAGAAGTTTTTTATACTTTTCGCTGTAATTATTGCATTTACATTCTCAAATTTAAATGCTAAATCATCTACGATGGTTGGTGCAGGTCTTGGATATGGTACAAAAATTGAGAATATAGCTATTCAAGTTGGGGCCGTATTTGACATAGATGCACCAGTAAAGATCGCTCCTGATTTCAAGTATTATTTTACTGGTAATGAATTCGTTACTTGGTGGGAGATTAATGCGAATGCACATTATTATCTAACTAAGGAAAAAGGTACAAACTTTTACCTTTTAGGTGGTTTACAATATGCTAATATAACAGTTGATTATGGTACTATATTTGGTGCTTCAGCATCAGCTTCAAGTGGTAAAATTGGATTAAATGTTGGTGCTGGTGCTAACTTTGATTTAGGTGGTTTTAACCTTATGCCAGAACTAAAGTTTACTCTAGGCGGTAACGAACAATTACATATTGGTGTTTCTGCTATGTTCCCAATTTAATCTGATATAGAAGATTTATAGAATAAAAATTAAAAATCCCGCCTTTTTGAGCGGGATTTATTTTTGTCTATTTTACTATTTGTACTGGTCGGACTATTTGTTTGTTTCCGGTCTGGACTCTTATGTGGTAATTTCCACTATTGAGACCATTTGTCTCAAAGCTGAGTTCCTTATTAGCACTGATTGTCTGTCCTTCAAAAACTTTTTTGACTTCTTGCCCCCTATTATTATAGATGGATATAAAAGTCATTCCAGCTTCAGCTTTGAATTTCAGATTGCCACTACCATTCATTGGGTTAGGGAAAACATCGAAATCTTTTGGAGTATAATCATTTGTTACACTTGATTGACTTTTCTGAATAATATCTAAATGCTGATGTTTACCAAGCATTATGTTTTCTAAATCGGTATCTTCTACTTCGAACCAATCTTTCAATAATGAATAGTAAACTGATCTAAAGTCAAATTGCATTGGTAAGTTATCTTGTACAGTTACAGTAGAAGGAATATTTGGATTATCACCTTGTACACCTGGAATAACTCTAGAGCCAAATACGAAAAGTGGCGCAGCTGATCCATGGTCAGTACCATTGCTTGCATTTGATAATATTCTTCTACCGAATTCTGAGAATGTCATACCAACAACATTATCTTCTAAGTTTTGCAATTTCATCTCATCTTGGAATGCTGAAACAGATTCAGAAATCATCTTCAATAACTCAAAGTGGTTTCCTTCTACGTCTCCTTCTTGCTGAACTTGATTAGCGTGAGTATCGAATCCACCTAAGCTATGTACAAAGATTCTTGTTTTACTTCCACCAGCTATTAGCTTAGCGGTTACTTGAAGTTGACCAATCAATCTATTATTATTACCAGCCTTATCCCATTTGTCAGACATTAGATTCTTTCCTTTTTCGAAAGTTCCTTCTAATGTATCCCCATAAAGCTGAGTTTGGTTTATTATTTGTCTTATATATTCTATCTCATTACCAGCAGGAGTAGCAGGTGCAGTGTCTATACCACCAGATTTGATATTATAAATATCAATTTCCCCGTCACTATTTGGAGTTATAGCCATTCCCATTCCTAAAGTTGGACCTTGGCAAGTGGGGGAGACATAAGGTCCGTAAGTAATAGAAAGTGGGTCTAAATTATCTTGATTAGGATAATTAGTTGGATAATTAGGATGCTTAGTATATAATTCTCTTCCAAGCCACCCTGATGAAATTACTTTATCCGAATCAGAAGCAGATGTCCATATATCAGTACTTCTAAAATGCGAGAAATTGGGTTGAGGATATCCTACTGATTGTAATACATGCAATTTACCATCTTCATATAGTTCTTTTAGTCCAGAAAGTGCGGGATTCAGGCCTACATCATCTCGTAATTTTAATATTAAATTTTCTGGAACTAATATATTCTGACGTGCATTAAACAGATTACCATATTGATCAAGAGGAATTACAGTATTAAGTCCGTCATTTCCTCCATTTAAAAATATTAAGATTAGTTTTCTATCTTCAGCTTTTGCCAAATTAGCAAATTGATTGAATATCGGAGCTCCTTTTGCTAGCTGCATACCACCTAACATAACTGCCGAAGTAGTAAGACCAGTCGTGTATATAAAATCTCTTCTTTTCATTTTTAATCTCCTTATACTAAGTGATATTCAGCAATATTCAAACAAGCTCTAATAAACGTTCTTAATAGAGTATTAACTATATTTGTGTTCTCTTCATTACTTGGGTCTAACTCGTAAGCTGCCCAAACCGCAGCCCAATGGTAATTTTCATAACCTTCTGGGATTAAGTTAAGCCTCAAATATTCTAATTGAACATTAGTCAACTCAACTGGTAGAAGAAATTCGGCAAGTTCTTTAATAAGAGTTGGTGCATCTTGAGGATTAGAAGTTTGTTTAGCCAATTCAAATGCATCAAAACTCATTGTGAAACCCCGTCCTTCTATAACAGGTACTCCAGCAACATAATCTGCTAATACTGCTCTGTAAGGCGCTGAAACACTAGTTACCCATAATCTATGATATCCAGGTGCTTGATACATTGCTGGCCACCCAGATACACTTGGTGGCTCACCAAGAATCATTTCTTGAATAGCCGTGTATTGGAAACCTAATGAAAGCCAAGCTGGATATTGTCCGGTATAGTCTCTTGGAAATTGCATCTCTAGATTTCTATAAATTGATACAACAAAATCTAGAGGGCTCTTTATTACACAACCAATATTCCATTTATCATAGAAATGTGCTGAACTAAAAAGTGCTTTTAAAACGGGTTTAACTTCATAATTATTATTTCTAAGCAAAACAGCCATTGGCTTAATTACATTGTTTTCAGTTTGTTCATCTATCTCATAGTAAACAAACCAACGATAAATCTTTCTGCACATAAATAAAGCAGTTTCATCTTGATTTAATATCATTGAGATCAGCTCTTTGTACTCTTCATCTTCTTTGTTTTTTATAACTTTGTTTCCAAAAGCTGAGGAGAATTTTTTATCAGTTTTATCATGAAGCTGACTATAATACTTTGATTCGATAGTATCTCTTAAAGCTCTCCAACCAGTTAGTACTTTTGCTGCTGCAACAACATCATCCTCTGTATAATTAGTATAATTACCTGGACCTATTAGAGGGCCTTTTCCTACCGTGAATAATTCCATAATTTCTCTAGCGAAATTCTCATTTGGTCTTCCTACCACATTCTCATTACCATTCAAATATCTCAGCATAGCTGCATTTATAGTCATTTTCTCAGTAAGAGTTTTAAAATTACCAAGGGCATTTTCTCTGAGAGTCTTATAATAATCAAATGTATAATTCTCATCCCTTACTGTTAACATCTGTGTAACAAAGTGGTTATGCCAAAATAGTGTCATTTTTTCACCGACATTATTTCCAGCTCCAACTATATTACCAAACCATCTTGTTACAAGGCTTTCTATTCTTGGGTTAAAAGTATTTGGACCAGAGGGAAGACCGACCCATGTTGCACCTATTTTAGCATATGGATCTGTATTATCTCTAAAGTTTAAAGGTAACTCAAATGGATCATCAAATTGAAGTATCTTTTCAACTGCACTATCTAGAGTTAATCCTGTAAATTCCAATATGTCTTTCATTTTGGGACCGAAAGTAGCTCTTTTCAATAAATGAGAAGCCGTTTTCTTATCCCAAATACCTGTATATTTCTCTAACCCTGCATCTATTAGTACACCATTTGTCCTTTGAGGTATAGTTCCTTCGGGTAGGTTATACTCTTTAGAGCTAAAATCTAGTATTGTATTTTTCATAATTATCTCAAGTTAGTTACTACTTACAATTTAATAACACATTAAATAAAAAAAGGTTTAACAAAATATGAAAATTTTATTAAACCTTATAATTATTTTAACTTATTGAGATAATTATTCTTCTACAGGAGCTTCATAAATTTCTTTACGTCTTTCTTTAATATCTGCAT
>PGYR01000100.1 GCA_002839765.1 Ignavibacteriae bacterium HGW-Ignavibacteriae-4
TAAACCTAACATTACGAGTCCAACTCCGCCTGGAGTTGGACTTTTTTTATACATAGGTGCCTACAGTTTGACATTTACTTTTATTTGCATAAAAATGAGATTTATCAGAATTACAAAAAAAGAAATTGACGCCATTGATCATATTATGTAATATAGTAATATAAACTAGATAATGCAAAGTCATAAACTACATAAAACAAGAAGCATTAACTAAAAATAAACTCAAAAATCTATTCTATGAAAAGAGGATTAGTTATGGAAGCCAAGCATGAAAATGATTTAAAAATGTGTGTATTTGGAGATTCAATTGGAAAAGGGGTCTTGCTTCAAAATGATTCTGGACGCTATGGATTGGTTAAAATAAATTTAAATGATCTGGTTGGGCAGAAAAAGATAGTGCTTGATAATTTTGCAAAGATGGGGAGTACCGTTACGAAGGGACTCGCAATTGTTAAACGACATGCCAGTAAAATTGCCAAATATGATACGATTTTTTTAGAATTTGGAGGCAACGATTGTAGTTATGCCTGGGAAGAGATTGCCGAAAATCCCCAAAATGAACATATTCCCAAAACACCTGCGCTTGCCTTTGAAAATACTTATACAAAAATTATTGAAGAAATTAAAGCTAACAGCGGGAATCCCATTATGCTTTCATTGCCGCCACTGGTACCGGAGCGCTATTTTGAGTGGTTTTCAAAAAAATTGAATCGGGAGAATATTTTAAAGTGGGTAGGTAGTATCGATGTCATTTATCGGTGGCAGGAAATGTACAATTTAAAGGTGGTCTTGCTGGCAAAAAAACTGTCGATTCCCCTCATCGATATACGTAGTGCTTTTTTAAACAAGCGCCAGTATAAAGATTTTTTATGTAAGGATGGGATTCATCCCAATGATTCGGGTTATGAACTGATTTATAATACAATTGTGAAAGCGATGTTAGAACGAAACGTACAGAAAGATGGTGTGGTTTTTGTCAAATAAAAAAAATATTTATGAAGCGGTTTTACTGCAAGCGGTTTTTTATACCTACTTGGAAATACATTTTGTTTGCAAAAGCCAGTACGGCTGAACGTAAAATAATGAGTTCCTTGTCAGGTCCTTTCATTTTTCTTGGGTCAAGCGTAGTAGCGAAAACCTCTTTTATGGCACGTTCCAGTTCATCGCAATATAAATTATAGGCATAGTCGATTGAGTGGAGACTGGTTAAATAGGAAATCAAATCTGATATTTCAGAAATACTTAGCACCCGTTTCATGATGCATACTACAAAAAAATACGCCAGATGTTCTCTGTTATAACGTTTTTTAATAGGGGGGTCGACGACTTTTTGTTTAACATAGTTATTGATCATCATGGAAGTGATAATTTTTTCTCCCCAAAGTTCTTCGAAAATAATTAAGTTCTTTTCTAAAATACTTACTAATTGATCCATATATAAATCTAAATCAGGAAGTTCATTCCATCGTGGACAGTGAAAGTTAAGTATTTCTTGTGATATTGTTTTCATTTTCATGCACCTCATCAGTATCTAGTCTATTCCTATTATAAAGTAATACACAGGATGATGTCAAAATTAAAAGTATAAAGATCGGTTATTCTTATAATTATGTTAGTTAGTTCATAAAACTAGAAGTATAGTGCAGTTGTTTTGAGAATAGGTTATAACAGAGGTATTGACCATTTTCGTGAGGTCACGAAAATGGTTCAGCTTGGTAGTGGGTCAAAAAACCCGGGGATCTGTGTCTTCCGAATGATTTTGTTGCAGATTACTGTATTATGCAGGGGTTACTATATATTCTAATCGATTTCGGCCATTGTTTTTAGCCATATAGAGAGCCTGGTCAGCACGTTTGTAGGCATGCATAAAATCACCATGATTCTCCAGCGAGGTAACCCCAAGGCTAACGGTAATGTGGAGTTGATGATGCTCTACATAAAAGGGCGTTTTGGCAATATACTGTCGGAGTTGCTCGCCAATTTCGACGCTTTTTGACAGTGATACACCAGGCAGAAGAATAATGAATTCTTCACCGCCCCATCTGGCAGTATCGCCTTGGGAGCCCACTTCATTTTTTAGAATCTGTGCCAATTGCTTTAAGACCTGGTCGCCGATGGGATGCCCATATTGATCATTAATCCGTTTGAAAAAATCGATATCCAGTAATAGAATACAGCTTTCCTTGCCCGGTAACTGGTTTTTCGCCAGTTCTACATCCACATACTGAAGCCATTTCCAGCGATTGATTAAACCCGTCAAATTGTCGAAATAGGCGATCTCTTCCAAGTGATGCTGTTGCTCGGTAATTTTTCTTTGTTGTAGAATTGCACTTCGTTCCGAATGCCAAGATAGCAGGGAGATACACAAGCCGATGGTAACAAAGGTGATACCATTTAATTGATTGGTTGCCAAAATGGCAGGCTCTCCTTGGAAAATCGACATTAAAACAAAAAAAGAAGCCAAAGCAATGGAATATTGAATAATTGTTGCGGTCGGCCTTTTGATGATAAACAACCCCAATACGGTACAAACCACTAAAAAAGGGGTGATATTGGTGGTGACATACTGATCAACAGACACCAGTGAAATTCCGAGCATGAGAATAAAAAGGGCTACGAAATTTTCGATTATTTTCAAACGTAAACGAGTCGCTTTTTTTTTATTGATGTGAATGAGAGCAAGTGACAGGGTCAGAGCGATCACGGCACTAACCGTATGGATGAAGACAATTCCATTCACCCAATTTTCTTCATAGAGGGTTGTCGGCGTAAAACTGATGATAAAATAAAAGATATGTGCCAGATTGACAACTCCAATAGCCGGAATAAGAAAAAGAAGACGGCTGGCATTTTTAGCAATCACTTCATCTTCAACGGATTGATTCAGCTTCTTTTCTTTCGAAAAGTACAGTTTTATTTTATTAAGATAGACGTTTATTTGACGCATAATTACCCCATGACAATGATAATAAGATTGAACGGTCGATGATTGTAATGGTATTTTATCATTTTAATAGCGTAGAAACAAGAATAAACACATTGCAATTCGGGAGGCTTTATGGTCTCCCGAATTGCAATTAAAAAGAAAATTAAATGGAGACTAAAGAAAACTTCGCAATTGGTTGAGACGGAAACATCATGGCGGTGGTATAATGTAAAAAAAATCACGAGCAAAACCAATTTGAAACAATGAATAAATTTTTGTTGGACTTGTCTGTAAATTATCGAATAAGGCAAGCGCATAGCATGAAAAAAGGAAGCAGGCT
>PGYR01000039.1 GCA_002839765.1 Ignavibacteriae bacterium HGW-Ignavibacteriae-4
TGAGAACACTTCTGACTATAAAGCGGCTCTTAATTATAGTAAACTATTCAATACAACTAAAGATAGTATTTATAATGTTGAACAGAATAGAAGAATTCAGAAATTACATGAAGAATATGTACTTCAGAAGAAAGATAATGAGATTCAGATACTTCAAAAGGATAAAGAGCTTACACAAATACTTACCATTGGAGCAGTTTCACTTGCTGTCTTATTAATATTTATAGCAATTTTATTGTTCTCTAAGTATAGATCCAAACGTAAGACAAATAGAATTCTTACTGAATTAAACAAACAACTAAATGATAGTAATAGTCAGTTACACGAAATAAATCTAACCAAAGATAAGATATTTACAATTATTGCTCATGATTTGAAAAACCCACTGAGTGGATTTAAAAATATAACTTCAGTTCTAGTTGATTATTATAATGATATGAGTGAAGAAGAAATAAAAGAATCACTATCAACTATCAAAGATGCCTCTAATAATCTAATGCTTTTACTTGAAAATCTATTAACATGGGCTAAATTACAAAAAAATGAAATAGAACTTTACCCAGAAAAGTTTGCAATAAATTATTTGGTTAAAAAGTATATTGAACATTATCTACCCAAAGCAAAACAGAAGAACATTGATATTATCTTTAATAATGGCGAGGAAGTTTATGCTTATGGAGATCCTAACTTATTATCAGTAGTTATAAAGAATTTAGTTTCTAATGCAATTAAGTACTCAAAGGCAGATAGCAAAGTAGTAATAGATTTACAAAACATTGATTCTAAAGCCAACTTCACTATAACTGATAAAGGCATAGGC
This sequence comes from Ignavibacteriae bacterium HGW-Ignavibacteriae-4, assembly GCA_002839765.1. Lineage (GTDB taxonomy): Bacteria > Bacteroidota > Ignavibacteria > Kapaibacteriales > UBA2268 > PGYR01. The sequence goes on from PGYR01000039.1 coordinate 821, forward strand.
ATAGAGAAAGCTATGTTAGATGATATATTTGATATTGGTAATGGTAAAGATTCCCGCTTCGGGACAGAAGGGGAGAGAGGTACTGGTATTGGACTAATATTAAGTAAATCATTTGTGGAAATGAATGATGGCGAGATTTGGATAGAATCTCAAGAAGGTAAAGGAACTACAGTGTCTTTCAGTGTACCTGCCAAACACTAATTAATACATCAAAAAAACAAACTAAAAAAGCCGGTCTAGCCGGCTTTTTTTATTTTCTTTTAAAGAGAAACTAATTACTCTGCAGAATCAGTAGATTCTTCAGTAGCCGTAGCTTCTGGAGCTTCTTCTACTAGAGGAGTTTCTTCAACAGCTGGTTTAGCATTCTTAGCTTTTCTAGCTTTTTTCAATCTATCGTATCTAGCAAGAGCAGTTTCTTTGTGTTTTGTTACTTGTTCAGCGATTTGATCTTCATCCAATCCTTTGAAAAGTAATGCTCTTTTTAGCAATACACCTTCGTGGCTAAATATATTCTTAACAGTTAGCGTAGGTTGAGCACCTTCGTTTAACCAATATATAGCTCTGTTATCGTCCAATTTTACTGTGTTTGGACTTGTGTTTGGATCATAATATCCAAGTCTTTCGATGTATGCACCATCTCTTTTTCTTCTGCTATCAACAGCGACAACATCATATACGGGGTAACCTTTACGCCCTTTTCTTCTTAGTCTTAACTTTACCATTTTTGTAATATTACCTGATTATTTACTGCAATTTAATTTCAAATTTATTTAATACCAAATTTTCCTAAACCTAAACCACCTAACATTCTAGATTTTTTTCCTCTAGATATATTTTTTAGCATCTTGCCCATATCGTCAAACTGCTTCAAAAGACGGTTTACATCTTGTACATTTGTCCCACTTCCCTTAGCAATACGCATTCTGCGGGAACCATTGATTATTTTAGGATTAGTTCTTTCTTTCTTAGTCATTGATTGGATGATTGCTTCAACTTTTTTGAAAGCACTATCATCTATATTTACATTTCTTAGCTGTTTATCCATACCAGGTATCATACCAAGTAAATCTTTAAGAGAACCCATCTTTTGAATGGCTCTTAATTGACCTAGGAAATCATCAAATGTAAACTCATTTTTTCTTATTTTTTCTTCTAATTGCGCTGCTTCTTCTTTATCAATTTGTGATTCTGCTTTCTCAACTAAAGTAAGGATGTCTCCCATACCTAGTATTCTAGAAGCTATCCTTTCTGGATGAAAAGGTTCCAAATCATCAACTGTTTCACCAACACCAACAAATTTTATTGGTTTACCAACAACGTGAAGTACAGATAATGCAGCTCCACCCCTAGTGTCACCATCTAACTTAGTAAGTACAACACCAGTTAATTCTAATTTATCGTGGAAAGCTTTAGCAGTTGTGACTGCATCTTGACCAATCATTGCATCACAAACAAAAAGAGTTTCAATAGGATTAATTGCTTTACTAATGTTTTGCACTTCATCCATCATCTTTTCATCTACTGTCAAACGGCCAGCTGTATCAACGATTATAGTATCTCTACCAAATTTTCTAGCATATTCTAATGCATTCTTGGCTATAGCAATAGGGTCTGTACTACCTTCCTCAGTAAAGACAGGAATTTTAACCTGTTCGCCCAACCTTTTTAACTGGTCTATAGCGGCAGGTCTATATACGTCACATGCAACTAATAATGGTTGACGACCTTTTTTACGAAGACTTTTAGCTAATTTACCACAAAAAGTGGTTTTACCAGAACCTTGCAATCCAGCTACTAATATTATAGTAGGTTTTCCAGAAGCAATTTTTAGTTCAGAACGTTTATTACCCATCAATTCAACTAATTCATCATTAACTATCTTGACGATTAATTGATCTGGTCTTAACGTACCTTTTACATCACTTCCGATTGATTTTTCTTTTACGCTTTCTACGAACTTTTTAACAACATCGATATGAACATCAGCTTCTAATAATGCTCTACGGATTTCGCGAAGTGCCTCAGAGATATTCTCTTCAGTTATCTTGTTTTGTCCACGAAATTTCTTTAATGTTAGTTCTAACTTTTCTTGTAAACTATCAAACATACTTATTTCTATTTTACGATTTTATAAGATTACAAAAATAATATAACTTTGTGACTTGTGCAAGATGTCATTTCACTGTTTTTTATGGATTTATTAAATTATGACTATATTTCTTACTGCTATGATTACTTCTGTTGTACTATTAGTACCAGCTTTGTACTTATTTATAGTGGAAAAATACAAATTAATGACCCTTACTTTAGTTGTTGATTTGATTATAACTATTACACTTGTTTATTTGTCACATATATTTAAAAATTAGAATCATCATCGGGAATACCAGAGCTTTCCGGCATTTCTTCATAGCCATAACTCAAATTTTCGAATCGAGCATAATTTTTCTGGAAAGCAATCCTAACTGTACCAATTGGTCCATTTCTTTGCTTTCCAATTATTAATTCTGCTGTGCCTTCAGTAGGAGTTTTATCTTCATATTCCATTTGTCCATAAACTTCTGCTCTTTGAACAAATAAAATAACATCAGCATCTTGCTCAATTGAACCAGATTCTCTCAAATCTGAAAGCATAGGTGAACGGCTTTTACCAGGGCGACTTTCTATTGAACGATTTAACTGAGCTAATGCAATAACTGGTATCTCAAGTTCTTTTGCTATTTGCTTTAGTGTCATGGAGATAATGGATATTTCTCTTTCTCTTGATTCCATACCAGAAGCACGAACTAATTGTAAATAATCTACGAATACTGCGTCAATGTTATGTTCAGCTTTCAATCTCCTACATTTTGCTCTTAGTTCCATAATCTCAATCATTGAACTATCATCAAAATAAATTTTCGCGTCATTAAGTTTACCTAGAGAATCAATTATTTTTTGATTCTCGTGAGAACTTATCTTTCCAGTTCTAATTTTTTGCTGATTTATCTTAGCTTCGGCTGAAAGTAATCTTATAATAAGCTGAGTAGATGCCATCTCTAGAGAGAAAAATGCAATAGATTTTTTATATTCAACTGCTAGATTACGTGCTATTGATAAAGCTAAAGCAGTCTTACCCATCGAAGGTCGAGCAGCTATAATAATCAATTCTGATTTTTGGAGTCCACCTAGATATTTATCTAAATCAACTAACCCTGTTGGAACTCCAGTCAGGCCGGATTCAGAACGAACTCTCATTTGTTCTATTTGGCGATAAGTTTCTTTTGTAAGCTCTCTCATACCTTGATAATTCTTAGTCATTCTTTTCTCAGCGATTCTGAAAATCTCGGATTCGGCCTTGTCTATCTCGGTAAGTATATCTTTGCTATCATCGTAAGCATTATTTATTACTTCACCACTTGATTGTATAAGATCACGACGCAATTGCTTTTCGAGAACTATAAGTGAATATTGTTCTACGTTAGCAGCTGTGGCAACTTCTTTATTTATTTTTGCTAAATATCCTCTGCCTCCAACATCTTCTAAACTCCCAGTTCGAGTCAAATGCTCTGATAAAGTGATGATGTCAACTGTTTCATTCTTTTCAGAAAGAGCAATTATTGATTCATAAATCAGTTTATGTTTTTGAGAATAGAAAGATTCAGATGATAGAAGTTCAGTAGCTTTTGAAATTGCTTGCTTGTTTAACATCATAGCACCAAGAACTGCCACCTCTGCTTCAAGTGAATTAGGTGGAACTCTATTACCCACAATTGGACTAATTGAAGCTTCTTTTTTGTTTTCGTAATTTATTCTTTTGGCAGTTGACATAATTTAATCTAATATTGGAATATTTTGGAATACATAATTAACATAAAAAAGATTATTATTATATTATGTTATCAACAAATGCACTTATAGTTATTAATATTTATTCAACATTGAGAAAATCATGAAGAAAATCTTAGTTATAGACGATGCCGAATTCATTTTAGAAAGTACTTCAGCCCTTTTAGAGTTTGAAGGATATGACGTTATAACTGCTGAAAATGGTAAAATAGGTGTTGAAATGGCTAAAGAATTCAAACCAGATTTGATACTTTGCGATATCTCTATGCCGGTAATGGATGGATTTGAAGTACTTGATAATATTAGGTCTGATAATATAACGCATAGGACTCCATTTATATTTCTTACCGCATTCAACGAAAAATCTAATATGCGAGATGGAATGACTAAAGGAGCTGATGATTATCTTGTAAAACCCTACTCAAGAGATGAAATAGTATCAGCTATAAATGCACAATGGAAAAAGTATAATGTATTTGAAAAACATGTTAAAAGTAAAGTTGAACAAGTAGGTAAAAGTGTAACTTATGCACTTCCTCATGAATTCAGAACGGCAATTAATGAGATAAAGGGTAATGCCGGTATAATTTATCAGGAATCAGAATCACTTGATACAAATGAAATAAAAATGCTCTCTCATGACATTGTTCAATCTGTTTCTAGACTTTCTAAGATTACAGAGAGCTATCTTTTATACATAAGACTTAATAATATAGAAGATAACGAGGAATTAATTGAAGAAATTAAATTACAAAGAACCGAAGAGCCATTTGCTGTTGCTTATGATATAGTTAATAATATAGCGGCCAAATATGATAGATTTGAAGATTTTATTGTGAAAAATGAAACAATGGGTATATGTATTAATATGTCTTCTGAAAATTTCTATGTTATAATGAATGAATTGAGTGACAATGCATTCAAATTCTCAAAGAAAGGTGATAAAGTAACAATGTCATCTAAGATAATTAATGATAAATTATTTATAGAACTAAGTGACGAGGGTATTGGAATTGATGAAAATCAAATATCAAATATTGCTGCTCTTAATCAATTCAATAGAGAGAAAAATGAACAGCAAGGTATTGGTTTGGGTTTAATTATTGCTAAAAAAATGATTGAATTACATAATGGTGATTTTAATATAATTGGTAATGGTATAGGAAATGGTACTAAAATAACCCTTTCTTTTCCTATTACTCAATAATTAAAACCAATTCTTAAATCTAGAAATACACCTCCAAAATTAGTAATTGGGTCTTCTACTATAGCCTCTAAACTTTGTAATCCAATGCCTCCAAATGGAATTGATAGATATCTAATTTGAAATACAGAAAGAGATTTCTTTTTATTTCCAAAATCAGCACCTATAGAAATATTAAAAGATGGTCTGGTATAATATTCGCCATAAGCGAAGGCATTAAAAAAGCTTTTATCATAAGGTGTAGAGATAATGAATGAAAACCCAGCTCCAGCAGTTATAAATGGCTTAAATGAACTTATAATTTGATTATTAAAAGGAAAGTACTGAATGCCAAACGAAAATGGAATTGAGAATAATCTATTTATTTTATAAGGGATAAACGATCGACCTGTAGTTTGATTAAATCTTTCTAATTCATCAGACTTACGAATTCCTGTGATAAAAAAATCTGAAATAAAAACGAACTCTTCATTTAAATCAGCTCTCCAAAACAAACCACCTCCAAAACCGAAAGTAGAGAAAATTAAATCAAAGCCCATTGCAGTAGTCTTTGACTCATTTATTTCACCTAATGTTAATAGGGGTGATGAAGGTTCAAATACAATTACACTATCTTTATCAAATTTTCCTTTTTCACCACCAGTAACTTGAGCTACTAATTTGACCTGAATACAGGAAATTATCACGAAAATAATAGAAAATAGAAGTTTTTTGTTCATCTTTTACATCAATAGTTTAGAAACAATTTATTTTTCATTAATTTAGCACCTTACTCTAAAACGTTTTTTCAAAAAAAATCATTTAGATACATAGAACATAATTACAATTTATGGAATTATCAAAGCTCGTAAATATATTTGAGCAGGAATTCCCTCCTATAACAGCATGGAGTGATGACAGCATTGGTTTACAAATTAGTAATAGTAAATCACGGATAAAAAACGTTTATTTTACTCTAGAGCTTAATGAAGATTCAATAAGTGAAGCTTTATCATACTCTTCAGATTTAATTGTAATTTTTCATCCTCTTATATTTAGACCTCTATCAACTATTACGACTGATAATAGAGTGGGAAATTTGGTAACAAAACTAATTAAAAATGATATAGGGTTATACGCAATTCATACTAACTTTGATTCACATCCCTATGGTACAAGTTACGAATTATGCAAACAACTTGGCTTTATAAAGTCAAAATTCTTAGTACCAGATGATAATATTGATGGATACGGTATGGGGGTGATCATCGAATTAAAAAATTCAATCAAATTAAATGAATTATTAGAGAAAGTGACTGATATTTGTAATTCACCGCTCAAATATAATAAAGGTAGAACAGAAAATATTACTAAAATAGCTATAATTGGTGGAAGCGGAAGTAGTTATATACCAGAAGCACTAAATCAAGGTTGTGACGTATTCATTACTGCTGACATAAAGTATCATGATTATCATAGTGTGGAAGGTAAAATGGCAATTATTGATCCGGGCCATTATGAAATGGAACAATTCGTTCCAATGGCAATTAAAAATATATTGAAAGAAAGACTTGAGGAAGGTATTAATTTAATAATGGGAAGTGTTTTAACTAATCCTGTTAATTATTATCCTCAACACAATTATAAAGAATCACAAATAAAATATTTAAATAATTATAAAGGTTAATAACAGTAATGGAAGAATCTAAATCACAATTGCTTGCCTATTTGGCACTTATAGATAGAAATCTAGATGAATTAGAAGAAGAATTTGGTGATTTACCACAGAAAGTTGCTGATCAAGAGAAAAAGAACACAACTCTAAAAGCAACAGTAAAAGAAACTGAGCAAATATTAGAAGAAGTAAAAGAGTTTTGTTCTGTTACTAAAGTAACTTTAGAAGATTTGAAGATAAGAGAAGAAAAATTATCTCAGCAACAGTTTCAAGTAAGAAATAATAAAGAATTTGATGCAATCACAAGTGAAATTAAACATGTGAAAGAAGAGTCAAAAATGTTAACTGAAAAGTTAAGACAAGAGACTATAAAGCAACAAAATCTTGAAAGAATTTTGGATGAGCAAAAGGCTGATTTGATTAGTTCTAAAGAAGAGTTAAAAAACACAAAGAAAGAACTAGTTGAAGTACAAGAAGAACAAGATGAAGAAAAAGCTGAATACGTAGAAAGAAGAGAAAAAATAGTAAGTAAGATAGATAGTATCTCTTTAGCAAAATATGATAGAATCAGAGAATATCATAGCGATGCGGCTGTAAGAGTAAAGAAAAACTCATGTTCTGGTTGTTTTAGCTCTATTCCGCCACAATTAATTGTGGAAATGAGAAGTGACGATGATATACTTTATACATGTGAGAATTGTGCACGTATATTGATTCCGGAAGAAATAGAAGTAACGGAAGCAGACGTAGAAACGATATAATTAACTAAAACTAGAATACTGGTAATCGCTGTTAATAAAATAACAGAGGAAAGTCCGAACTCCATAGAACAGTACACTTCCTAACGGGAAGAGCTACTTTTAAGTAGTATGGAAAGTGCAGCAGAAAGTAAACCGCCCACTTCGGTGGGTAAGGGTGAAAGGGTGGGGTAAGAGCCTACCGCAATTTGGGTGACCAAATTGGCAAGGTAAACCCTGTACGGAGCAAGGTTAAATAAGAGTATGATTTCAGGCTGTTCGTTTGAGTTGTCTTAGGACATGCATACTTGGGTAAACCGCAAGAGATACTTGGCGACAAGTATCCTAGATAAATGATTACCTCCTCATTTAATAAATGAGAAGACAGGATTCGGCTTATAGTATTTTTAGTTTTTTTTTATTATATTGACATTTATTAATTTTAACATTATTTGTATTATGCAACTACCCAATGACCCGTTTGTATTAGAACTTCTACCAGAATTTATTGAAGACTGGATTGTAAAATTGAATACTGAATATATTGAGTTTAAAGCCAAAAAAGATTTAGAATCAATGTACAGATTAGCCCATACAATGAAAGGTTCTTCTTATCAGTTTGGATTTGCTGATCTTGGTGATATTGGTGTAGAAATGATGGCACAAGTAAAGAGTGATGATTGGGATGGACTTGAACAAAATAAAGAAAAGTTTCGTATTAGATTATTAGAAATACAAGATTTTCTATCACAAAATTCTTAAGAACAAATTATGAAAAAGATTATACTAGTTTTAAGTTTACTAATTGCGGCTACGTCTTTATTTGCTCAAACTAGAGTAGCCGTACTACCATTCCAAAATATGGATGGAAATATAGATTACAATATATTGTGCTATGATTTACAAGAATCTCTAACTACCGCTTTGATTGATGCGGATGATAGTGGGGAAGAGTATTACATAGTACCCGCTGATTCAGTAGAAATAGTACTTTCAGAACTTAATTTAGATCCTTCAAACCCACAGTATAAATCTGATTTATGGAAAGCAGTACAAATGCTAAATATTAAAAAAGTAGTAGTTGGTACATTTAACAAACAAAGTGATAAGTTTCTTATAAATGCTTATATTTATGATGTTAAAATGAGAATGGCTTATCCAAATAATCAAGCAAAAGATATTTTCAAAACTCGAGAGCAAATATTAGAAGCAATTCCTGAAATAGTATCTGCAATTCAACCTGGATTAAAATAATCCTTTCTCATTTTCAGGAATAATACTTTTATTAAAGTATTTGTAAGTACTTAGTGTTACTTTCCTGCCCTTTGGTGTAATCTGAAGAAATCCTTGTTGTATAAGAAATGGTTCATAAACTTCTTCTATAGTACCAGATTCTTCGCCAACAGCAGCTGATATTGTATTCAAACCGACTGGTCCACCGCTATACTTTTCAATAATAGTAAGTAGTATTCTCTTATCCATATCATCAAGACCCAATTTATCAACTTCTAATGCTTCCAAGGTCATATTTGCAATAAATTGGCTGATAATTCCATCACCCTTAATCTGTGCGAAATCTCGACTTCTTCGTAATAATCTGTTTGCAATTCTAGGTGTACCTCTTGAACGTGAAGCTATTTCAGCTGCACCTTGATCATCTATTCCAGTATTTAGAATATCTGCCGATCTCTTAACTACATTTATTAAGTCTGCTGTATTGTAATAGTCCAATCTAAATAATAATCCGAATCTAGATCGAAGCGGAGCAGTTAGTAAACCTGCTCTAGTTGTTGCCCCTATTAGTGTGAAATTGGGTATTTTAATTTGAATTGTCCTTGCTGATGGTCCACTATCTATCATTATATCTAATGTATAATCTTCCATTGCAGAGTATAAGTATTCTTCTACTACAGTTGATAATCTATGTATTTCATCTATGAATAATACATCGCCTTCTTCTAAGTTAGTTAGGATCCCAGCTAAATCACCAGGTTTCTCTAAGACTGGTCCAGAAGTAGTCTTAATTTGACTTCCCATCTCATTTGCGATAATATAGCTAAGTGTAGTTTTTCCTAATCCTGGAGGACCCATTAGCAATACATGATCCAAAGCTTCTTTTCTTTTCCTAGCGGCTTCAATGAATATTTTCAAATTGCTCACAAGATTCTTCTGACCTGTGAATTCACTGAATGCTTTAGGCCTCAATGCAAATTCATTTGCCTCACTACTATTAGGATCTGGATTTAATATGTTTTCAGTATCATTCATTTAAGCTTCTAAATATATGAATTGGACAATTCCTTTTATCTTTGTCTAAGCATTTCCCATCACATGCCTTAGCGTATACTCTTGGGACTGCATTGGGATTTATTTCTACAATTTCCTTCGCTATCTTTTTCTCTAATTTATCTTTATACTCCATACTTTCATCAAATGGTAGTATAATATCAAGTTCTATAAAAATATCTTTTCCCGATTGACGAGTATGTATCGCTTTGAATTCGCAAATATTAGTATGATTTTTTGTAACAACACTTAGAAATCTCATCTGTACTTCGTCAGGTATAGTTCTGTCTAATAGTTGATTTAGAGCGTCTCTCGAACCTTTTAAAGGAACTACTAGGGCAAACATAGTTAAAGCAATAGCGACCCCAGAATCGACAACTAAACCTATATAACGCAAACCCAATATTTGTAATCCTAATCCCACTAATAAATTTATTAATACAAATAGTTCTATGTAGCTGTCATATTTCCAAAGACTAGCATCATATTCTAATATGGGCATTCCAAATTTCTTTGAAGATTTCTTCTGAATTCTATATACCAACCTCATTAATAGAAATGATACTGAGGAGAAAACCATAAGTATAAAGTAATTACTTTCTCCAACATCTGTCTTTCCAAAATTGGTTGCTGCTTCTATACTAGTATATCCAAGTACAAGGAGTAGTAAAATAGATGAGGCGAGGATAGAGATACTTTCATATTTACCATAACCATAATTAAATATATAGTCTGGATTACGCACACTCATGTTAACAGCATTTAAAAACAGAAATGAGTTTAAGATATCAAGTGCGGAAATTATACCATTAGTTTTTACAGCCAACGAATCTTCAACTATACCTAAAGTTATCCCGAAAATCGAAATGAATATAGTAAGTATGAGTGATAATCTTGTCGTAAAAACAGGGGAGTCAGTCCTAAACCAACTTTTTATTTTAGTATATAAATTAAATTGTTGCCTTTCCATAAGGCAAATATAATTAATTAAGGACTACTTCTGATTCGGAAATGTAAATTTCTCTAATATTTTCTGAATCTTCATCAGGAATGATTTTAACAATAAATGCAGGTTTAGTCAAATGGGTCTCAGCTTTTTCTGCCCATTCGATTAATTTAATAGAGTTTTCTTCATACAAACACTCATCAAAACCAATTTCATTTAGTTCTTTGTTTTGTTCTATTCTGTACAAATCAATATGATATATAGGAACTTCATGGTTCTTATATTCACCAATATACTTGTTCATAATAGTAAAAGTAGGAGAGGTTACCAGATCTTCAACATTGAAGTATTGGCATATACCTTTGATAAACTCTGTCTTACCAGAGCCCAAATCACCATATAGAAACACGATATCACCTAGGTTCAGTCCTTTTGCAAACTTACTACCAAGCTCAATTGTCTCTTCTTCGCTAGTTGTTGTATATTTTGTTTCAAGCATAACAACAAAACTAACAAAGATATTTCTAATTAAAAAATTATCTGCTTTTTAGTTTAATTACAGGGATTATCATCTCTTCCATTGAAATTCCACCGTGCTGAAAACTATCTCTATATTTGTTTAAATAGTGATGATAATCAGTCGGATAAACAAAGTAATAATCTTCCTTAGCTATTATATTATTTACAGTTATTCCTGCTTTTGGAACTTTTATATCTTCGGGATTACTTATTTGCATTGCTGTTTTAGGATCAGCTTTTACGTTTTTCCCAAACTTATATCTTAGTGAAGTAGAAGTATCTTTATCACCTAATACTTTAACTCCTCTTAGGCATCTAATAGAACCATGATCTGTTGTGATTATTATTTTGGCATCTTTAACGTTAGATAGCTGCTTTAACATTCCTAAAAAGCTAGAATGTCTAAACCAAGAACTAGTCAGTGAACGATAAGCCGATTCATCTGGTGCTATTTCTTTTAATATAGCATAATCTGAACGTGAGTGTGCTATCATATCAACTGCATTCAAAACAATTGCAGTCAAATCATTACTTGCGAATTTTAATATGTCTTTTTCTACTCTTTTGCCATAATCAGTATCAAATATCTTAATATAGACAGGGTCATTTTTTAGCTTTATTCTTCTTCTTTGAAGCCAAGACTGCATTAACTCTTTTTCAAATTTATTTTGTGTATGCTCTTCACTGTTAACTTCAACTTGCCAATATTGAGGATAATATTTCTTGATGTCAGACGGGAATAAACCTGCGAAGAGTGAATTTCTACAATATGGTGTTGCCGTAGGTAAAATCGAGCAATAAAAATTTGTTTCGAAAGTATAATACTGTCTTAATACTTCCTCGAATAATAGCCATTGGTCATATCTCATACAATCAACTACAAAAAGGAACGTAGGACCATCTTTTTCAACTTCTTCCCAAAGATATGCATCTAGTATATCGGGTGAAAATAGAGGCAAATCTTCCTTTTCTTCACTATTAATCCAATCTATATAATTATCTTCTACAAATCGAGAAAAAGCAGCATTTGAATCACTCCATTGATTGCTAAGTGTTTCTTTAAGACCAGAGTCAGGGTGTTTGTCTAATTCGAATGACCACTGTACTAGTTTCTTATAAACTTCCACCCAGTCATTCCATACCATTGGTCCCATTAACTGTCTACTAACTTGAGAGAACCCTTTCATATAGTCTTGTGTAAACTTTTCTGTTTCTATTCTTTCTGTTTCTAAAAATTTCTTACAAGCCAAAAGAATTTGCGCTGGATTTACAGGTTTTGTAAGATAGTCATCTATTTTTAAACCAATAGCCTCCTCCATTACACTCTCTGCTTCATTCTTAGTCACCATTACAACTGCAGAAGCTGCACTTAATCTTTTAAGCTCAGGCAATGTATCCAACCCTGACATTCCTACCATATTCTCATCTAAGAAAATTAAGTCATAATGTTTAGATTTTACTAGTTCAATGGCGTCTTCTCCATTTGTAGCTTTATCTACATCATAACCTCTTTTTTCTAAAAGAATTATATGTGGTTTCAACACTTCTATTTCATCATCAATCCAGAGGATATTGCCTTTACTGATCATCTAATCTCCAATTTTACTATTGTATAATCTCAAATTATACTTTATTTATGTAATTTATAACTAATCTTACGTATATTTTAGACAAATGCTACACTTTTACATAACTTTTCTAAAACTTAATTAGAGTTGTTTCTATAATTAAATCAATTTTATCTTTTTAAAACCGTCTAATACTATAATGTAATAATACTAAAAGTGTAACTATGAATTTTGATAATTTTACTATTAAATCACAAGAAGCTATTAACACTGCTTCTCAAATTGCAAAGAGTTTTAATAATCAAGCAATAGAACCTGCTCATTTATTTGCAGCATTAGTACAGGATAATCAAAGTATTGTATCTAGTATTATTTCTCGTATTTCTAACCAGTTAGATGTTCTTAAAATTAAAATTACTAATTTGATGGAAAAATATCCTAAAGTTAGTAGTATGGAATCTGATAATTACGTTTCTAATGATTTGAGAAAAGTTTTTTCAATTGCAGAATCAGAAGCTAAAACTCTAAAAGATGAATTTATAAGCTCAGAACACTTACTATTAGGTATAATAGAAACAAATAATTCTGTCTCAGAACTATTAAAGAATCATGGTATAAATAAACAGGAAGTATATAAAATAATGAAAGATATAAGAGGAACTCACTCGGCATCAGATAAAAATGCCGAAGATAAGTATGATTCATTGAATAAATATGGTCGAAATCTAAATCAAGAAGCTCAAAAAGGAAAAATTGATCCTGTAATTGGACGTGATAGTGAGATAAGACGCGTACTTCAAGTATTGGCTAGAAGAACAAAGAACAATCCATTATTAATAGGTGAACCTGGTGTAGGTAAGACAGCAATTGTAGAGGGATTAGCTCAAAGAATAGTTTCAGGTGACGTACCAGAAGGACTCAAAAATAAGACAATTATATCTTTAGATATGGGTACCTTAGTCGCTGGTACTAGTTACAGGGGGCAGTTTGAAGAAAGATTAAAAGCAATAATAAAAGAAGTAACAGATTCAAATGGCGAGATATTTCTATTTATAGATGAAATTCATACTCTGATTGGAGCTGGTGCTACATCTGGCAGTATGGATGCAGCTAATATACTAAAACCAGCATTAGCAAGAGGAGAGCTACGACTAATTGGTGCAACAACTTTGGATGAATATCAAAAACATATAGAGAAAGATGCAGCTTTAGAACGTAGATTTCAACAAGTGCTTGTCGAAGAACCTACAGTAGAAGACACTATTTCTATACTTCGTGGGCTAAAGGAGAAATATGAAGTTCACCATGGAGTAAAAATAACTGACCAAGCAATTGTATCTGCCGCCGAATTATCTAATAGGTATATCACGGAAAGATTCTTACCAGATAAAGCCATTGATTTGATTGATGAAGCCGCTGCTAGGTTGAGAATTGATATGGATTCTATGCCACAAGAACTAGATGAAATTGAAAGAAAAATAAGACAATTAGAAATAGAAAAGCAAGCATTACTCAATGAATTGAAAAATAATTAGTGAATTTATTTTTATAGTGATTTATTATTCAATACTTTAGAGTAATATAAAAAATGATTGCTAAAAAAATTGTTGCGATTTCTACTACTATTAACAATTATAACTTACACAGCTAAATCTCAAGCTATATTTGAACCTATATATTTTGTTCAAGATAGTAGCTATATACGTACGGCTTCCAATAAATTCCAGAATATATATAATTTTGGTGATGAGTTATTCATAACCCAAAAAGGTGATTTCGGTAATCTGTATATACTACAGAATTATTATGGTCAAGGTACTCCTCTAGCAAATAGTAGCTCATTTCAAGAAACTCAAAAATTGCGACTTAGTTATGAATATGAAATAAGTTCAGATTTATTTCTTTTCAATAAAAACAATTGGTTTATATCTTCTAACACTCTTAACTTTGGCCAGAATAAGTTGGAGAGGTTAAATTTCCTTTTGGGAAGCAAGTATTCATTTTTACAAAGCTCATACCTAGAAGCAGGATATGGTAAAGAGCGTAACACTACTGTAGGAATAGAAACGGTTGGTGATTATTATTTTGCAAATTATTCAATAAACAGTTTGGAATACGAAGAACTCTTTATAAATAGTCAAGGATTTGCTGATATAGTAAATCTTGAGGACGGTAGAGTGAATAAGGATATAAATTTTAGCGTAAATACAATAAAATCGTTTGATGAGAATAGTTCTATTTACTTCGACATTGGCTATCTTAATCGTAATAGAGATAATCCTGAAATAAATCCTGGCTTAAAAGACATTCCAATTAGGCGAAGGCAATCTGATAAAGTACAACTAAGTACCAATTTCAACTTTAAATTATCTGAGAGTATTTTTAATATTATATCTATTGGATTGAATAATGAATTGATTTCTAATAACTATCTTTCAAAATATAATTCAATTAATGAGTCTAATTTTAAACGTGAAGTTGATATATATCATTTTGATATTTCCAATACATTGAATTATAAGTCTAATTATTTCTCCTTTTTTACTTTCATAAATTATAACAGAACAAACGAAGACTATTCAGCCATTAACATACTTAACCTTCCTACCAATCAATTTGAAATATATAAAACCGATCAAAACAGACAAGATAGAGTAGAATCTTATTTCAATCTAAAATTAAATAGTTATATAAGCTTATCTAATAAAGATTCACTTAGCATTGGGACAGATTATAGACTACTAAGATATGATACACCTTCAGATAAGAATAATGATGACAGAGATGAATTATCATTGGCGGGGGATGTTGAATATCTGAGACGAATATCTAACATACTTTCTATTGGGTTACGAAATGAATTTAGATTCTTTCATTACGTATATTTGAAATCACAAAGAAGCTCTTCAAACAATTGGAATAGAATAATAAAGCTAGCGCCGACAATAGTAATCAAATCTAATTATTTATATTATAAACCAGTTTTTGGAATTAATGCAAATTACACAACTTATGATTTTGAGAATATAGTAACTGGAATTAGTAGTTTTAGTTTTCGAGAAGTCTCATATTTAGATTCATTACAACTAAAATTATTTAGAAATTTGTATCTAGAAACTAAGAATGAGATGAGATATTCGGAGCGTGGTATTCTATATTGGGATGATTTTGCTGAGCAACCACAAAGATCCAATTTCGAGATGTTTTTGAGAGGATTAGTAATGAAAAGAACAGAAAATTATAATTTTGGTGCCGGAATTAGATTTTTTAAAAGAAAAGATATTCGCATTAGTGAGTTTATTTCACAAAATAATGTTATTTTAAACGACTTTGAATCCATAGCACCAGAATTGATTTTTGAATTTGAGTTTGATTCTGGTAATTCAATCAAATTCGATTTTTGGTATGAGTTCCAATCAATCAATTTGATAAAGAAAAATGAGCTTGTGAATTTTTATCTATCTACAAATATAAAGTTATGACAAAAGAATTATTAATAGCTACTGATAATAATACTCTAGTAAGAGCAGAGGAATTTCTTAATGATTTCAGATCAGAATACCTTATAGAGCTGGACAATAGTTTTATGAATATACTCATTGCGTTTACAGAGGCTGTAAATAATGCAATATATCATGGGAATAAAAAAGATTCAAATAAGAAAGTTTTGATAAGATTAGAAAAAAATTCTAAAGATTTTATTATTTATGTACGGGACGAAGGTGATGGGTTCGTAGAATCAGAAGTGCCAGATCCTACATTACCAGAAAACTTACTAAAGCAGTCAGGGAGAGGTGTTTTTTTGATTCGGAAATTGACAGATGATATGAATATAGACAGCACAAATAGTGGTACAGAAGTAATGATGGGGTTCAGACTATGAAATATGACAATAAAGAAGATTTGATAAATCAAATAAAGGAATTTGTATCCCAAAGAGAAAAATTTAAGATTGTAAATATAAATGGTGAATTTCTTACAGGTAAAACTTCAGCAATACAAGAACTAATAACGGACATTGACTTCATAAATCAATATAATGTATATTCTTATGTAAATGATTGGGAAAAATACAATTATCTTTTTGATATCACCTCAGACTTCTTTGAAAATTCTAATTTGCAACATCCTGAATTTACATTCAATGAATCTAAATACTTTGTGAAGAGCTTTTTTGATACATTAGGTACATTGAATATTTCTAATAAAGAATTATTCAATGAAGTTAACGAGTATCTTTTAATTGAAAATAGTAAGCAGTTAGATGATTCATTAAAATCAAAAATTCAAAGTAGTGTGAAGAATGATTTGAAGAAGAACCTACTATTAAACTATTTTGAGATTAGTATCGAATGTCTAATCGCAGATTTGCTTAATAATTTCTTTCCGTTGAATAATCAAATAGAATCGCTTTCTGATTATCTACTTTCTCGAGAACCTATAAAAATATTGCTAATTTTCGATGATGCACAGTCTGTATCACCTAAGATTGAAAAATGGTTTGAACTATTTTTCTCATATATGACTACTAAGAAATTAGGCGACTTACTACTATATGACTACAAAGGTAAAGACACACAAATCAAACTGGGTGAATTTTTTACTATTGATTTACTATATATTAGTAGAAATAAGTCATTGAATTTAGTAGGAAATGATATCAGATCAGAATTATTAGAACTGAAGTACCCACAAAATAATGAATTAACAGAAACTTATAAAGAATTATTGCCTGATGTAGAAATTGTTGGTCTTCCAATATTAGGAATACCTACTTTAGCCGACTTTTACTCTCAAATAGAAGAGGAGAAAGATAATTCTACTGCTATTTATGCGGTTAATCATCTACTCAAATATGTACCTACTGAGTATCAAAGACTCATTATTTTTGCATCATTATTTGATGAATTTACTTTAAAAGAATTAAATCTATTTGAAGAAATAGAACTAAATGAAATGGAATTTAATAAGCTTATCTCGGATTTAGATTTTATATCTAATTCTGAGCATGGATATAAACTGAATGAAAAATCAAAAATACTCCTTTTTGCAGTTTATCAGCTTATATTCGAAGAATTAGATTCGATGCGTTTAATCAATATTAGTAATACACTAAAATCACATTTCCATTCCTTTTCTAATATTGAGTTTGAATTAATTAGAGAATTAGCATATTTCAAGAATTTTGATAAGTCATTTATACTTGAGCATTATTTCAATAATGATAGGAACTTGACACAATTACTTGAAAACAGGACAGATATGTTTGATAAGGATAAGTCATTTTATTCATTGAAATCAGAGTATTCTATTGTGTTAATGGAATATAATAAGATTAGAGATAGGGTAATTAAAGATGATAAAAAGAATAGAATTGAAAACCTAAATTCAAAATATAAAGCAGAAATTGAAAAACGGAATAAAGTATTACAAGACGATGTAATAAATGTAGGAAATGAAATAAAAGAGTTCATAAATGAAAAAGAACTAATGGATGGTGAGTCAGAAGACCTAGGTAAAATTAGTATATCATTAAGAAATGAGATAAATGAGATTGACAATAATCTAAAACCGTTTATCCATCAGAATTCTAAGCAGAAAAGTACAATTAACTTTGTTGCTCTAATTGTTTCCGTAGCTATTATATTCAACTCAGATAGAATTGCAGAACTTATATTTGGAAACTCATCTGATTTTGATTTAGTAATAATCATCACTTTCCTTTTGCTAATAGTCTTATATGGTAATGGTTTACTCAGATATTTCCGAGTAAAATTTAAGTCCGAAGAGTTGCATACATTGAAGCAAAGTAAAAGTAATAAAGAAAAAGAATACGAAAAGTTGGCAAGTGAATTAGAAATACTTAATGCTGATATAAGAGCAAAAGATTCAAAAATTGAAGATTTGAAAAAGCATATAGAGAGAATGAATAAGCAGATATTTGAGAACAAACAAAAACTAGAAAAGAGCTCTAAAAATTAGGGATATAATCTTTCAATTTCCCAATTATGGTTGTTTAATCGATATTTTATTCTATCGTGTAAACGGCTCTCACGTCCTTGCCAAAATTCAAAAGATATTGGCTTTACATTATAACCTCCCCAATTTTCTGGTCTAGGAGGGTTTTCGGGATATAGAGCTTTTAGTTCAAAAAGTCTAGCTTCCAAATTATGCTTAGAAATCAGAGGTGAGCTTTGATTAGATGCAATAGCTCCTATACGGCTCTCATAAGGCCGAGAATTGAAATAATTATCAGAATCAATAGCAGATAATTTTTCGACTGATCCTGATATTCGTACTTGTCTTTCTAACTTATCCCAGTAAAATAACATAGAAGCATTTGGATTTTCTTCCAAATTATTGCCTTTTTCACTGGAATAATTTGTGAAAAACTGAAATCCATTTTCATCAAATGATTTGAGTAAAACTATACGAGATGATGGCATCATATCTAATCCACAAGTAGATAAATTGAATGCTGTTGGATCGTAAAATAAATCAGATTTTATAGCAACTTGGAACCAATCTTTAAATTGATGAAATGGGGAAGAATTGACATCTTTTATATCCAATGAAAATTTTGTATATTCTTGTCTGATTTCAGATAAATTCTCAATCATAGCTAAAGTACTCAGATAATTTAAAGTTATAACCTTTTGGCTCAAAAAGTCCAGATTCATCATCTGATATGTAATCTCCTTCTACTTTTCCAGCGACTATATTCTCTAATGCTTCAACTAAATAGTCAACTTCTTCAAAAGTATTATAAATTCCAAAACTTACTCTAAGTGCACCAGGTAAATCTACTTTCCGATTACACATTATATCTTCTTTAAGTTTTTCTGCTGTAGCATCATCGATATTAAGTAACTTGGCTATATATGGGTGAGTACAAAAACATCCAGTCCTAACTCCAATTCCATACTCATGAGCTAAAATAGAACCAACATAATTATAGTGTAAATCTTTTAAATTAAAAGTTATAACTCCTAATTTGTCATTAAGTGTTTCATAATTAGTTTCGACTAATAGTTCTATTTCAGGAATTAGATCTAATTTTTCTAATAAGTATTTTGTTAACTCTAATTCATGCTCAGCGACAAAGTCCATTCCATAAGCATCTAATTGCTTACAAGCTGCTGCCATAGCTATCCCACCTATTGTATTAGGTGAACCAGCTTCTTCTTTGAAAGGTAATCCTGCCCAAACAGTATCTAAGTGAGTTACATAAGCAGCCATACCACCACCTACAAATTCAGGGTCACCTTCTTCACATAATTCACGTGGACAAAGAAGTACTCCTGAGCCATAAGGTGCATATAATTTATGCGCAGACATAACTAAAAAATCTATATGCTGAGGGTCATTACTTGGCTTCATATCTATTTTTCTATGTGGTGCAAGTTGAGCTGCATCTAAACAGAATTTGGCACCAATAGAATGTGCTATTTCAGCGACTTCATGATACGGGTTAACAAAACCAGATACATTCGATGCACCTGTAAGAGTGATAAGTTTTATTCTTTTGCCATAATGCTTAATCTTTTCATTGAGGTCATTCATATCTAAATAACCTTTATCATCGACTGCAATATAGTCAACAAAATTATTTCTTCTCCAAGGCAAATCATTTGAATGATGCTCCATCCCAGATGATAATATAACATCTCCCGGTTTCAAACATATTCTGTAACTTAGTTTATTTATTGCTTCAGTAGTATTCTTAACAAAAATCGTGATATACTCTTCTGGACAAGCATTTACAAACTTAGACACAATCTCATGTGCTTGATCAAAAGCTTCAGTAGAAATAAATGATTTTATTCCTTGCCCTCTATGGATTGCAGAGTAATAATCAATTGCTTGGTTTACTTTATCACGGACTGAGAGGAAAGATGGGGTACTTGCTGCATTATCAAAGAAAGTATATTGACGCATTGTGCCGTCTAGTAACCTGACTTTTTTATCTAAACCAGCTATGTTTTTTCTGATTTCTTCAGTTTTATTACTGATACTTTCCTTAGTGCTAAGCATAAATACCTCATAAAAAAAGGGCAATATAATTGCCCTATGTATAAAAATTAGTGTCCTATTGATTCTTTATATGAACTTGCGTTCATTAATCCATCTAACTCAGTTGCATCAGTAAGTTCAATCTTTACAATCCAACCATCTCCATAAGCATCATTATTGACAACTTCAGGATTGTCATTAAGACTTGTATTAATTTCTGTAATAGTTCCAGAAACTGGTGAGAACATATCTGCAACTGTTTTGACAGCTTCAATTGTTCCAATAGTATCACCTTTAGATACTGCACCATCCATTTCTATATCTATATAAACTACGTCTCCTAACTCACTTGCAGCATGGTCAGTAACACCAACAGTAGCGATATTACCTTCTAATCTGACCCATTCGTGATCGTCTGTGTATTTCAAATCTTCTGGGAAGTTCATGTTTTCTCCTTTTTAAAAAATTGGTTATGCAAATATAAAGAAATTACTAAAATTTTCGTACCTTAATACAATCAATTGTTCAAAACACAGAAAAGTTCTTATGATTTCAAAATTTGTAGAACATCCCAATGATGTCGGAGAGTCGTATTTTACTCATTTTAGTAAGGCCTGTAGTTTCGGTTTTAAAATGTTGAAATTATCGTTTATATGTTTTTCTCATGCTATATTACCTTGGACTTTCGAAAAGAAAGCTTCTGGTGAGATAATTGATATGGCTGAAGAAATGGAAGAAAGGCGTGAGTTATCTGAATGTGAGGACTAGAAATAATAAATGTAGCCAAGTTTAATATATTCTGGTTTGCTTAATATATAATAAGTAGCCTTTGATTGAATGACTCTACCATAACCAATAAAAAGCCCATAAATATTTATTCCTGCTGCGATTCCAAGATAACTTTTAAATTTAACATCATCTAAGTCGTAATATTGAAAACCAGATACTATCTGGGGTTCCAGAAACACCCTTCCAATAATTTTTATTCTGTATCTAATATTTGCCTCTAAACCAATTAAATAGTCATCATAAAACCCAATAGCAAAACCTGTAACTAAATTATTATTTACATAATCAAAATTTGCATTAAATCCAGCCGGATAAGATAAACTTACACCTAAACCATATTCAATTATTGATTCATTGAATTTATTTGAATCAGTCTCTATCTCTTGATCAGTAAAATCATTCAACGGTTCATTCTGGGAGTAAACATTTGAGTAACATACTACTAATAAGAAAAGAATAAATAAATATTTATTAATTCCAAGCATAACTGTACCCAATATCAAATAGAAAATCTGAACCATTACTTATTATTGGTAAAAATATGCCTAAGAATGTTGTGAATCCATATATACGGGTATCTAATCCCAATCCTGTATATCCGTTTGGGCCATAATAATTTAAATTATATAAATAGCCAATTGCAAAAGCTGGCGAAAAGAATACATCAATGTCTGAATTAATTGGGAATTCAACTAAAGCTTGAATTCCAGCTCCTTTGTTAGGGGTTATTCCAAAACTAATCCTTGTACCTAATTTACTTCCAAAGTAACCACCAGTTATATTAAAACCACCTGGAAATCCATAAGTAGCTCCTAAAATCCATAGCCCTTCTTTAGGTTGAGAATTATTACTATCTGAAGATAAAGTTTCCTTAGGAATTAGCATTAAAGATGATAAAAAGAAAAATACTAATACAAAAGTAATTCTCATTATATAACTCATAATAGTTTATTTCAAGTCGTAAATATAATAAAAAAGCCGAATCTTAAAAAATTCGGCTTTAAAATGTTTGAAGTTATCGAGTACTACTAGTCTCTCAATTCCATCCAATTGTGTCTTTCTAAGTATTTAGTATCTATATTACCTGATATAAAGTCTTCATTGTCCATCATCCATCTATGGAATGGAATAGTCGTCTTTATACCCTCTATAACCATTTCATCCAAAGCTCTTCTCATTTTAGCTATTGCTTCTTCTCTAGTAGGAGCAAAAGTGATTAGCTTTGCAATCATAGAATCATAATAAGGTGGAACTTTGTAACCCTGATAAACATGAGAATCAACTCTTATACCTCTACCACCTGGGAAATGTAAGCTTGTAATCTCTCCTGGAGTTGGTCTGAATCCATGTTCTGGATCTTCGGCATTAATTCTACATTCAATACTGTGGTAAATTGGTTTCTTCTCTTTTAAAGTCAGTTTAGCACCACCTGCAACTCTAATTTGCTCTTGAATCAAATCGATTGCAAGTGACTCTTCAGTAACTGGATGTTCTACTTGAATACGAGTATTCATTTCCATAAAGAAAAAATTCATATCCTTATCAACAAGATATTCAATAGTTCCTGGGCCAACATAGTTTACAGCCTTACCACCTTCTATTGACACTTTGCCCATTTCGTCTCTTAGCTTTTGACTAAGAACAGGGGAGGGTGCTTCTTCTATTAATTTTTGATGTCTTCTTTGGATTGAGCACTCTCGTTCGTTTAGGTGGATTACATTTCCAAACTTATCACCCATAATCTGAATTTCTATGTGTCTAGAGCCAATCACAAGTTTTTCTAAGTATAAATCAGGATCATTAAAAGAAACTGCAGCTTCATTAGATGCTGTCTTATATGCATTCTCAAACTCACTTTCTTTTTCAACGATACGCATTCCTTTTCCGCCACCACCAGATACAGCTTTCAATAAAACTGGATATCCGATTTCAGCTGCTACTTTCTTTCCATCTTCTATACCTTTTAGTATTCCATCACTCCCAGGAACAACAGGGACTCCAGCCGCTTTCATCGTGTCTTTCGCAACTGATTTATTTCCCATTCTAGATATAGCATCGGCACTGGGACCAACAAAAGTAATACCATGTTCATTACAGATATTAACAAAGTCAGCTTTCTCAGAAAGAAAACCATAACCCGGATGAATTGCGTCAGCATTAGTAACTTCGGCAGCTGAGATTATAGAAGGAATATGTAAATAGCTTTCCTTACTTGATGCAGGTCCTATACATACTGCTTCATCTGCGAACTTAGTATGCAATGAAAATCTATCTGCCTCTGAATAAACAGCCACAGTTTGAATGCCCATCTCTTTGCAAGCTCGGATTATTCTCAGTGCTATTTCACCACGATTGGCAATTAGTAATTTTTTTATCATTTTATATTAGTTCTGTTTTATGTGAAATAAAACTTGATTGTATTCTACTGCTTCTGTGTCATTAGTTAATATTTTTACTATTTCACCATCGATGTCAGATTCAATCTCATTCATCAATTTCATAGCTTCTACTATACATAGAGTCTGTCCTTTGCTAACTTTCTGACCAACTTTGACGAAATCTTCAGAATCTGGAGATGGAGCACCATAATAAGTTCCAACCATTGGAGCTTTTATTTCGTGAAAACCAGCAGCTACTTCTACTTTTGTTTCAGAAGTAGTTGATTGTGGTTGAGGCACAGGAGCTGTTTGAACTTGTTGCGGTTGTGGTTGATAGTTTTGATTTGATGGTAAAGCACCCGATAAATTAAAAATCGGAGCATTGCCACTAACCTTATCTTCTTTATTTTTGGAAATCTTTAGTTTTATACCTTTCTCTTCTATTTCCAAATCTTCTGCAGTACTATCATCAAAGATTTTAAGTAATTTCTTTAAGTATTGCAAATCCATAATTTCCCTTCGGATAAGTTTTTAAAATTAAAACATAAAAAAAGCGTGTCTTTGCATTTTACGAAAAACACGCTTAAAAAAAAAGTAATTTCTTTCTTATTTAACCCTTTCTATATACGAATCAGTAGATGTATCGACTTTAATCATATCACCTTGATTCACAAATAGAGGAACTTGAATTTCTGCACCAGTTTCTAGAGTTGCTGGCTTCAAAGTATTGCTAGTCGAATCACCCTTGAACCCAGGCTCAGTCATAGTGACTTCTAGGTTAATATGCTGTGGTATTTCGGCAGATAAGACTGTATCTCCTTCGAATGCCAATTGACAAATCTCACTTTCTTTCAAGTATTTAATTTGATCTCCAAGCATTCTCTTGTCTAGAGGAATTTGCTCATAAGTTACATTGCTCATGAACACATAATTATCACCTTCAATGTATAAAAATTGGTAAGGTCTTTTCTCTATTCTTACCATTTCTATACTTGAACCAGAATTGTATGTGTGCTCTTTTTGTTTTCCAGAGTCAATATCTCTCATTTTGACTTTATAAAACGCACCACCTTTACCTGGTTTTCGGAATTCTACATCTGTTATTTGGCATATATTGCCTTCATAACGCATGTATCCTCCCTTGTATAAGTCTGTAGTATCTGCCACATTTACACCTTTTATATAGTTTGTTTTTTTTGGAGGTGCCGAACGGACTCGAACCGCCGTACGAGGTTTTGCAGACCTCTGCCTAACCACTCGGCCACGGCACCTTAAAAATATAGATTACAAAATTAATTCTTAATTCTGAATATTGCAAAAACTGTTTACAAATATATGCTATTTTAATAGATCGGGACGAAGTTTTTCTGTTTTTTCTCTAGCCGATTTTTCTTGCCATTCTCTAACTAATTTATGATTTCCACTAGTAAGTACTTCTGGAACTTTCATTCCTTTATACTCAGCTGGACGTGTATATTGTGGTGATTCAAGCAATCCATCCATGTGAGAATCAGTTAGTGCACTTTCGCTGTCACCTAAAGCACCAGGTATTAATCTAGTAATTGCATCTGCAATTATTAATGTTGGTAGCTCTCCACCTGATAGAACAAAATCACCAACTGAAATTTCTCTTGTTATTAAACTATCTCGAATTCTTTGGTCTATACCTTTATACCTACCCGATAATATCATTATGTTCTTTTTTAATGATAATTCATTTGCTAAACTCTGATTGAATAACTCACCTTCTGGAGTAACGAATATAATTTCATCATATTCTCTTTCATCTTTGAGTATGTTTATACAATCGAACACTGGTTGACATTTGATTAACATACCTGCTCCACCACCATAAGGTGTATCGTCTATATGCCCGAATTTATTATCAGAATAATCATGTAGATTATGAATATGAAATTCAACTAAGTCCTTCTCTTGCCCAATTCGGAGTATTCCAGTATTCAAAACCGATGTCAATGATTCTGGAAGTGATGATAAAAAATCGAATCTGATTGCAGACATATTACATTTCCAAATCCATTAATCCATCCATTAGCTCTATTCTAATCTCTTTCTTTTCAATATCAACTGATTTTATAACATCATCAATTACTGGTAGAGGAATCTCTGCCGTTTCGGTCCTCATTACCCAGACATCATTAGCTGGCAATTCCATAATATCTACTATTTCGCCTAATAATTCATTATTCTGTATATTATAGACCTTACATCCTGCCAATTCATGATCGATATATGTGTTCTTTCTTCTATTAACGTCAGTTTTGAGTACAAAAAGTCCATGCTCCCGAAGAGCATTTGCATCAGCATCACTATCAATTTCTTTTAATTTCAAATTGCCGTTCTTTTGATATCTTTTGAATTGAGTTAATCGGAATTTACGAGCAAACTGCTCCGAATATCCAATCTTTACATCAATATCACTACTTACGCTTTCAATTGCCTTAGGTATGTCAATGACTATCATTTCACCTTTGTAGCCTTTAGTTTTGACTATTACACCAACTAAAATATATTCGCTCATTTTTCTATCTCTATTGTAACTGGGCCATCGTTGACTAATGATACTTTCATATCGGCTCCGAATATTCCAGTTTCGATTTTTAAATTAGATTCTGTTTTTAATTTCTTTACAAAG
Organism: Ignavibacteriae bacterium HGW-Ignavibacteriae-4; assembly: GCA_002839765.1. GTDB lineage: Bacteria > Bacteroidota > Ignavibacteria > Kapaibacteriales > UBA2268 > PGYR01. The sequence goes on from PGYR01000039.1 coordinate 27,399, forward strand.
TTATCAAATAATGGTTCAGAAATATCAGGTTTTGCTGCATTTATAAAACTTGGTCTGTACCCTTTCTTACAATCTGCATAAAGTGTAAAGTTAGGAACTACTAGTATATCTCCACTAATATCAGTAACTGATAGATTCATTTTGTTCTCAGAATCATTGAATATACGAAGGTTTAAGAGCTTATTAACTAACCAATTAATTTCAACTTCAGTATCCAATTCCTTTACACCCAAAAGCACTAATAAACCATTGTTAATTCTTCCAACTATTCTTTCATCAACTTTCACGCTAGCTTCTGAGACTCTTTGTATTATTAATTTCATTTAGTTAAACTCATCCTTATATTTTTCCTTTCTACCAGAAACAAAGTTTGCTGCTTTACTAAAGAATGTTGCTCTATCATCAGTATATTTTGGAGCTAATGATTCCGAACCAGGAATTTCTTCTATATGTAGGGTAGTAGTAGGGAACGCAAACCTAACGTTCAATTCATTAGCTAATCTTATTGATTCAAGCATAAATTCTTGGCGAGCTTTTAATTCTTGTGACCAATTTTCAACTTCAAAGAAAATATATACTAGTATGTTTAACGAACTAGGTCCAAAATCATTTAAACTAATTTCATAGGGGTCATTTTTTGTCTTAGGATGTTCTTTTACAATAGCTCTCAATCCAGTTACATACGCATCTATCAAATCTGGTGGAGTGTCATAAGTTAATCCGATCTGAGTTCGGTACCTTCTAAGTCTTCTTCTTCCCATATTATCAATCTTCAGGTCGGCAAGTATCCCATTTGGTACAGATATTACGGAATTATGGAAGGTTCTAATTCTCGTAGAACGTACTCTAATCTCTTCTACAACTCCTTCACCACCATCAAATACAATCCAATCCCCTACTTCAAAAGGAGAATCTGTATAAATAGTGATAGAACCGAAGAAGTTCTTCAGAGTATCTTGAGCAGCTAAAGCTAAAGCCAAACCTC
>PGYR01000040.1 GCA_002839765.1 Ignavibacteriae bacterium HGW-Ignavibacteriae-4
GAAACAAAGGTCAACATAAATTGTTCCATTGCTAAACTCATTTTCATACTGTTGACAGTGGAGTCACCAAAAGCTTTATAAAAAAGGTTACGATACTTAGATTCTGCTTGTAGTTTGCTAACAACATTTTCTAATGTTTCGCCCATCTCTAATGGGTTTTCTATAGGACCTAGAGATTGGTCTCTTAGTAACTTTGCTCGTCCATCCCAGAAAAACCCCTTAGTGTGATAGAACATGTTAAATATAGGCATCGAATTCCTATCTCCTACCTTCCCTTCTATTCCTTCAGAGAATTTCTTATCATTATCAGTAAATGCATTACTTTGATTATGGCAACTACCGCAAGAAACAGTTCCATCTTTTGACATCATTTTCTCGAAGAAGAGTGCCTTACCTAAAGCGATTCCCTCATAAGTAAGTGGGTTGTCAGCTGGTAAAATAGCTGGCGGTAGATTACTCGGCAATACAAGAGTAAAAGGTGTTGTCTTGAATTCAGATTTTGGGCCTGTTGTCGTATCATCTTCATTACATGACGTAAGGGAGATTGATATTATAACAAGAGCGGCTAGTAAAATTAATAAATGGTTTTTCAATTTACTTATCTCCTTTTAGTGTAAAAGCATTAAGCAGATTCTCACTTAATTTACTACTCAAACCGAAGTCGGCAGCCTTATCAGAATGAGTGATAGGTGCATTTTCAGTTATATTAATAACATTAGGAGATTCAAAATAAGCAGAAAGATCGAAATTAAGTTCTAATGGAACACCTTTCTTTACTTTAAAATTATTCTGGATATTGATTTTCATTAGATTCTCATCTAGACCAATATGATATGCAAAAGCCCCTTTCATCTGACCATCCTTATAATGATAGCCCTCTACTGAGCAGAATATAAACCCGTCTAACCAATCCCAATAGAGATTATTTATAATTGGGTTAAGTGGGCTTGAAGCGGCAAAGAGGTTGGGGTTCTGGTGATTAGTAGCAGAGTCAACTCCCAGAAAGAACCTAAGCTCTGTATAATCATCTTCTGGTATATTTGGCAACTGGAATGATACTCTACCATCAGCCATATTAATATATGCAGCAGAAGAATCCAATACTATTTCCTCTCCACTACTATTGACTAAAACAAAGTTTGTCATAAGGTAATGTAGCTTAGAAAATTTTATCTCATTTCCTGATGAATTAGTATGCATAGATACTTCGGGGTCAACCGTTTCTTGACCGAAACTATGATCTATAGTGACAGATAAAGTCACTTTTTCTTTTATAGGATCACTACTTGTAGTATTACTTTCGCAACTAATCAATATTAACGCGAAGTAAATTGCAATAGTGGCAATTATAGGTTTCATTTTTTAACTCATTTTAATTTATAAATAATTACTAAATAGGATTAGTAATTATCTAAATCAAATATGAGCAAATAAAAGAGAGTATGTCAACTACGTAAGGCCTTCGCCTAGAATCTTCAAAGAACTGGTAGTTAAAAGATTCTTGAGTTACGAATTGTACAATAGAACGTTTAATAGTAACGAAACTATCAGAATAATCTAATGTAATACTAAAAGCACGAACGTTTATATACTCATAGCCATTATATTCTTTTAGGTCTTTACAGCAATTTTTCTTCTTGGATTTATTTTCATGAGTTGTTTCTACTTCTTTCTTTTTATTACTACAACAAGATTTAACAACTACTACTTCTTTGTGACAATTATTACATTCCTTTGGATTGAGAATACCAGGTATAACTAAAGATTTTGAGACATCCTCTGTTTGACCACAGATATGTGTGTTGATGTTTATCCCTAAAACTGGAACCATCATCATCACTACAATAATCAAAGTTAATATTTTATATCTATTTTCCATATTTCCTAATATAACAAAAAGTACACATAATACGAAGCACTATTTTATAATAAGCTGGCTAATATTATAATTTCTATTCCTTACATTACATATAATTACTTTACTTGTATAATTACTAAGGTTAATTCTTATATCATTAGAAGGCAGAATTACTTCGTGTCTATATATTAACCTACCCATTAAATCTGTAATAGTGATAATCGAATTTCTTTCATTTGTATTAACTAATAAAACACCGTCTGATAAATACTCGATAGTAGGTTTTTCATAACTAGTTTCTATATTACTAAGATTGCTAGTATATTCTGCGAACCAGATATCATTCTTTTCGAATCCTTCACTATTATCCTCCCATATAACATTTATTCTATTGTTATTCTCTATAAGCTTGCAGTTAAACATAGATAAATTCAGATCATTATTTAATAATAACTTAGAAGAATTGAAACTCTTTCCATCTTTTGAAGAGACAATCCTAGTTTGTGATTTATCGTTTTCGTAATTTTCATACGTAACAATAATCTGATTCGTACTGTGATCAAAAGTAACGAATGGGTTTGTTCCTTCCGCTATAAATGTCTCGTTTCTCTTAATATTATTATTATCAAAACTACTATAATATATGCTACCAATTGTTTTATAAGTTGAGTGTAGTATTCCATAATTATCATAGAATATAGACGGTCCGGAGACTGGACAAGAATTGATTATCCAATCTTTGAAACCAATCCTAATCGGTGTTTCAAAATTTTGACCTCCATCGAAACTATTAGCTAGGTAACTAACCCTTAAACTATTTATATTATTCTATATAGAACCGAAACAGTTGTGTTTCCATTATTATCCGTATAAGTGTCAATAGCAGGCCAACAACACTCGCAAGCACCAGCATCACTGTTTATGCGAGATATAATTTTATTCTTAGACCAACTCTCCCCTTCATCTGTAGAATGGGTGTACATTAACTCGGCAAAGTTTACTTTACCCTGTTCCATATTTCGGTTATCAATAGCCGTTATATGAATCCCACCTTTATCATCTACTGCCATAACAGGAAAGTCTTGATTATATTTCGATTCATCGTCTGTTACAACAATTGGATTAGAGAATGTTTCTCCTCTATCTGTTGATTTACAAAAGAATACATCAATTTTTGCATTAATTGTTGACATCCAGCAAAGGTAGATATTATCACCGTAATTACATATAGTAGCATATCTCTGGTATTTTGAATTAGGTATATCAGAGTTAAATATAAATTTATTTTTTGACCAGGTTAAACCATCATCTTCTGATTTTGAGAAGTATATCTCCCCTAATTTGTTTTCTCTATAATCAATCCAAGCAGTAAAAAGAGTTCCATCTTCTGATGCTGTTATTGAAGGTGATTTTTGAGCCGTCGCTGTCAAATTGTCATTTACCTTTGTTACATTTAGAAGTTTGGCTGAAAGACTAATATTTAAAATTAGAAACAGTATTAAAGTTTTCATATTGAGCTACTTGTATATTGATTAATATATTAAATTAAGGAAATGAAATTTAACATCCAAAAATACCAATAAGACTTAACATATTGCAAGTCTTTGTTGTTTCATAATATTAGATATTATTTCTTGATTAAATAATTCACTTGATCTAGAAAATTATCGAGTAAATTTAACTAATTAATGTTAAATTAAATACATCCTAGAAATAGAATAGAATAATCTATATGAAAAAAACGATATTCCTACTCCTGCTACTACCGATGTTGGCAAGTGCACAGTACTTTGATGTGTTCGACATAGACACTAGCGACTACCCGATAATGAAAGCGAAGTTTCTATCATTTAAATTAAATGGTGAGAGAATATTAAACCACTCTATTAGTGATTTCGAAATTACTGAAAATGGTGAGCCGAGAGACGTGATAAGTGTGAGTTGTAATAAGCCTGAACCTAGACCAATTAGTGTATGCTTGATGGTTGATACTTATAAACATATAGAATTGGCAAGATTTGGAGCATCAAGATTCGTAGATTACTTAGCTATGCCTCAAAATGAACTTGGTATAACATATATGGATAGAAGACCACTAGTTTATCAAGATTTTACTGAAAGTAAACAAAAAGCCATTGAAAAAAGTAAAACGATTCCTCCTGCACCCGGCTATACACAGGTGGAGAAAATTTTTTTTGATGACTATGCAGGAGGTATAAAGTTAATTAAAGATAGAACAACACAAAATAGAGTATTAATATATATAAGTGACTTACATTGTCCCAATCTAAAGATTAATGAGCAAAAACTTTTCGAAGAGATATATAACAACGATATAAGAGTATATACTCTGCTACTCAGAACAACTGATTATACTCGGTTATTCGCTAGAATTGCAAAAGAATCAAATGGAAAAGTTTTCGAGAATATATCTAGTAATTCTGAAATTGAGAATATATTTAAACACATCAGTTATTTAGAACAAAACGACACTTGTTTTATTACCTGGAAAAGTACTCTGCCATGTAAAAACATAGTAAACTTATCAATAAAAAATAAAATAACAAATATTGTAAAACATAACAGGTATTATTTGGACGAAAATGAACTTCCAACATTGGAAATAAAACCTAAGTACATAAGATTTGGTGAGGTTACTCCTGGGAATACAGTGGATACAACGATTGAATTAACTTCAATAAATCATGATTTGCAAATAATGAGTACCAACTTCTCTCCAATTGAACCATTTAGTATTTTGGAAACATTTCCTATTAGTATTCAAAAAGGAGAAACAAAAAGAATAAATATACGATTTTCACCAACTGACTCATTATTAACTTATTCAAAATTAGAATTTATTACAGATTATTGTAGTGAGAACATAGGTTTACTAGGTGGATTTACTAAGAAAAAATTAAAAACTCAAACTCTTCATCTATTGGAACCTAATGGAAATGAGATTTTTTATGCAGGGAACGATACGACAATTAAATGGGAAGGTATTTCTGAAAATGAATTACTTTCTTTTAAATTTAGTTCTAATTCGGGTAAAACATGGACAAATTTGTCAGAAGATTTTACAGATTTGACTAAAAGTTGGAATATACCTTTTATTGAGTCAGAAAATTGTTTAATTAGAATATCTCAAATATTAGAAAAGAAACAAGAAGGTAGATTGGACTCACTCTACATTTATGGTGGGTCTTATGATGATCAAATCCGCTCTATTTATAAAACAATAGATGATGGTTTTATTATAGCTGGATTAAGTATTTCTAATGATGGTGTATTTAAAGATACTAAAGGAGCGTTTGATTTTGTTACTTTGAAGTTCAATAGAAAAGGAGAAATTGAGTGGAGTAAAAACTATGGTGGGGGAAGTGATGATATAATAAATGATATCATTCAAACAAGTTCTGGTGAATATATTGCAGCGGGTTATAGTCAGTCAAGGGATTCTGATTTAAGTGGGAATAATGGTCAAGATGACTTAGTAATAATTAGAATTAATGAACTTGGGGAAATAATTTGGATTAGGCATTATGGTGGTAGTAGATGGGATGAGGCGCGTTCAGTTATTGAAAAGAAAGATGGGAGTTTAATAACGGTAGGGTACTCTAATTCTAATGATGGTGATATAAAATTAAATAAAGGTGGTCATGATATTTTGTTGTTAAGACTAGATAGCTTAGGAAACGTAACTTGGAAAGAAATCTATGGTGGAAGTAAGGATGATGATGCATATTCTATTATAAATACTGAAGATGGTGGCTTTGCTATATGTGGAGGTAGTTCATCTAACGATGGAGACTTTAATTTGAACAATGGTGAGTTTGATGTTTTTGTTATGAAATTTGATAGTAACTCTGTTTTAGAATGGTCTAAGTTATATGGTGGTTCTAAAACAGAATACGCAAAATCTATTATCCAGACAGAAGACAATGGTTTTATAATAAGTGGCTTTAGCAATTCTTCAGATGGTGATGTTTCTAAAAATAACGGTAAAAATGATATATGGATTTTAAAATTGGATAATAATGGAACATTGTTATGGTCAAAAGTTCTAGGGGGAAGTGATAATGATGACTCAATTGAATTAATTTTAACAAATGATAAAAATGTCATTATTTTAGGGAATAGTTATTCTTCAAATGGGGATTTGAAAACAAATTCTGGTGAATCAGATTTTTGGCTATTTAAATATAATATCCAAGGTGATTTATTATGGTCAAATAACTATGGAAGCATTAAGAAAGACATTGCTAATGCTATTATTCAAAACAATGAGAATGATTTTATAATTACAGGAACAACTTACCCTACAGTTACAGGGTTACCTAATCTCGGCGGACTAGACATTTTACTGGCAAAGGTTGAAGGGCCTCCTATACCCTTCCAATCTGACACATCGGACGCTGTATTTTCTATTATAATGCCTGAGCCAGTTATTCAGAATAACGAAATTGATATGGGTGAGATGATTGTTGGTAGTACAAAAGATACGATAGTATCTTCTGTTATCTGTAATATAGGCGATGCGCCTTTACATGTTTTGGGAGTTGATATAACTGGTGGAAATGCTAGCGATTTTCTTATTCCTCGAGGGGCTGGTGAATTCTTTTTGAACAAGAGTGAATGCCAAGATATGATGTTCGAGTTTACTCCTTCAGCTTTAGGCAACAGAACTGCAGTTGCTACTATCAGAACTACAATCGGGGATTTTACAGATACAATTCATATTCGTGGGGTTGGGATTAACCCAATTATAGAGGCGACCGCAGAGGTCGTTGACTTTGGGAAGTTTGAACTAGGTTATGGAAAAGACACGACCTTAGTTCTAGTTAAAAATGTAGGGAGTATTGATATAATTATTACTGATACTAGAATTAGTGGTCCCGATATGGAGCAATTTAATTTTAATTCAGCAGCTACTAGCTATACAATACTAGCAGGCCAAGAAAAGGAATTTAAACTGAACTACACTGCCAGATACGGTGGTAAAACTAACTCATTTTTAGATTTTCATTATGAAGGTATTGGTTCTCCTATTCGTTCATTGCTATTTGCAGAGGGAATTGGTGGCGAAGTTTATCCTATAATGGCTGATGCCTACGTAGGCGAGAACGTAAATTTAAACATATTACTAGGTAAGATAAAGCCAGAGGGACTCAGCGAAGTAGCCACTAACTTCACAGCAACTGTTAGCTATAACTCTAGCCTACTAGCTCCAATTGATAAGTCAATGAGCGTTAGCACCGAAGATGATAAATCATATATAAAGATAACAGGTCATCTCAGCGGTGTTAGCCAGATTGCAGCAATCCCGATGAAAGTGGGACTCGGCACAGCTGATAGAAGTGGGCTAGTAATCACAGAGTTCCAGTTATATGACGCAAATGGCGATTCTGTTGACTATGACATAGAACCGGGAGTAGGCGAGTTCAACGTTCTTGGTATATGCGAGGAAGGTGGCAAGCGACTAATTAACCCGAATGGTGAAGTTAATATGCAAGTCATTCCCGAAAATCAATTTGGCAATGCAAGAGTATCGCTAATGCTTATTGAAACTGGGCAAACGGAGATAGATATCTATGATCAAATTGGTAATAAAATCGAGACGATTTACTCTGGAATTCCAAGTGCAGGGCAAAAGGAAATAAACCTTGACCTTAGTAAATATGCTAATGGAAGATACTACATAAAGCTAACTACCCCGACAATCACTAAAACTGAGATAATCGAGGTGGTTAGATAAATTAGTAATATTCTATTTCAACCCACTCAGGGCATTTAATATATCTTTCGGCTCAGCACGGTTTCTGTAATCAGCATCCAGGAAGGCATAGACTATTTTACCATCTTTGTCTATTACATAAGTCGCTGCTAGAGGTAGAGAATTACTCTCATCACCATTATATCCATGAAGATCAAATCCATCTTGGTAGCGTTTAGCGACTGCATCCGTTAATTCAAATACGACGCCATATTCTTTAGCTACTTTATTACCTAAATCGCTTAGCACTTGGAACGAAAGAGAGTTCTTCTCTACTGTTGATAAAGAGCTATCTGGTAACTCCGGAGTTAATGCAAGTAAAGAAGCATCATATTTCTTGAAATTAGGCATTTCTTCTTGTAATCTTTTCAATGTCAAATTGCAATAAGGACACCAACCGCCACGATACCAGATTAGAACAACTGGCCCATTTTTCAACTCGGCATAAAGTGTTACGTTCTCCCCTTTCGCATTTTTCAACTTAAAGTTAGGAGCTTTATCGCCTTTGTTCATTGCTCTATCCAATACACCTGCATCAATTACTGCTTGTATCCCAGCAGCATAATCCTTCTTTTTGTCATCATCTGCATTCAATTCGAAATTGGATTTTTTCTCATCAAGTGAATTTTGAAGAGGAATATATTCCTCGGTTTGTGTAGTTTCATTTTCCATTTTAACTTCCTCAGTTTTATTCTCACATGCTAGTAAAGTGAATAGCATTAGGGCTATTAGTATTTTGCTCATATTCTCCATCTTATATTATTAATATTATCAAACACCTTACACGTTATCAAGGCTTTATTATTCTTAGCATTAATGAAATGTATGTGACATAATCTAAATCTTATTTGCACAAGTATAATATTTAGAACAAAATGTAGTCTATAAATACAAAAAGAGGAAGAAATGAAGCAATTTAAAACTATAACTATAATCGCGATTAGTGCTATACTTATAGCTTTAGTATATTCGCAACTAGAATCGAAACCAAAGGAAAATAAAAAGATGGAAAAAATGCCTGTCGAAAAAACAGATGCTGAGTGGAAAAAAGAACTTACTCCCGAGCAATACCGAGTACTAAGAGAGAAAGGTACTGAAAGACCCGGTACAGGCGAATACAATCTCCACTTTGCAGATGGAATGTACAAATGTGCTGGATGTGGAAGCAACCTATTCGGGTCGGACACTAAATTTGAATCTCATTGCGGCTGGCCGTCATTCTCCGAAATTAAAGATAAGAGCAAAGTCAAAGAGATTAAAGACACTTCGCACGGAATGATAAGAACAGAAGTCGTATGTGCTAACTGTGGTGGGCATCTAGGACACGTATTTGACGATGGGCCAACTTCTACAGGTCTTCGTTATTGTATTAATTCGGTTTCACTAGACTTTGCACCAGATACTAATAAAAGCAAAAATAAATGATTGGATATATAGAGGTGCTTGAGCAAAAACTCAGCTCCGAAGATCAAAACATAATAGTACAATGCAATTTTCGACTTTTAGAAGAATTTCAAGTATCGCCAAATGCCAGAGAAGAAGTTGGCTATTTCTTGCATTTGGTCAATGAAGGTTTATACGCAAAGGAGAACATCTACGATTTTCTCTACAAATTCATCGACTTCTACTACGAGGATGCTGAATATCTATTCGATTTTGCTAATATAATCCTATACGCCGTTTCCGAAAAGTGGATAGACCCAATTATTGGCTCAAGGCTCATCGGATCTATATGGACAGTACTGGGATATCCCCCAGAGCTTACGGACTTCATAGGTACCGAGGGCGAAGTAGAATATCACGATAATCGCCTAAGAAGCGAGGATATTAGTGAATTAGAAAAAAAAGAAATAGAAGAAAAACTAGACCAAATTCGTACCAAGTTAAAAGTAATAGCCAAAGACTATGTGGAAAATAATACCTTTTAATCTTAATTCTTTTTAATATTATTCCTACATTTCTTATTTTTGAAGATTAGTGGTTTATAAATAATAGAAAAACAATGAAAATCGAAACGAAATACTCATTACTCACATTCTACAAATTCGTAGATATTCCTGATCCGAAAGCTGAAGTAGCAAAGCTATACCGCTACACTCGTGATATTGGGTTGCGTGGTCGTATATTCATAGGTGAAGAGGGAATCAATGCGCAGATATCTGGTAACATAGGGCAGCTTCACGCATTACTTCTTTACTTGGATAATAGCGAGTATTTCAAAGATATACCTGATATTGATACTAAAGCAACCAGAGTAGATGAGCATAAATTCCCCAAGATGATAGTTCGCTATAAGAATGAAATAGTTGCACTAGGGGAAATATACTCAGCCGCTGATATAGAAAAAGTCAGAAGCAAAATGAGCGTAGAAGAGTTCAAACAAGTGATGGACGAAGAGAACGACGATTATCTAATACTCGATATGCGTAATAACTACGAATATAAGTTGGGTCACTTCAAAAAAGCAATACCTGCTGGTACTGTTAGTTTCCGAGACTTGCAATCGATAATCGACCACTACAAAGAGCAATTCAACAACAAGAAAATAATAATGTACTGCACCGGCGGTATCCGTTGTGAAAAAGTCGCTGTTTACCTTGATAATCAAGGATTCAAAGACGTAAAACAGTTGGACGGTGGAGTAGTCAAATACGTAAATAAGTACAATGACGGTAACTGGCTAGGCAATCTATACACATTCGATGATAGAGTAAGTACAGACATAGGCGACGAGAATACGAACGTCATAATATCCGAATGCCACTATACTGGCGAAAAAGCTAAGAACTACTACAATTGCAGATATGGTCCATGCAATGCACAGATAATAGCAAAACCAAAAGAGTATAGAAAACACATGGGGTTCTGCTCCGAGGAATGCTCCCACAAAGCGAAAGAAGACATACTAATACGCGATGCGAATTTCGATCCAATCCAATATAAAGTGCTTAGAAGCGAAATAAAGCAAGACAATAGTAAGCGTGAACAAATAGTAAACGGCATAGAAAAGCACGTAACCGAATGGCTTGCAGGCGTTGAGTTCAACCACAAAACCCCAGTGAAAGAGCAGATTATATTGCCGGTTTTAAGTTAGGAAAGATGAAAACATAGAGACGTATTGCTGGTGCTGAGCGACGTCGAAGTGCATACGTCTCCATTAACTCCTGTCACTCAGAGCTAACGAATTTAGCGAAGAGTCTAGGTTTATTAAATTATTGAAAATAGTCTCTTTTTTCCTATTTTGTCAAATCTGAATTAACAAATGTGATTTGCGATGAAAAGTATAATAATTCTTATTCTTAGTATTTTTACTTTATCCTGTTCCTCAGGAATTAAAAGAAGTATTAAAAATGATAGCTCAAATTGTGATGAGAAAATTATTTTGCAATATAGTAATTCCAATTATAATGAAGTAAATGAAAATAATTCAAAAGATAGTGTTGAGCAAAAAATATTTGTTATGATGGAAGGTGGGTTTTCAGATACTTTATCAGTCTATTTTAATGATAATCTAATTTCACATTCTTTTTTTATAACGGATGACATTTTAGGTACAACTGGAGCAGGGGTTGAATACAATTATACTGATGAAAACTGTCCTCCATTTCTCCGAATAATATCTTCAACAAATAATTACTGTTTGGAACTACAACTTGATAGTCGTTATCGTATTTTGTACCTTCACAAGAATAAAAAAGGTTGGACTGGGATTTATTCAAATTCTTATCACTCTTATGAATAAGAAATATACTGAAAGTCAATTAATTATACCTTCAAAATGAAATTATACTCTAATTCGAAGAAAAAAGTTCTAAAAAGTGCAATTTTAATTTATGAATATTAACTAACTTTAACCCACTAAAAACCTAATTTGACTAGTATTGCCGTTGGCTTTAGCCAACGGATATGAAATCAATATCAATCCACTTGGACTTTAGTTCATGCCTTTGGCTTGACAGGCCCATATTATATTGAACTCCTGCGGAGTTCACCTGGACTCTTCTAACGCCTGCGGCGTTATCAGAGTGACGTGGTTACAAGGAGTTTGGGGGATTTGGAGACGTATGCACTTCGACGCCGCTCAGCACCAGCAATACGTCTCTACATAAACACAATCGACAATCCTACTTCTCATTTACTCTTTTAAAATGGCTAATTACAACTTACCTTATTTTCCAGAAAGTAGTGTCAATTCTGCTCTCAAGCACAACCTCAACTGAGTCATCTAGATTATGGAATAAGTCGTATCCTAAGATAGATTCGAGAGAATCGGTGGTGATAACAAAGTTATTCAGATTATCATCTTTGGTGTATTGATACATGTAGTAAGTAACCATCGATTGGTGTGTTTTACTATATAGTAGTATAGATTTGTAGTAATAATCGGGGATTGCTATTTTGCTTTTACCTAATCGAGTTAAATCTGGGTCAAGAACCGCACCAGTGATTATATAAAGTGAGTCATATTCACATGCCCAATCACGAATTTGTTCTTCTAACTTCTTCCATATTCCCCGATTGAAAGCAGGGATTTGGGGCGATACATTCGACATTAGGAAGCTATCGTCCATAGCTAATTGGTCCGATTTACTGTCCCCTGCTGGTATCAAATGCCCTTTATCATATCCCGAGGCATAGTAATCATCAGTGTTAGGGCTGTATTTCCCTAGTATCTGATCTTCTTTGAAGTAATTTGACCTCGGTACAGTGCCATTAGTCTCTTTGCATTTCAGCTGATATGCCACCCAATATGCGTGTTTGTATTTCTTGGAAAAACCGATAGTGAAATCATGTTTATTGAGGACAGTCGCATCTTCAATATAGCTAGGCATTTCCAGTGAGTTGTAGTGTTTGTACTCTAGTTGAGGATAATTTTCGTCTTTGCTAGATTTATTTACTAGCCAAGCAAAAACAAGAATTACGGTTAATATTGATGTGACTAGTGACTTTTTCATTTTGATAGTGCTTCTTTTTGGTATTTATCTAATGGAGAAAAATGGGCTATTAGTGCTACAATAATAAGCAATACAAATGAGATTATGAAATTCCAATCCATTCCAAATAGTGAGCCAGCTAATCCTGCAAACAGGAAGCTAATCAGCGAACCGAGTAGATTCGCCCCAGATGCCAATCCCATAATCCCACCTTTCTGCTGAGGAATAGTCCTCTTGCTTAGTGCGGCATAAAGTGTTGGTATTAGGGCGGCATAGAAAATACCGATGACTGCCCTAATGGGAATTAGATAATAGAAATTCGGTGCAAATATATGAAGCAAATACATAAGAGCTGAAATAGAAGCTGATATTTTTAACGTTTTTTGCCATATTTTGTTATCATTTCGTCTTCCCCATTTCGGAGAAAATATTATACTAAATACAGCGACTACTCCAAAAAGAATCCCTGTTACAGTAGCTAGTAATTCATCTGGAGCACCTTTTTCTTCCACGAAATAAGTGAAAATGGGGATAGTGAATTGCACACCCATCTGTACTAGTACTATTAGAACCATTAGTTTTAAGAATACTTTATCACGGAAAATGAATTTTATATTCCAAATAATACCATACATTTTATCTTTTCTTCGGACGAACTCTTGTTCTTGTAAGTAAACCAGAACAAGAATTGCAGCTAAAGCACATAGAACCCCTACGACAAGGAATACATACCTAATACCCACGATATCGGCCATAAGTCCACCAAAAAACGGACCGAATACCTGCCCTGCAGCTATCGAGCTTTGTAGCCAACCAATGGCGTAGCCAGACTTATTTTCTGGAGTATTGGCACTCACGAAAGAGAGCGAAGACGCTATCATACCACTCATAGTACCTTGGAGTACTCTTAGGAAGAAAAGTTGGTAAACATCTTGAGCAAAAGCCATAAGAACAACTGATAGTGCTAACCCAAAGATTGCCCTCACAGTCATAAACTTACGACCATATTTATCACCAAGTGAACCCCATATCGGAATCATAATAACGGCAGATATATAAACACCGGCGAAAACCATTCCTGACCAGAACTTCGCTTCAGCTGGATCTGTGATACCTAACTCACGAACATAGAGGGGGAGAAATGGGAATACACCACTCATACCTATCATAGCTATAAACTGTGCTACGCATAGTATAACGAGGTTTCTTCGCCATATATTATCTTCTTCAGATGATAGCAGTTCTTTGAGGGTTGTCAAAAGTTATGGAGTCTTTTTATTTTCATTATTTCTAGAAGCATACTAATAGAATCAGTTATTGGATTGACCTTGCTTCTGTCGTCATTGTACCATTCTACTGGTACTTCGTCTATTTTGTAGCCTGCCTTTCTTGCCAAATACAGAGCTTCAACGTCAAAGCTAAATCCATTTATTTTAGCTCTGCTAAATATATCTTCGGCAGCATCGGCTTTAAATCCTTTGAATCCGCATTGAGTATCTTTGATGCCCTTGATGACCATCAGCTGAACAAACTTGTTGAATGTCTTGCCCATAAACTCGCGGTAAAACGGCTGATGCTCTTTGACCATACCATAATCCAATGCACGAGAGCCGATAACAATATCAAAATTGTTCTTCATACTATAGATTATTTTTTCAATTTCGTAGATGGGTGTCGAGAAGTCGGCATCTGTGAATATTCGGATTTCACCGGTAGCTTTAAGCATACCCATACGAACGGCAGCACCCTTACCCGTATTTTTGGGCAAAGCGTACGCTTTTACTTTACTTCCGAACTTATTGGCAATAGCCACTGTATCATCAGTCGAGCCATCATCAGCAACAATAATCTCGTACTCATAGTCCTTTTGACCAAGATAATCTACGGCTTTTTGTAGTGATGCTTCTATTCTGTCAGCTTCGTTATATGCTGGTATTACGATAGATAAGTATGGCTTCATTAACGATAATCGATTAGATGCTGTTTTAAAATACAAAGATAATGGATTAGTAGCAAAGTAAGAAATTAAATGAAATTTTGGCTAAGTTAGAACCCACCATCGAAAGTATAGCCGAAGCTAATACCATACATATTGCTTGCACCTTCTCCATAGCGGTGCTGATAGTAAACAGACAGCATAAAGTCATTCAAATCGAGAGAGGAACTATCATCACTTTTTATGCTGAGAATAGAAAATATGGGTAAGCCAGCACGCAACCGAAGCTTGGCATTCTCGAAAGTAGAATAACCAAATTGAGCTTGGAGTAGATTGAACAACCCAAGTCCGACATAGCCAGTGAATTCATTGCTCGAATCGAAGCTATTGTTGACGATCCAGTTATCATACCCCAAACTAAAGTTGAACCACACAATAGATTTGGTGTATTCTATCCCAATCGCTTGACTACTATTCAGCCCTTCGTAATTGTAAGAAATCAAGATTTCATTCATATTAATCGGCTTAGTCTCGTGACTATCAGCTGCATTGAATGAGATTATTAGCAATATGATTATTATTATTGTCTTCATCGGATATAATTAATTTTGTTAGAACTGCTAAAGTATGAAAAATGAGTCAGAGTTTAAAACGCATAATTCTGATTGATTATAATTCAAATTTTCATGGGAATATGGTTTGAAAATCTGTTGTAATTGTATAACCTATTCCAATTCCATAATTATAGACTCTTTCCTCTGAATATCTTTTATCAAATGTAAAAATGATTGAAAATTTTTCCCACCATTCATCACTTGACCCACTTCCAATCCCTTGTGTGAAGTCTTTAATCATCCAACTTGATTTCATCCTTAATTTTGTATTACCAGTAGTAGAAATACCATATTGGATTTGGAATATATTCAAATAACCGAGACCTATATAAGTTGTAAGTTCATTTTTCACATTGTTTATAGTTGTATTATTCCAATTCTGATAAACAAAGCTATAATTTACAATTATACTAACTCTGTTGTATTCAAGAGTTGAAGATATATTATCGAAATTGTCAAAAGATCTAATAACATTGATATTTCGAAAATTATTCCAATTTGAACTATGTGCTTTTGTATGAGAAAAAGTTGCAAAGACTAATATAAAAATATAGATTATTTTCTTCATCTCAGTATCTTTTCCATTTTTCGACCTTTGGCTAGTTCGTCAACTAGTTTATCCAAATACCTTACTTGCTTAGTGATTGGGTTTTCGATTTCTTCTATTCGGTAGCCACATATTACACCTGTTATCTTTTCAGCATTTGGGTTCAACTCTGCTTTCTCAAAGAATGTCTCAAATGTCGCTACCTCATCAATAAATTCCTGACATCTTTTCTCATCGAATCCAGTTAACCATTCTATTACTTGATCCAGTTCTTCCTTTGTTCTGCCCTTCTTTTCTACTTTTGTAATATAATGTGGATACACAGCTGCAAACGTCATTTCGGCGATTCTTTTATTGTGTTCTGGAGTAGTTTTCATTATGTTGTGACCTATTAGCTATTCAGTCCATTCAGACATCTTATATTGCCTGCAAGTTGTTTCTGTTCCAATAATCTTATGTTCTTTTGTACGTCTGATTCTGAATAATTGCGAGGATGGTATATATGATATATTATTGCTTTATTTTTAACAGACTTACCTTTCAAGCCCAACCCCTTCAATCGCCATTCCACATCAGTATCCTCACCCACTCCCGCTAGAATATAGTCTTCATCGAAGCCATTAATTGCAATCAAATTCTTTTTTGCTACTCCCCAATTCCGACCTATTATCCCCCTCAATTTGAAGATAAGTGGGAAATAAGGGAAATAGATTCCGTCTTTTAGATTAGTAGAACCTAATGAAGATAATTTCGATAAGCTCAGTACTTCCAGTGATTCATTTTCAAGCAATTCGTTAGAGGCCTTTTCACTTAGCATTAGTGACCTACCGATAAAAAAATGCTTGTCATCTATGTTTTTTATATACTCTTTAGCGAAATGTTTGTGGGGTATGCAATCTCCATCTATGAATACTAGTTTATCACTGTTTGACTTAGTAATAGACTTATTCAACATCGAATTTTTTCTAAATCCATTGTCAGTTTCTTGATTCAGATGAATAATAGGAAAATTGTAGCAATCTCTGTTAGCTCCTATGAACTGTTCAGTTGAGTTGTTATTATCATCCTCAGATATTATAACTTCAAAACCGTTTACACTTTGTGCATTCAATGCCTTCAAGATAAGTTTTAAATTATCTATAGCCTTGTAATATGATATTATGATTGTTAGTTCTATCTTATTGCTCAAAATTGTTTACCCTGACTTCTCTGCTTTATTACATGTTTTTGGAATTCACTCAACAGTACAAATATACGAACTTCCCAAATCACAAAAAATAATCAACTACTGTTGTTTGTATCCAAATGGAATTACTATACTCAGTGACTATTCGTTTCTCTTCTAAATAAAGTAGAAAATCAGTTGTTGTCAGGTTTTGGTTTTTCTTCCTTGTGATTGACTGTCGGTATTCTAACAATTTCGAAAGTGGCAGATGCAAGAGTAACTTTTCCGTTTGTATCTTGAATTCTTTTACCTATTTCCTCATTAAGCAGATGTTTGATATATCTTCTTCTTTTATAATCTACTATATATCTCAAATTAAATTGTATCCAATTATCAGTCATTGTAATAGCTAATGTTGGATCAACTTGTGCGTCTTCTATGTAATACTTCTCAACTATACCTTTCCAACCAGCCATAGATTCTTCAACATATTTTGAAAGGTTCTCTTGTGCAACTGATATTATAATAGATTTGGTAAGCTCAATATCTGAGCCGTATCTAATAGGTAAATCAAACTCGTCCCATACAAAAGGGAAATCCTGAGAGTAGTTGAATACGGGACCTTTAAAAACGAAAGCATTGCTTATTTTTACAATTCTGCCGCTATAATTATCACTAGTCACCCATTTACCAATTTCCATCATGGTCGTATAAATACTGTCAATATCAATTACATCACCCTTGATATTATTTATTTCAATTCTATCTCCAGGTTTATACACTTTGACAATAAATATGTAGAATGAACCTGCTATACTCAAAATTAATTCTTGTAAGGTAATGGTTATACCTGCTGTAAGCAAACCGATAGCAAGTCCAAAATCCTTGATGCTACCTGTAAAATAGGTAATGGTTATTAACACTACAAGTATGTAACCTAGTATCTCAATTCCCTTCTGAGCTTTGTATTTTATTGAGTTATTAGGAATATTTTTTTTCAAGAATCTTCTTATCCAAACAATAATAAAGAAGACTAGAATTACCCAAACCAAATACTTAATTATATTTGTTGAAATAGGATGACTTACGAACCAATATTTTATATCTTCTAACAATTTACGCCTGATTAGATGCTAAACTTTATACCAAATATACGAAGATTCGAATTCCCCCCAAAGAATAAATAAAAAAATCCCAACATCACTGCTGGGATTGAGACTTCTAAAGATTGTTGATTTGATATTTTTTATTTATGCTTTAGACTATTTACTTGCATTACAAACACACCCAATTTTTTGTTTAAGCCAGTGATTGGAGTTACAATCTGAAACTCTGTTGAGTCTGTTACTATGGTTTGCTCTTGCAACGAATTGTATTTAGTGACTTCTATTCCCACATCTTTTTTATCAGTCGATAATTCCACAATAGATGTCTCTGAATTAATAAGCTGTAGTTTCACAATGTCAGGATTCTTAATGAATTCGTTAAAGTACTGGTTAATCTGTTCTTTATTTTCTCTTAATAGTTCACTTCTTATAGCCCATGAAAAAGTTGTTGCCGTTAATTTAAGTCTATCAGAATTTAATCCATCTAGTTTCATTTCGTAATTTGAGGTGATTTGTGCTTTTTCTTCTTTGAAATCGCTCTCCATAAGAGCCATTCTAATAAATGACCACGCCAACACAACAATAATTACTATTATTAAAGCAACATAATACTTATGTTTCATAACAAATTTCAAAAACTTGCTTTCTTTTTTTTCTGGAACTTCCTGAGTCTTTAAATCTTCCATTTTGCTGTCTTCCATTTTTATCTCTTTTTTTTATAATTCAAATTAACTTTATTATTTAATACTTTTCATATTATATGTAAATTACAAAATATTTGCCGTATTATTTACAGCGAATTAAGAGGTTATTTGCAGGATGGAATAAAAAAACCCCAACATCACTGTCGGGGGTTCTAAAAATTAAGTTGCTTTTAGATAAATGCTATTACTCTTTTACTTTTACAAATTGAGTTACAGTAACACCGAAGATTACGTGCCCCATTATACTAGCAATCATTAATAACATTTTGCTGCCTTCCATAGGTGGCATCGGCATCATCATACCCATCACTGCCATCATAATTTGAGCAAAGATGAAAGCAGCTAGACCAAATAATACACCTTTGAGAATATTATTATTTACTTTCTTAACTATGTCTATGAATATAAAAGCGTAGCCCATTGCAAACATCACTCCTGTCATAAAGTGCATCATCCAACCAACTATGGCTGGTACTCCTAACATCATTGACAACATGTGCGGAGGGCTCATTTTAGGCATTCCCATCATAGGTGCTACCATCATTACTATTGTCATTACTGCTGTGCCTACTAGGCCACCGATTATTGCTTGTTTTATCTTAGTATTCATTATATTTACTCTGAATTGTTTATAGAATTTGAATTATAAACGAACAGTCGCGTAAAGTTTTGATTCCTGACAAAAAAAGATAAAATAATTTTGAATTAAGCAAACGATTCTATTTTGAAACGAGAAAACAGCCCTATTTACATTTGGAAATAATCTTATCTTGCAGTTCTTTGTTCTTGATAATTGGGAGGTCTGCTTCGCTATCCGCATGAATCTGTCTATGCAGTACTTTATCCATAAACTTACTTTGTTTTTCATAAGCTGAACAAGTCTCGCACATACTTTTGTGCATAGTTAGCTGCATATTCTCTTTCCAAGATAATTTTACCTCAGCTTTTTTGTCAATCAGAGTAGCTGCTTTCTTGCAAGTTAGCATTAGGAAGTCTTTTAATTTTTTCATTTTTTAAACCAGTTTAATTCTAAGCATTTTCTTAATTGAAGTTTTGATCTGTGTATTATCTGCCAATAGTTAGTCGGAGCAATTTGCAATTCCTGACAGATTGTACTGCTGTCTTTATCTTCTAAATACTTTAATACGATGGATGCTTTGCCATTGGCAGGCAGTTTATCTAAACAAAGCGTGAAAGTTTTATTGAAATCAGGATTATCTAGCAAATGCTGCTCTTCGTCCTCTTTCCATTGTTGTGGCCTTTGTTCGGGTACCCAATCTTCATTGTCGTCAAAAAACTGACTGAATGATATGGTGTTGTTGGCATTGCTACGATATACTTTTCTAAAATGGTCAGCAATTTTGTTTTTCAGAATAGAAAGAAGCCAAGTCTTTGGCTCACTCTTACCTTCAAACCTTTCAAACGAATTAATAGCTGCCAAAAAAGTTTCTTGTACTAAGTCCTCAGCCGTTTCCTTGTCTGATGTTTTGTAAAAGGCCCAAGTGTATAGTTGGTCGGAATACAACTCTACCCAACTTTTAATACTAAAGCTTGCATTTGTTTTTTCCATCACATAATCCATGGGGCAAAGTTAATTAAAGTAGGGGTAAAATACGGAAAAAAGTGGGAGGTTTCAATTATTTAACTGAATCCACTTCTCATAAGGCATCTCAAATTTAATTTCCTTAGTTCGTGTAAACCGATATAATTCCAGCCAGATTTTCTATAAAATTTTTCAGCTCTCGTATTGGGTGCAGTTCCTAACCAAACTTTATTCTTTGTTTGATCAAAGTACCAATCTAACATAATATTATGCAACTTTTGCCCAATTCCCCTCTTTTCATATTCTGGTTCTATAAATAATGCCCAAATATTATATTCTTTCAAATCTACAATTGCAAAACCCACTATTTTATTGTCAATTTCACATACCCACCCTTTACCTCTGACGGTCAAAAATTCCTTACAATCTTCGTCTGAAACTAAATTTGGATTGGACAATGTATTTTCCTTAACAGAATTCCTTACGGTTTGTATTTGCTTTATATCTTCAATCTTAGCTTCTCTATAAATCACTTTACACCTAAGTTTCAATTATTGTTGTAATAAAAGTGGTTGTAAATTACGAAAAATCACTAACATTTTTCTGCGTTTCATTTGCTCAAATTACAGGAAGATTAAGTATGTAATTAGTGCTTCTTCCACCTTCGCCCGAATCTGAGAGAACTCCCTTTTCTATCAAATCTTGGATATCTCTACGAGCTGTATCTCTATGTACTTTCGTCATCTTCGCCCATTTGGATGAATGTAGTTTACCAACGAAATCACCTAAGAGTTTATTAACAATTTCGGCTTGTCTCTCATTGAATTGGGTATTCTTGTGTAGCTCCCAGAACTTTGCTTTAAGCAATATTTTTGATAATGTTTCATCGGTTGCTTCTAGTGCTTCGGTCAGACGCTCAAAATACCACACAAGCCATTGGCTTATATCCATACTGCTCTTTTGAGTTGACTCCAGAATATTATAATATTCTTTTCGGTATTTCATAATCTGTGCCGACATACTATAGAATCTTTGTTTAGTTCGGTCGGCTCTAGCTAACTGGCTTTCTGCTATGGCTCTGGCTATTCTCCCATTGCCATTGTCAAATGGATGAATACTAACGAACCATAAATGAGCAACTGCGGATTTAATCACTGGTTCCATATTTTCATCAGTGTTAAACCAGTTTAAAAACTTGTTCATTTCATTTTCTAAAAGATGCGACTCAGGAGCTGTGTAGTGTACTTTCTCTCTACCCAGTGGGCCAGAAACAACTTGCATAGAACCATGCTCACCATCTCTCCAATCCCCTACTCTGATTTTGAACATACCGCTTCTACCTGTTGGGAAAAGTGAAGAATGCCAACCAAATAGTCGATCTTTGGTAAGATGTTCATCGTAGTTCTGAGTTGCGTCTAGCATCATCTCAACTATGCCTTCTACATTTCGGCTTACTATATGCACCTCTGGTGAATCCATTCCTAACTTTTTAGCGACCGAAGATCTTACTTCAACTGGGTTCAAGACCTCACCTTCTATCTCACTAGTCTTGATTATATCATCAGTTATAGTATTGAGTACAGCCTCTTCTCTTAACTCAAAGCCAATACCTTCCATTCTACCGATTAATCTGCCTAGCAAATCACGCACTTTGCTCACATAAGGAAGCAAGGTTTCGTTATCCCATTTGAAGTTAGGCCATTCATTTCGTTGATGTATATATTTTGTCATTTTCTAATTGCCGTATATTATACTGCAATTATAATGAATATTTGACGTAATTCAAATTTATTGCCGTGTTTTTTACGGCGAATGAGGGGGTTATTTGCAGGATGGGGGGGACTATAAATATTTTTATAATTTCATTTCATATTCTGAATAGTCTACTTCTTCACGAACGAAGAGTTCATTATTATTCAAAACTTCATTAATTCTATTTAGACATTTCTGATTTTCGTCAGACATAATAAACGCGCAATCCCAAATATCCTTTGATAAGATAAATTCTCCTTCTGAAGAATTAACGATAAATAAAACTTCATCATTCATCCATAAATCTTCAGTGGAGTCTATCTTCATTTCAATTTGACTCAGGGCTGCCTTTAAGTCGGTCAAGAAAGTATCATTATTCACGCCTTTAACGAATTCAATTAGAAGTTTGTCACTTCCATAACCTGGTCTGAAACTGTAAATATACATTTTTTTCCTTTATGCCTGTCAACGTTTTGCGTGTATGAGAAGTAGCGATTCTAAAGCACTTCATTTTCAAATTGGCACTGTCTTATATTAAAAGCATTTACCTTTGACCTAGCACTTATCCCGCTATTTTTTATACACGCTGTTAGCGGTTCGTTGTTTTTTTTGTTGGTTGATAATAAAATATCGTCACACCAGATTCAAGAATTTTTGAATTTAAAAGTTTCAAAATAATTTGCTCTTTAATGTGGTCAAATAATGGTAAACCTTTCCCTTCAATTATAGGATGAATACAAATTTGAAATTCGTCAATAAGATTGCTGTTCAAAAGTTGAATAATAAGACTACGACTACCAATTAAAATATTCTTTCCAGATTGTTGCTTAAGGTCTAAAACTATTTCTTCAAGTGGTCGGTCTGCAATTTTTGCAGTGTCCCAGCCTGTATTTTTTAATGAGTCAGAAAAAACAATTTTTTTGATTTTGTTTATTGAAAATGCAAAGTCGTTCATTGACTTTTGGTCAGATGGATTTGTCAATAATGTTTGCCAAAATTGCATTAGTTCGTATGTTGTACGACCATACAACATTACTCCTGCATTATTTACAAGGTCTGAATAATGATGATGAAGTTTTTCGTCCACTATACCTACAGTATGGTCGCATACTCCGTCAAGTGTCATATTGATTGCTGCTATTACTTTTCTCATATTACTTTGTTTATTCATCATTTAAAGAGTTAATACCTTGTTCTTTTAATTTTCGCAAGGCGTCTTTCATTCCTTGAACTTGTTCATTTGCATGACCTTGCCAAACTGTTACTTCCCCTACAACTCTAAACGGTTCTATAGAACGGTATGACATTGTTGGATTACCTGGGAATTTTTTGTCCGTCAAATCAGGGTCGTTTTCAATTTGTCCTGTTGGCTCAACTAAGTAAATTCTTTCTCGTCCGTCACCCACAGCAAGTTCAGCTCCCCAAATTGCAGTGTCTAAAGTCGCTGCAAGGAAAATATATTTTGCATTTTTTCGTTGACCAAAGTTTGAATTGTAACCAGCTTCAATTAGGTCGCCAAGGTTTAGGTCTGCTTTTGTCCCATGAAAATACGACTGTGCAAATGGTGTTGGAGCTAAATTTTTTGAGTTGTTTTTTTCTTTGTTTTTGTCCATAGTTAAAATTATTGTCTGTTGTTCGATTGGTCGTCCATACAATGACCGCTAACTTTTAGTTATAAGAAAGTTTAATTTTATAGCTGTTTTTTAAAATTTTATTATTATTGGTTTTACAATTTACAAAAAGTCAACATTAATATTGAATTCTTTGATAATATTAACCTCACCCCTTCCCATAGCCTTCATAAAAGAACGATTGCTCTAAGCTTTTGAAAATAGCACCCTTATCATTAACATCTGCGGTTAAGTTGGCAGTGAGTAGAGTTTTTATTTCCAGCTCATTTATTGGGCTGCGTTCCATTGCTTGTAGGTAAAGCGTTTTGTCAACAAATTGCCAGTCTATTACTTTCTTTTGGCTCTTTTTCAGCATCATATCTAACCATATCCGCATAGACCTACCGTTACCATCTAAAAAAGGATGAGCAATATTCATTTCTACATACTTAGAGATAATCTGCTCGACTGTGTCTTCTGGCAATTGTTCTATCTTCACTAATATATCATTCAGATACAGTGAATTAGCAAACCTAAAACTTCCTTTTGTTATGTTGAGTGTGCGTATTTGCCCTGCAAAATCATATAGATTATCGAACAAATACTTGTGCATTTGCTGTATTCCATTGGTAGTCCCAACTTCAATAATGTCTATATCACCCGATTCGAATAGGCGATAAGCATTTTCTAAACTTTCTTTATCTATATTTTTCATATTGATTCAAACATACAAAAAAAACCAAACTTATTAAGTCAGGTCTTCTAAAAATTAATTCGCTTTAGACACTCTTTCAATTCCATCAATAATTCCACCTTTTATCATTTTACTATAACCATCATCTCCAAGATAACGTGAAAAAGAAAGTGCTTTTTCGTAATATTCTTTTGCCTTTTCAAAAGCATTCAAATCTTCATGACATTTTCCAATATTCAAGTATAATGATGGGTATGCAGCTTGTATATTTTCATCATTAATTTTCAATGCAAAATCTAAAGATTTTTCATCCCATTCCAATTTATCGGCAATACTCTTTTGGTGACGTGCTACATAATGTGAGGCAGTAAATTTTTCAAAATCATTTGTTGCTTCATTCCAAGCTTGGTGAAAAAGTTTACTAGCTTCCGTAGTATTACCACTTCCTTCCATTTCCATACCTTGGGCACAGAGTTTAACTACATTGTTATTCGGATCGAATTGCATATTAAAATCTCTTAATAAGTTAAAAAACAAAATTAATAGTGACAAAGGACAAAAGCTTTGATATAAGTCAAATAAAATCATTTTGACTTTATTCTGCTAAGCGTTTCCTGAGTTATATTCAAATATGATGCTAAAATTTTGTTAGATAGCTTGTGTATGTACATTGGTTTTTCGATTAATAAATTGTCATAGCGTTGTTTTGCAGAGAGAGTTACGAGGTTTTCTATTCCCTTGTTCTGGAATAAATATGCCATTTCTAAAATTGAGTTATAATACTTGGCCCATTGAGGAATCTCTGAAACCAGTTGATAAAAATCTCTATGTTTCATTACAAATAATTCGGAATCCTCGATTGTTTCAATGAATTCAAAAGATTGTTGTCGAGAAATAAAACTTGAAAAAGAACTAACGATAGAACAATCAAAAGCAATATATCTTGTCTTTTCATTTCCTTGCTTAGTTAGGAAATATGTTCTTAAACAACCTTTATTTACAAAGTAAAATTCGCTACATATTTCACCACTTGAAAGAATAGTCGTATTCTTTTTATATGTTTTTAGTTTGAAACAACTAATAATTTTATTGATTTCAATCTCGTCTATTATTGAATTTGCTTTTAAATAATATTTTAACTTTTCTTTCATTCTATTTCTTTTATAATTTCTCCCCCCAAACATACAAAAAAACCCCAACATCACTTCTGGGGTTCGTAAAAAATTAATTCGCTTTTAATAATGAGATTATAAAATCTCGATTATCATTGCGTTAGCTTCGCCGCCACCTATACATAGAGTAGCTATGCCGTATTTGCCGCCGGTGCGTTTCAGTGCGTAGATAAGAGTAGTCAATATACGAGCTCCAGATGCGCCGATTGGGTGACCCATAGCCACAGCCCCACCGTGTATATTTACTTTCTCTCTGTCTATTCCTAACTCTTTGATAGAGTGCATAGGCACTACTGAGAATGCTTCGTTATTTCACTAATAAATCAAATACTATCATTTCATCATCTTTAACAGAATATAAGATTTTATATGATCCAATATTAAAGTCTTTTATATCAAACAAATAGAAGTTATCTCCTAAAGAAAAGTTCAAATTCAAAGATTTGGCACCACATCCACCTTGTCTACTACAATTTAACATTAATTCATATTGGCTTTTTTTCCAAATCATAACACCAGTAGTTTTAGGTGATAATGTAGATGAAATTTTCAGTTTTTTGTATTGATTTTTATAGACTACAAATTCCTTTTTATCAGAATTCATTAGAGACTTAATATCGTCAATTGATATTGTAAATATGTTTTCCATCTGACTCATACTAATGAGTGTGAATAGAATAGTGACAAAAAAGATTAGTTTTAGGTAATATCTCATAATTTCCAGTTATACAATTATTATCATTTTTAGATATTCGAATATTATTTTATTATCTTTTTTTTTGCTAATTTATAAATATTCCAAACATACAAAAAAACCCCAACATCACTGCTGGGGTTCGTAAAAATTAATTCGCTTTATATAATGAGATTATAGAATCTCGATTATCATTGCGTTAGCTTCGCCGCCACCAATACATAGAGTAGCTATGCCGTATTTGCCGCCTGTGCGTTTCAGTGCATAGATAAGAGTAGTCAATATACGTGCTCCAGATGCTCCGATTGGGTGACCCATAGCCACAGCTCCGCCGTGTATGTTCACTTTCTCTCTGTCTATTCCTAACTCTTTGATAGAGTGCATAGGCACTACTGAGAATGCTTCGTTGATTTCGAAAAGGTCGATATCGCCGATTTGCATATTCGCTTTTTTCAATACTTTTTGGATAGCAGAAGTAGGTGCAGTTGTGAACCACTCAGGAGCTTGCGCGTGCGAGCAATGAGCTATGATTCTTGCCAATGGTTTATGGCCAGCAGCCTTTGCAGTTTCTTCGTCTTGTACTACTATCGCACACGCACCATCGTTCAGGTTAGAAGCGTTTGCAGCAGTTATAGTACCGTCTTTAGTGAATACTGGGCGTAACTCAGGTACTTTTTCGAATCGAACTTTTCCTGGGTCTTCGTCCTTGTCTATTACTACGTCTCCCCTTCTATCAGAGATAGTTATCGGGATTAGCTCTTCAGCGAAGTAGCCTTTTTCTTGTGCTTCTAGCGCTTTCTTGTATGAGCTAATAGCGTATTCGTCTTGTGCTTCACGAGTGAAATCGTGATCACTTGCACACATCTCGCCAGCATTCCCCATGTGGAATTTGTTGTAAACGTCCCATAGACCGTCATTTACCATAGAATCAACTAGATCAGTATTACCCATTTTGAAGCCATTTCTTGACCCCATTAGTAGGTGTGGTGAGTTCGACATTGATTCTTGACCACCAGCGACTATAGTAGTAGCATCACCAGCTTTTATAGCTTGGTCAGCCAACATAACAGCTTTCAGACCCGAGCCACATACTTTGTTGATAGTCATACATTCTACTGATACTGGTAATCCTGCGTAAATTGCTGCTTGACGTGCCGGAGCTTGTCCTACACCTGCCGTTAGTACGTTACCCATTATTACTTCGTTTACATCTTCGCCCTTTACACCAGCTCTAGTAATAGCTGCTTTGATAGCTTCTGCACCCAATTGTGGTGCCGTTAGAGGTGACAATCCACCCAAAAATCCACCGATTGGAGTTCTCACTGCTGATAAAATTACTGTACTCATTATTCAATCCTTTTTTAATAGTTCAAATTTTCATTAGTTTTATAATGTTTTAATGACATTATTATTTTTTCTTTTCACAAATTTAAGAAAATAAAATAGATGAAACTTATTTACGATGAATTTGGTCCTGCTTTGACCAATACTTATATTATTATAGACGAATCAACTAACTATGCTGTTGTAATAGACGTACCTCCTAGTAGTTTGGAGTTCATCAATCGTACTCTGATAGAGCATGGAGCTGAGCTAAAAGAGATATGGCTCACTCACTCGCATTGGGATCATACGGCTGATGCACCTGATTTGCGTGACCAGCATAATGTGCCGGTTTATCTACACGAGGATGATGAGTATAGATTGCTAGACCCAAATGCTTATACAGGTAATTTTCCACTACCTTTTGATATGCGAGGAATAAAAGCCGATAAATATCTGAAGGAAGGTGACGAGCTGATAATCGGACATGCGAAGTTCCGAGTGCTTGAAACACCCGGTCATACGGAAGGTGGTGTCATATTTGTTAATGATGAGAAGCAAACAGTGATAGTCGGCGATACTATATTCAAACAAAGCATTGGTAGAACTGATCTTCCAGGTGGTGATTTTACAGAATTGATGGATAGTATTAAAGAAAAAATCTTGACTTTGCCTGATGAATATGCGCTTTACCCAGGGCACGGCCCTCGTACAACTGTTGGAAGCGAGCGAAAAATGAACCCATTTATAAAGCAATATATAACGAATCAATGAAAAAATATCTCTTTTTAAGTATAATACTATTGCTCA
>PGYR01000101.1 GCA_002839765.1 Ignavibacteriae bacterium HGW-Ignavibacteriae-4
AAACCTGTTTGGAATTGCCATACTTCAGAGTACTGTCCAATACCAGCTGAATTTATTCCCGCCACTCTCCAATAGTAGTTCTTAAACCCTGATGAGAGTATTTTTTTTATTTCAGTTTCAGTTTCGGTTATATTACTATTATCAAATAGTATATTATCAAAGTTAGCATCACTTGATACTTGCAATTTGTACAAAGTTGCCCCCGACAGTGGTTCCCACTTTAGAGTTGGGTTTTCATTCACACTAGTTGCTTTATCAATTGGGCTTTCTAATCTAACAGTAATACTTAACGTTGAAGGGAAATTTTTGAAAAAAGTAGTAAAGATACCGCCACCATAAGTACCAACAACAGTGTAACCATCATTCTTTCGTGTATCAAGTGTTAGTACATTGTATGCCCCTAAAGATTGTTCTGCTTCATAATCCCAGACAGTTCCCATTCCATTTAGATTACTTGTTACAAATATTCCAACTGTTGTACCTACCATATAAACTCTTTTCCCATCGTATTCAACTATTTTCAAAGTATTAATTCCTGGGCCATTTCCTTTACCATTTTCTGATTCTTCTAGATTTCCACCTATCTGTTCCCAATCTTCACCAGAATTTGTACTATAGAAAATGCTTTTAACATTATAATTGGAAAAACACACAAATACTTTACTAGCATCATCAGGGTCAATGGTTATTGAACTAATATTGGCATAATTGTTAAATTGAGCACTTCTAACCTCAGTGATATTCGGATTACTTGTATTAGAATTATCAACTCTATATAACTCTCCAAAAGTTGTCCCAAAATAAACTACATTACGTGGACTTTTAGAAATAGCAACTGCACTAATTTGTGCTCCAATACCCAATTCAGTTGTAACCGCTACTTTATCCCAAACTAAAGTTCTCTCTTCTTTAGTAATTTCCGACGTTTTATCCTTATCAAGTGGAATACTAGATAAACTGTCATATCTCCATAAATCTAGTCCACTAGCTAAATACATTATATCATTATCATTAGGGTCTAAAACAAACGGTGTATTCCAGATTGAATATTTACCATCAATCGGGTCAATTCTTTTATGTTTTAATGTTTTTCCATCAACATCTAATCCATTAATGTAAAAAGCAATTCCAGCATCATCACCACTTCCAGCAGAAGAAATGGTGAAATTTTTATCATCTGCAATTGCTGTAGCAAATCCATCTCCTAATGTAACAACATCCCATTTAGATTCGGAAGAATTGTTATTCGAATAAATTACATTATTGTCTTGCAAGCCACCAATAACACCGGTTTTTTCTGAATTGTGATGAATACCTACCGAGTAAAATTGAGTTGTACTATAACCATTATTCAAGGATTCCCATTGAGTAATCCCTTCCGTAGAATTTAAAGTTTTATGAATTCCACCATCTGTGGCAGTAAACATTATTTTGGGATTACTAGGTAGAAATCTAATATCATGAACATCAGGATGATGGTTAGGATAAAAATTTATTACTTTATCTAAACCTCCTATTACTTCTGCATCAGATTCAGTAAATGCTGATTTTGAGCGATATAGGTTGACACCACCGAGATAAACTATATTTGAATCTAATGGACTGACTTTTAAAGTGACACTATATCCACCTTGTGTAGAAAGTTTATGGAGTTCTAAATTAGGACTAGGTAGATTTTGTGATAATTCTGTCCATTTGCCATTTATGCCATTACCTGACTTATATTCATATTTGAAAAGACTATACCATTGGCTATTATCAGAATTTTCAGCTTTAACTTGATATCCAGATTCAGGAGTGTTACCAAAGAAATAAACTTTATCTTCATTTTGAGGATCAACAGCGATGACGATTCTTCCGGTAATCTTTGGAAAATTGTCAGGTGTTATATCTGTCCAATCTATTCCATTTTCAGATCGAAATATACCTTTAACTAAGGAATTCGTATTTTGAAAACCAATAGATGACATAGTTGCATAGAATACCCCTTCCGATGTTACTTCTAAATCTGAAAAAAAACTAATATTAGTTGAGGCAGCCCCACTTCCAAATATTGGTTCCCATACACTTCCACCATCAGTAGAACGTAAAATGCCAGCATTTGAAGTGGCGACATAAACTTCATCATTATTCTGAGGAGCTTTCGGGTTGGTCTTTACTCTATATATATAATCAAAAGCATTGTCAAAATTTTCAATATTTCCATTTACTGTCGCAGGCAGAACAAACCAAGTATTGCCATTATTCGTTGATTTGTAAATACCATTGCCATATATTGTAGAACCTTGACGCTCACCTGTTCCGTAATACCATATATTTTGCTTTCCTTGCCTTTTATCCTGGTCTATTGAAGTTACTGAAGTAAGCTGATGACTCGATGTAGTTTTTCTCCAATTTTGCCCACTATTTGTTGTTTCCCATATTCCACTACTAACTCCACCAGCCAATATTCGATTCTCATTACTTACATCAAATGCAAACTCTCTAGTTCGACCACCAATATCATGAGGGCCTCTATTCTCCCACGTATTCAATGATTGTATTTGATTGTTTTTGTCATTAATATTTCTTTTAGAAAAATTATTATGTACAAATTCTAATTCTTTCATATGTATATTCTCAGGAATTTTACCTGTTGCAGGGTCTTTGTATCTATTTAAAAACCATTCTTCGTATTCTTTAGTTATTTTGTAGGGAGATTCGCCTTTATTTTCACTATCCAAAGTGTACCTATATATTCCTACACTTATGATTATTACTAAACTTATAATTATTGCTCTTAATTTCATAGAATCCTCAAAAATTGAATTTAAAAATAGTCCTTATCTAAGTTAACTAATTTTTAACAAACTTCTTATTTATGCTGAATTTATCAAATTGTAATCTTATAAAATACTGTCCTGACCGCAACTCTCTGATATCAAAATCATAATTCATCATTGAACTCTTGATTTTATAATCAAATGACCTTAGTAATTTTCCTTGGCTATCATATAGTTTAATACTATACGGAATAGTACCAATCTTATTCAAATCTATTTTCACAGAATTTGTAGCAGGATTAGGGTACAACGAAATACTTTTTTCT
>PGYR01000041.1 GCA_002839765.1 Ignavibacteriae bacterium HGW-Ignavibacteriae-4
GCATTTGCTATAATAGTTGATGAACTACCTATGTCTAAGACATTGCTAACATCTAGTGTTAAGCCATCACCAGCAGTTAATACAATTGGAGTATTCACAACTATATTACCGTTATTATCTACACCTATATTTCTGTTGCCCGAACCGCCAAGAGTAGTCATAGTCAGAGCAGTTGGAATAGTAACTCCTGTCGCTTTTGCTGTAAGTGCAACAGTACCATCTACCATTACATTACCTGAATTAGTTGGACGGTCATAACTAAGAGACATTTCTGTTCCACCAATCATACCTCCGTTGGGACCAATGTGCAATGTGTTACTTCCAACGTAAGCATCTTCCCATCTATTAGGGTCTGATCCAAGTGAGCTAGAATTTGTTGGTGGACTAAGATTGCCATCGTTGTCAATAATACTTACCTGGCTTTGACCTATTATCAAGTTATCTAATCTGTATTGGGCATAGAGTGCTGTATTAACATATACATCTAGAATATAATATGAATTAACTTGGGATGGTGTGATATCAGACCAATCAGAAGCAAAGTTATTAGTTACATCTACTACTATAATCCCGGAACCATTGGGTATTAGGGAAGTAACAGGACCTGTGTACTTCAAAGATGGTGAGCCGCTGGTGTAGTCATTTAATTTGACTTGTACATTAACAGCTCCTCCACTTGTATTGATTATAGCCACTTTGATAGGCTCTAATCCAAATGTAGGGGTAACTAGAAATATTGTGAATATTAATAGTATTAAGACTTTTTTCATTTTGCAATTCTCTAACTTTACTAAAAGCGTGAGTTAATTAATTTATAAAGCTAATAGTGCAAAAATGATACCAAGTTTTTATAATATATTGGGATACATAAGGTTATAGAGAAGAATTAACCTAGTGAAGAGCTAATAGCACGGCGTTTGTGGAAAAAAGAAATCCCTACACTACTAGTGCAGGGACAGTATAAAATTTCTATTATTTAAAGTTAAAATGGAGCAAATGGTTGTAGCTGGAAGTAATAATTACCACCAACATTCAATAATATAATATATTCTCTCGGTTTAATAGTAACTGTGTTTTCTGGAGGGAATAAGAAATTAATATTTGAGTCATCTGCTGATTGGTTAGCTACCATATACAAAGCATTTTCAGGTAAACTTTCATTTAGATTATTCTTATCCAATTCTATATCTCCTCCGCCTGTGTAAACGAACACATTTCCTGTTAACTCTCCTAGCTCACCACTTGTTGTGAATTCACCGGAAGTTAAACTCGATGAACCACCAGCAGGTATTCTTGCTGAAAGGTTAATCAGCTCGTCTAATCTGAATTGTGCTTTTATGTCTTCGCTAATTTTTACATTAACTACATAATAAGTACTTACACTAGATGCTTCTATTTCGCTCCAATTTTCATTATCTTTACCTAACTGAAAGTAAAGAATACCAGATGAGTTCGGTGTTAGTTCACCCAATTCTTGAGTGAAAATTGGTTCGATACCACCTTCCGCTCCGTAGTCAATAAGTTCACAAGTTATATTAGCAGTTCCTCCAGTATAAGGGAATACAATGCCAACTGGTTCAAGAGCTTTAGCGTTAAAGCTAAATGCTATCAAGGAAATAGCAAGAAGAAATATTTTTTTCATAAACACAAACTCCAATATTAAAAAAATGATTGAATAAAATTTGACTACAAATATAATTATTACAAATAAATTATTAAATAAGTATTTTAATAGTACATAAAAAAAGCCCCTTGCATAGTTATGCGAGGGGCTTTGAAGTTTTTATAATTTTAACTAAACTTAGAGTATATACTTACTCAAATCTGTGCTAGTTGCAATTGCATCTAAGTGGTCGCGGACAAACTGCTCATCTATAGCTTTGTTCATATCACCCAAGTCACCAGGTGCGTTGAATAGTATATCCTCAAGTAAAGTAGTGAGTATAGTGTGCAATCTACGTGCACCTATATTAGTCACCTCTTCATTGACATGAGCTGCAGTGCGAGCTATTTGCTTTATTCCACTTTCTTCGAATACTAGTGTTACGCCTTCTGTTTCCAATAATGCTTGGTATTGCTTTATCAGAGCATTTTCTGGTATAGTTAATATTTTCACGAAGTCTTCTTCCGTAAGCGAGTTCAGCTCTACTCGAATAGGGAAACGTCCTTGCAATTCGGGAATCAAATCCGATGGCTTAGATACATGGAAAGCACCCGAAGCTATGAATAAGATATGATCAGTTTTTACGATTCCGTGTTTAGTATTAACAGCCGAGCCTTCTACTATTGGGAGTAAGTCACGTTGTACACCTTCGCGAGAGACTTCACCACCACCCGATTTAGAATTGCTGACTGCTACTTTGTCTATCTCATCTATGAATACTATACCAGAGTTCTCCGTTCTATAAAGAGCGTCTTTGAGTACAGCATCCATATCTATTAGCTTATCCGCTTCTTCTTTGATCAGAATCGGCATAGCGTCTTTTACTTTTATCTTTCTTTTCTTGCGTTTTTTGGGCATCATATTGCCGAGCATTTCTTGTAAATTAATGCCCATATCGTCCATGCCCATTGGGCCCATCACAGCCATCCCATTCGGACCTTGCTGAGTGATTTCTAGTTCTATTTCTCGATCATCCATTATACCATTTTTGAGCATAGCACGGAATTTCTCTCGAGTATCCTTGTTATTCTCTTCTTCCGAATCATCATCTTGAACAGGAGGAATGAGTATATTCAAGATTCTATCTTCGGCATTCTTTTCTGCCTTAGTCTTGATTTTCTCTTCTTGCTCTTCTTTTACCATCTTTACAGCAGATTCCATCAGGTCACGAATCATAGATTCTACGTCACGACCTACGTACCCAACTTCTGTGTATTTAGTAGCTTCTATTTTGATGAAAGGTGCACCGGCTAGCTTAGCTAATCGGCGAGCTATCTCTGTCTTACCAACACCAGTAGGGCCTATTAGAATAATATTATTTGGCATTATCTCTTGGCGAATATCTCCTTCCACATTTTGGCGACGCCATCTATTACGAAGGGCAATAGCCACTGCTTTTTTGGCATTGTCTTGCCCTATTATATACTTATTTAGTTCTGTTACTATCTGCTTAGGAGTTAATATATCCTGAGGAATAGCCAGTTTAGGTTCCAAATTACTCATTATTTTCTCGTTTTATATTTCTTCAATTGTTAGGTTAGTGTTAGTGTAAATACAGATTTCACCAGCGATATTTAGACCTTTTTCGACTATCTCTTTTGCAGACATTTCCGTATTGTTATAAAGTGCACGAGCAGCAGAAAGAGCGTAAGGGCCTCCCGAACCAATAGCTAATATATTATCATCAGCTTCGATTACATCGCCAGTACCGCTTATCAATAGACCTTGTGTATCGTCCATAGCTATCATCATGGCTTCTAGTTTTCGCAAATATCTGTCCGTACGCCAATCCTTTGCTAATTCTATAGCAGAACGCTTTAGATTGCCACCGTGTGCTTCTAGTTTAGCTTCGAATCTGCCAAGTAAAGTAAAAGCATCGGCAGTAGAGCCAGCGAAGCCAACCATTACTTTTCCGTTATACAGCTTACGGATTTTAGCAGTCGAATGCTTCATTATAGTATTGCCAAGAGTTACTTGACCGTCGGCTCCTAGAGCCGTTTTACCATTGCGTACCACACCTAGTACGGTGGTAGATCTAATTTTTTGATCGTTATTCATATTCTTATTTTTTGTTTTATGTTATTATACAGTCCGATTAGGACGATTTCTATTTTGATTTTGTTTAAATAAGGGTGAAATAATCTGAAAGATGTGAGTAATTTGGAATCAATACAAGAAAAAAGAGATATATATAGGTCTATTATTTGATTGTCTAATACTTCTAAAATTTCGTCAATCAGAGGAACCGCAGCTAAAGCCTGTGCTGTGCGGCGCCGAAGTAAAGAGTCTTGGAGAACCGCCTGTGCTGTTCAATATTATGGGAATAAAGTCCAAAGTGAGTTAGTTAAGTAATAATCTGTCGGCTAAAGACAACGGCAAAACAACTTAAACTATGGATTGTAGTAGTTTACCTCCGTTAGCAGAGGACAATCACGTCATACTGAGCGAAGCGAAGTATCCAGATGAACTCCGTAGGAGCTCAATCTTAGTAGCGTCAGTTGACCAACATAAAACCACGACTCTGCTAGGAGTTGAATAGTAATGGAACTAGAGCCAACGGCAATACTGATTGAAATAGAAAAAGATTAGTTATTCTACCAAACCATGCCACTTAAAAAATCCGTTATTTACTTTCAATCGTAAGTATGCTAAATTTATTATTCACAATTAAAAGAGTTATTATGAAAAAATTGATTGTTATTCTAGTTGTTATGCTTTGTAGTTATAATGCTAAAGCAGATTTGGGAATAGGATTAATATTTGGTGAGCCATCGGGTATCACTCTAAAATCTAGAACTGGAGGCAGTAATGATTTTATATTCAATATAGGTCTTAGAAATCATTACGGTGGTGTTAGGTTTGATGGTATTTATACATTTAATTTCCCTAGGGTTTTCAATAGCAGAGATTTTGAATTGTATGCAGGTTTAGGAGCTGTAGTTGCAATCGGGGAAGGCAAAAGTTTTTTCTATGACAAAAATAAAAACAAATACTATGATGATGATTTTAATCTTGGAGCTAAAGGATTAATAGGGCTTAACTTCAAACCAAGTAAAGCATTTGAAATATTCTTAGAACTAGGGCCATTAATTGGTATTACTAATGGTGTAGGTGCTAATATGGAAGGAGCTATAGGATTCAGGTTTTATCCTTAAACTCATATCAATATTTATCTAAATGCTAAAAAGAGAAATCCCCAAATTTATTGGTAATTGAAGTTTGAAAAAACAACAATACTATTAATTTGGGGATATTTTTTTTTGTAATACAGGTAAAAGCTTGAAGTGATTCTCTTATAAAAAAGAGAAATCATTAAATTAAATAATTAATATCCGAGTGAGCGGAGCATATTTGGTTTCTCCCGCCAATTATCTCTGACTTTCACGAATAGCTCTAGGAATACAGGCATTTGTAGATGGGCTTCGATGTCTTTTCTAGCCATGGCTCCTATGCGTTTTAGCATAGTACCACCCTTGCCTATCATTATACCTTTTTGGCTATCTTTTTCGACTATTATATCAGCTGAGATGAACCACTTATTAGCATCTCTCTCTTTGAATTGAGTGATAGTAACTTCTGTAGAGTAAGGTAGCTCTTCTTTTAGCTGTTCGAAGATTTTCTCACGAACTAGCTCACTAACGAAAAATCTCTCGTTGAGTGTGCTTATAATATCCGTTGGATAGTAAAATTCCGATTCTGGAAGATGACTTTCGAAGATTTGTGTAAGTGCATCTGTGTTCGCAGCTTTTAGTGCCGATATAGGTATTATATCTGCGAAAATGCCTAATTCTTGGAATTTGGCGATAACTGGAAGCACACCTTTTGAATCTTTATAAGTATCGATTTTGTTCAAAATTAATACTTTGGGAACATTGTAATTTTTTAAGAATTCGAATCTAGTAGCGAGTAATTCAGTATTCTCGCCATCTTTTTCCAAATTCCAAATAACGCTTATTACATCAGCGGCATCGAGCGATTCGTATAGGAAACGCATCATAGAGCGTTGCATCTCATATCTTGGTCTCAATATCCCTGGGGTATCAAGAAATATAATCTGCGAATGTTCTTTCGATAGTATGGCAGAAACGTTCTTCCTAGTGGTTTGCGGTTTCGCAGTTACTATTGATAGCTTTTCGCCCATTAATGCGTTCATAAGCGTAGATTTGCCCGAATTAGGCATTCCTATTATAGCTACGAACCCAGCTTTCTGTGTTTGACTACTCATTAGTAGTTTCGCTGTGCGGATAGTATTTCAGTATAGCAATAGGGATAATAACACAGTAACCAATCACTAATAATAGTGGTGCCGCTGTTATAGCCATTGGATTATTCCAAGTGCCATCTACTGCTGCGTGGTCGCCGCCCAATCCAGTTGCCATTAGCAAATAGCCTACAACGATTGTTGCTAGTCCTATACCTGCTAAAAGGAAGTTTTTCTTAGTGAAGGGGAATTCCCAATTCACTTTATTTTGTTTTTTTGAAACTGTTCTTTTTGCCATTTTCTTCACTTAACTTTATTATTTTACACAAATTTAAGAAATATAATTCAATAACGATTGAAATTACTAATTTGTTCGGATTAAATTGTTAAATTTATCTGATTAACTAAAGAAATTAAAATGAAAAATCTCTACCCTTAACCTATAAATACCCACTTTGGTGTATAGTAAAGTATCTGGAAAATTTAGTATCTTTGTTGCTTAGATAAATAATAAAATTGCTAAAAATGAAATTTTTTGAAACGCTAGTTGAACAACTTAAGAAAGAACCTAACTATGTTACTGATGACGGTGAACTTAAGAAATGGGTAGTGCTTAATAAAGCACAAAACTTTGATGAAGAGCTAATAGAACTACTTCTTGATAATCCCGAAGTGAAAGAAAAGTTTTTTGTGAAAGTTAAAGATGTTCTAATTTTCAATCAAAATTTATTTGTTCAATTTCTGGAACAAAAAAACTATCTTAATAATAGCTATACCCAATACAAAAATAATATAGGACTTACGATAGACGGTAAATATCTAAAACAAAGAAATGAGGTTGCTATTGTTTGGCCCTACAAAGACTGCGTTTTAGAAGGGGGACAAAGCCTAGAAGAAGATAAACGAGAAGAAATTTTCTTCAATGAAATTTTAGCCCAAGACGAAATTACCCAACTCTTAGAGCCAAAAGTGTTGACCAATGCAAAACGCATTGACAAAGACGGAGAAAAAACACTTGACCAATTTAACAGAAACGAAAACGGCACAATAACCGACAACCTAATTATAAAAGGCAACAACCTTTTAGCCTTATATACTCTGAAAGAAGAATTTGCTGGAAAAGTAAAACTGATTTATATAGATCCACCTTATAATAGAGGTGGAAATGCTGATACATTCTCGTATAACAACAACTTTAAACATTCTTCTTGGCTAACTTTTATGAGAAATCGGCTTACAGCCGCAAAAATGCTTTTAACCCCAACAGGGGCAATAGTTGTTGCCATTGATGGTGCTGAGCAGTGTTATCTAGGAGTATTACTTGATGAAATGTTTCCTAATAATGAAATACATTGTATTACCATAATACATAATCCAGGTGGAAATCAGGGAACTAACTTTTCTTACTCACACGAATATGCATTTTTTATTTTACCAAAAGGTGGTAAAAGCATAGGCTTACAGAACAGAATAGATAACCCCGATGTAAGACCTTTAAGGGATGTTTCAACAGGTAATCATTTAAGAATTGATGCTAAAAACTGCTTTTATGCTATACTTATTAAAGAAAATGAAATAATTGGGTTTGGTGAAGTCTGTCCTGATAGCTTTCACCCGGAAAGTGCTAATGTATTAAGAGAGGATGGTGTTTTAGAGGTCTATCCGATTGATGCAAAAGGTAATGAAAGAAAATGGGTTTTTGCAAGGCAATCAGTTGAAAGTATAAAAGATGAATTGAAAGTGGAATTTAATAAAAATAGAAATATTTTTGATATTATCAGATATAAAACCCGATTTAATTTTAAAACGGTCTGGACAGATAAAAGGTATGATGCTAATCAAAATGGCGCAAAGCTGTTAAAAAAATTAGTTCCAGATATTAAGTTTTCATTTCCTAAATCTCTATATACTGTTAGAGATTGTGTTTATGCTGTAGTTGGTGATGATAAGAATGCAATTGTTTTAGATTACCATGCAGGCAGTGGCACAACAGCACATGCAGTTTTGGATTTGAACAAGGAAGATGGCGGGAACAGAAAATTTATTTTATGTGAGCAATTGGAATATATTGAAACTGTTACTAGTAAAAGAACTCAAAAAGTAATGCAGATACAAGGCGAAGGCAACTTTGTTTATTTAGAACTAAAGAAATACAACCAGAACTTTATAGATCAAATAGAAGAAGCCAAAGACACAAAACAGATGTTAGAGATTTGGGGACGAATGAAAGCAAAGAGCTTCCTAAATTACAACGTAGATATACAAGAGCAAGAAAAGCACATTGAGGAGTTCAAGCAAGACAGCATAGAAAATCAAAAAAAGTTATTACTCAAATTACTCGATTTGAATCAGCTCTATGTTAACCGATCTTCAATAGAAGATGAAGATTTCAAATGTACTGAAGAAGAAAAAGCATTAACTAAAGATTTTTACGGATTAAAAGACTAAGCCGATGGCATTTTTATACGACATTTTCGACAATCCATTTGCAAGGAAAGCTCTAGCTCAGGTTTCAATTCCTAATAGCGTAAGTGATAATCTGAAGTTTGATATTCGACCATATCAAGAAGAAGCGTTCAAACGTTATATCTATACTGAAATGGAAGATTTTGATGAAAAGCCAAAAAGACCTCTGCATTTGCTTTACAATATGGCAACTGGTAGCGGTAAAACGCTAATAATGGCAGGACTAATCCTTCATTTATATGAGAAGGGTCATCGCAATTTTTTATTCTTCGTAAATAGCAATAATATAATACAGAAGACAAAAGAAAATTTCCTAAATCCAAATGCAACGAAGTATCTATTCAAAGATAAAATAGTAATAAATGGAAATGACGTACAGATAAAAGAGATTGATAATTTTGAAGAAGCTGACAATCGTAACATAAATATAAAGTTTGTTTCAATACAAATGCTTACTTCTGGTTTACTCTTGAATGTAAGAGAAAATGGATTGAGTTTTGAAGATTTTGAGAATAAGAAACTCGTATTAATTGGTGATGAAGCACATCACAATAATGCAGACGTTTGGGGTGATTTGGTAGAGCGAATCCATCGAACAAATTATGATAATATATTACTTGAATTTACTGCAACATTAGATTATGAAAGCCAAAAAATAGTAGATAAATATCAAGATAAAGTAATCTACAAATATGACCTTGCTCAATTTAGAATAGATAAATACTCAAAGGAAATTAGTCTTATCCGTTCGTTGTATGATGAACAAGATAGGATAATACAAGCTCTGATATTAAATCTATATCGACAAGAATTAGCAACGTCATATAACATAAATTTGAAACCTGTAATTCTCTTCAAAGCGAAACGAACAATAAAAGAATCAGAGCAAAATAAAGAGAATTTTCATAAGCTAATAGATGATTTTTCAGTAGAATTAGTTGAGAAAATTCAAAAGACATCTACAGTTTCAGTTGTACAAAAAGCATTTAATTTTTTCGAATCTCGAAGTATTTCAACAACAGATATAGTAAATAGAATACAATCAAATTTCAGAGAAGAAAATTGCTTGAGTGCGAATAGTGATAAAGAAGCAGAACAAAATCAGATTCTGCTAAACACATTAGAAGATGAGAATAACCCAATTAGAGCAATATTTGCTGTACAGAAATTAAATGAAGGTTGGGATGTACTAAATCTATTTGATATAGTACGCTTATACGAAGGACAAAATACTGGTGGAACGAACAAAACAGTTGGTAAAACAACACTTTCCGAAGCTCAGTTGATTGGTCGTGGAGCTAGATATTTTCCATTCAAACTAGAATTCGGTCAAGATAAATTTACTAGAAAATATGACGATGACATTTCTAATGAACTAAAAGTTATAGAAGAATTATATTATCATACTAAAGAAGATAACAGATATATTTCTGAATTGAAGAAGGCATTGGTTGAGACTGGAATCTATGAAGATGATGATGATTTAGTTACTAAGGAATTAACTTTAAAATTAGATTTCAAAGACACAAATTTTTACAAAAGTGGGAATGTATTTTATAATAAAAAGATTCCTAAAAGTTTTGATAAAATAAAGTCGTTCTCTGACTTAGGTGTTACTAAACAGAATTTCAAATATGAACTTTCATCTGGTATTGGATCTACTACAAATGCTTTCGCTATTATGGAGAATCCAATCTCTAATGAAGAAGTAATCAAATCTCGAGATATAAAGCTTATTGATATACCAAATCATATAATTCGCTTTGCAGTAAGTAAATTCCCATTTTACTATTTTAATCATTTAAAAAATTATTTCCCTAACATAAAATCAATATCTGATTTCATCTCAAATATTGATTATCTAGGTGGCTTAGAAATTACTTTCACAGCTACACAAGATAGATTAGGCAATATTTCTAATTTCGATTTCCTTCAAGCATTATTAGGTCTGTTACAAGAAATAGAAAGTGAAATTAAGAAGAATTCTGTTGATTTCGAAGGGTCTGATTACATTTCAGAGAAAGTCCACAAAGTATTCAAAGATAAAGAAATACGAGTTAATAAATATGATGAAAGAGCAGACGGTCAAGAACAGTTAGTAGCTAAAGAGCCTTGGTACGCCTACAATGCAAACTACGGAACTAGCGAAGAAAAGAAATTTGTTGAACTTTTCTCAAGACGTTTTGAAGGGCTGAATGAGAAATTTGAGAACATTTACTTGATTCGTAACGAAAGAGAAATTAAAATTATTGATAAACTTGGTCGGGCATTTGAACCTGACTTTTTACTCTTTTGTAAGCAACGCGATGGTGAACAATTAACATTTCAAGTATTTATCGAACCTAAAGGAGAACATTTAATTGCAAATGATAAATGGAAAGAAGACTTTTTGAAAGAAATCCAAACAGAACAAAAAACCATACAAATCCACACTGATACTTACTTGATAACAGCTGTTCCTTTTTACAATTACGCAAATGAAAATGAGTTCAAAAAGACTCTGGAAAATACACTTAACTCATAGAATAATAAAAACTAATTTAGAATTATCAAGTTTTTTAGCGATGTCTTGATCATTCTGACCTGCTCCCCAGCTTTAAGTTGGGGAGTTTTTTTTAAAATGAACCCTTCGTTTCACTCAGGGTGACGTGTATCGCCACAACCGACTTTACCTGCACAAACTACAGTATTATTCAGAGTATTGCCGTTGGCTTCAGCCAACGGATATTAAGTTAAACCCAAAACCTTCGGACTTTAGCACCATAAATATTGAACTCCTACGGAGTTCTCCTGCTTTTAGCTGGACAAGTGGGGGATTATTCAAGGGGGTTTGTAGTCAAAAAAAAGACGCATATTTCTATGCGTCTTGGTGAGTTTATACCTTATTTCGATGCCTGAGCGAAGTCGAAGGCGGAGTAATGATTTCCTCATTAACACCCCGTCCTGCTTCGCAGTCCACCCCTCTAAAAGAGGGGAATTGTCGGAATTTATTTTTCTAAACGCTTTACCCCACACTAATTACTATTCTTCTTCCATTTTACATCATAGTAACCCGGTCTTTCTTTTACAACTTGCTCTAGGAATTTCTGCTCGTAGCCTACTCCTTCGGGGGCACGGCCTTCGTTCTTAGTTACGTCATTCATATATCCATCATTGTACTTCACTGTTACGTATTCCCATAGCGATTTCCATTCTTTGTGTACTCTCTCTGCATTGGCTATACTATAATCCGAAAGGAAGCTAGCCGCCAATTCGGGATTTGTTTTGTAAAGCTCTGCGGCTGCTTTTTCTAACTGTGGTTGATAAGCTAAGAATTTATCTTCGTAGTTCTGTTGTACTTCTATTACGTCTTTTGAGATGTGACTGTACATAGTATAGGATTTATTTGCTACAAGGTTGAACACCCAGAACATAGATTCCCAAGTGAAATCTTTGATTGAGCCAACTGTGTATGGCTTTGGCGCTGATTGCAATGAGCTATAAAGCGGTACATAGCAACTAGTCGCTGCATCATCTACTCCGTACCAAAGTAATCCGCCTATCTCGTCTGGTAAGAAGCTACGCATTTGTGCCACATAAGACCATGCAGTTTGCTGAGTGGATATTGGTCTTTCCCATCCGAATTTTTTAGTCGTATCACTTTCCAATTTCCAAGATAGATTCTTCCATCTGTAAGGGCAGCCATAAGGTCCAGCACCTAATCCTTTTGTCATATCGTATTCGGTTCCTTCGAAGTGATCACGCATCCAAGATTGCAAATCTTTCACAGAAATCTTAGAATCTGGCTTGATGAATAGGGGATAGGGTACAGCTCCTTCTACAGCTCTCCAATAGTCTTCCGATAGGTTTTGGCTAGGTGCAGCTAGTGAGAAAAACCTCCATACTCTACCTTCGCAATATAGCACTCCACCTGGGTCTAGGGGATTGTAAGTATCGGCATAGCTGAACTCTCCATCGAATTCTTTTGCAATTCCTTTTTCCTGTGCGAATGTAATTACATCTTTAGAGTAAAGGCAATTATTCGGGT
This sequence comes from Ignavibacteriae bacterium HGW-Ignavibacteriae-4, assembly GCA_002839765.1. Taxonomy (GTDB): domain Bacteria; phylum Bacteroidota; class Ignavibacteria; order Kapaibacteriales; family UBA2268; genus PGYR01. Next base: position 12,358 of record PGYR01000041.1, read on the forward strand.
CATTTTTTATAATTTTACGGATTCTTGATTGGTTAGCGTGAGCTGCAATATAGCCGTCAGGTATTCTACGTGCTACCCATACTATACCCTTGTTCCCAACTCCTTTCGGGTGAACATCCATTATCCATACTTCATTTGGGTCAGCTATTGAGAATGATTCTCCAGTGCTGTAATAGCCATATTTAGTTGTTAGGTCGTCAATGACTTTTATAGCTTCACGGGCTGTTTTAGCTCTTTGTAGCGCTATTCTCATTAGTGAGCCATAGTCCATTATGCCAGTCGTGTCTCTGTATTCGTCTAGCCCTGTGAACGTAGTTTCACCAATAGTTACTTGATGTTGGTTCATATTGCCAACTACTCGGTAAGTGTGAGGTATTTGCTCTATTTCACCGAGGAATTTGCCAGTGTCCCAATCGTGAACTTCGAGCATAGCTCCAGCTTCGTGTTTTGCTTCGGGTAGATAGAACAAACGTTCCATAAATCCGCCAGCATCTGCTGCATAAGTAATCATAGTAGAGCCATCTGTCGTAGCTCCTTTCGTTACTAATAGGTTCGTACATGGGATTAGACTTGAGTATCCCGCCATCAATAATACCAAAGCAGTGATTATTATTCTCATAGTTTTTCTTTATTCGTTTATATTCAAAAAAAAAGCGACCATATTGTTATATATGATCGCTTTAAGTTATTAAATAATCAGCTTATCTACTAATTATTATTTTACCTGATTGATACTTAGTACCTGTTTGCAATTTGAATAAGTAACTTCCATTACTTAAGTTATCCAAATTAAGAGGTAGTACATTTAGGTTTCCCTTTCCGCTAATATTTTCTAAATTGAAAACTGTTCTTCCAGTTTGATCAATTATAGTAAAGTTAACGCTACCCGGAGTTTCCAAATTGAATCTCAATTCTGCTCTGTTTTGAATAGGATTAGGGACTATGCTAGTACCGAAATCAAAATTCCCATCAGTCACTGATGATTGAACAGATGTAGTGAATGAGAATGTTTCTGACCAAGGGCCAAATCCAGCTTCATTCCAACCTCTGTTTTTCCAGAAGTATGTAGTTGCCACATCGAGTTTGTTTTCTACGTTAACAGTTTCTTCGAATACTCTTTGGTTGTAAAACACAGTATCTGTGAAATCTTGAGTTTTACTGATTAACAATTCATATCCACTTTCGCTAGAAAGACCTAAGTCAGTTCTTGCTACTTTAGTCCACTCGAATCCAGTTTTCTTGTAAGGTATTTCGTTTTCACCGTCAACTGGCTTGATAGCTAATGCTTGATCAGTTGGTGGCTGTGCTATAGTACGGAATCTATGTGGTTTAGAGTAATCAGAAGTAGTTGTTTGATTAACAGAAGCAACTCTGAACCAATACTCTTTGAAATTATCTAAGTCAGTATAACTATAAGCAGTATCCTTGATATTTTGGACTTCTCTTATTATATCATCTTTGTTGAATTTCAAATCTTGAGCTATCTGTAAGTTGTAAGAAGAAGCATTATTAGCTGATCTCCAATTCATAATACCAGTGGTTGGTAATTTGATTGAAAGATTCTCAGGATAAATCAAGAATGGTATATTAGTAAATCCTTCACCTGTATTGAACTGAAATACTTGCGACCAAGGAGAAGTACCCCAAGCGTCATTTGATCTTACCATCCAATAATAAAGTGTATTAGGTTTTAAATCTTTCTGTAAAATGCTGTTAGTCTGAACACCATTATTTCCAAATTCATTAACGAATTCATCATCAGTAGAAAATCTAATATCATAGCTGATTGCAGTAGGGACTTTACTCCATAGCATCTGTACGTCCGTAGTGATGTTCGATTCTGCATTCTCAGGATATATCAGATTAGGGAAACCTTGTATAGATTTGAAACTATATGCGTTAGACCAATCACTATAACAGCCACTTGCAAGAGTACGAACTCTGAAATAGTATTGGGTATTGTAAGATTCAAGTATAACATCTAAAGTTTGCCCAACAATATCTTCCTTCTCAAATTCTATACTCGAAAAGTTATCATCTTTAGATATTTGTAAGTGGAAACTTGTCGCTTGACCAATTGCTTGCCATTCTAACTCTAGTCCTCTATGTACTTCAGTCGAACCGTCAACAGGACTCATTATAAGAGGCGCTTCGCCTGTTGTAAAATAAGTTTGTGTTTCTGACCACAATCCGACATTATTCGCGTCATTTGCACGCACTTGCCACCATACTTGTTTCGATGCTAATGTAACATCAGCAATTACAGAAGTTCCAGCGACATCTTTTGCAGAAAAGACTATAACACCTGATTGGAATTGAGGAGTTTTAGATGCTCTTACTTCATATTTAGTTGCACCAGAAACTGGTTGCCAAGTAAATTCAGATACGATTGGTACACAAGTAATCGTATCACCCGGTGTTAGAGCAACTGCCGCAGGATATGCAGTTTTAAAATTAAAAGCATTGGACCATTCGGATATACATGCTTGACCTAATGTTCTCATTCTCCAATAATATTTCTTATTATAATTAGGAGCTGCCCACGGTAATGATACATCTGTTATATTCATTTGATTAACTAACAGATTTGTAAAGTTAGGATCGTCCGAAACTTGTAGGTCGTAAGTTTGGGCACCCGGTGTAGCAGGCCAAGTGAATAGAATACTAAGTGGAGTACCAATAGAATCATTTCTAGGTGTTGACATTTCTGGTGGACCTACCAAAGTTGTAAGGCTTCTAGGCACAGAGTAAGGAGTTTCGCAACCAACTTGTTGCCCCTTCACTCTATAATAGTAAGTTGTAAAATACTTATTTAAAGTGAAAGTAGCAGTTGTGCCAGTAACTTGAGTATCTACGACAGTTGGCGAAAAGTTAGGACTAGTAGATATTTGTATTTTATATTTTACTGCATTTGGTACTGTTGTCCATGTGAAAGTCTGACGGAATGCCTGACATGCTAGTAAATCATCTGGAGAAGTTAAAGAAGGAGGTGCAGGATGAGTAATTAAAGAAAACCCATCTGTCCAAGTATCTGCTTCGCCTATTATGTGTGAACCTACTTTCCAGTAATACTTCGTACTAAAGTTAGGTAAAGCAAAAGCAACAGTTGTATCACTATAGCTTAAATCTTTCTTCAAAGTATCAGAAAAATCAACCTTTGTAGAAATTATATACATATAATAAGCTGCGTCTTTAACTCTCGACCATTCGAATACTGCATCTCTATCAACACAATCATCACCATTTGCTGGGGATTTCTGTGTAGGTGCTGATATAAGGGATTGCTGAACAATTATAAATAATGCAAAAAGCAATACTGACTTACTCAAGTAGTATATCTTTTTCATAAAAAACTCCATATAATATTAATAATTTATTTTCTCTAATTTAAATAACAGATTAACACTTAAATAGTTACTTTTTGAATACTATTTTTGCTATCTCAATGTCAATTTCGGTTGTAATTTTCAAATTTTGCATTTCACCAATTATTAATTTAGGTAAAAATTTTGAGTATTCTAAAATAGAAGAATCATCTGTTCCTTTGAATCTATTTCTATTCGAATATTCGTACGCCTTTACATATAGATTCTTCTCAAAAATCTGAGGTGTTTGTACTGAAGCTAACACTTCTCTATCTATAGTTTCGTATATATATGTTTCTTTTTTATCATTGTCTATTGCCTTTATAGTGTCCGTTGGATGTAAGTAAGGCACTACTCCATTGTACTTCTGAACGGCAGTCATCAATTTCTCAATAAGATTATGAGTTACAAACGGACGTACGGCATCGTGTATCATCACATAGTCTGACTCAGGGCTAATATGCTTTATGGAATTATAAATAGAGTTAAATCGAGTTTTCCCGTGCGGTGTTATCTCATATATATCTTTGAATTCTATTGGTATTGAGGCTTCGATTTCTTCTATATAGTTATCATCAGCGGGTATTAATAACTGATGTATATTGTCGAAGTTTTTGAACTTCGATAGTGTCCAATTCAGTATAGACTTTCCGTGAACTTCTATATATTGCTTTGGTATTTCGGCACCTACTCTTTCACCGATTCCACCACAAGGTATTATCAAAGTATATTTCATTTTTTATATCTATATTTTTCATTGAATAAATAAGGTCTTTCCAATCTATAATTACCGAATCCATTTTTATCAGCAAATAAGAAAGTCCTATTTCCACTATATTGCCATAGTCTATATTGTATATTACTACCCATAGATGATTGTTTTTCAACTTGTATCGGAGGACCAAGAACTACATATATCATACCCATATCCGTTAACCATCCTTCGGTATATGATTTAAATTGTTCATTTGCATACTTTATCCGCTGGTAATACTCGTTCATTGCCTCATTGTATGCAGTGTTTGGAGTTGGGTCTAACTCTTTCCAATATAAAGACAGTTTCTCTCTTTTCGCATCATCAGTTTTCGCATTTTCAATTTTCTCTAGTTCGGCATCAGTCGCTATATAGCGAAGCATTTTTATAGCCTTATTAATATCTTCCTCAAGAAAAGAAATTAGGGTTTCGTGATGTTTTATAGATCTCTGAGTTATTGCTAGTACTTTCTTATCGTCGTGCTCAGTAGCACTAGCGTCATAAGCAATTATTTGTACTATATACTCGCCTGATAGACTCATTTTTGAGGCATCTATTCTAACGAAACTCTGGTTATTTCCAACGTGTACGTTTATTTCCTTTAATTCTCCTTCGGAGACAACCTCATCTTTCTTCAATAATCTATACGCTATTTTTACGGTCTTAGGTTCGTTTTTATTATAGATTTCGAAAAATGCAAAAAAATCACTATTTATTGCACCGATATTATCAGAAATGAAGGGGGTTATCTTATATTTACCATCTACTTCTTCTATTTGAGATAGTAATAGAATCCCACTGAGGGAGAAACTAAACTTATTGAAATCTATTACTGTTACTTCTCTTTCTCTTTCGTACAAATTCCCACTGAATTCATCTTTGATATCTGCTGAAACACTATACGTTCCATTATCTACGCCAAATCGGAAGAATGTCTTGTAAAACTCACCTGCGGCTCCTTGTGATTGCCTGTAATCAGCAGTAGTTATAGTCTTTCTTACATGTTTGAAATCTATTCTGTTATTGTCTTTATCAGTTATAGTTACATCAACGTCTATATTTGCTACGAAGTTCTCGCCTAATTTTTCGAAAGTAAGTAATTGATAAGGAATTACTAAATATACATCAATCCGTCCATCAGTACTGTCACTACTGTTGAATACGACAGCATCGAGGAAGTAATTGTCTATTGCCATTACGCTGCTGTTACTAATAAGCAAAATAATAGCGGTCAATAATGGTAATAATAGTTTTCTTATCATAAAGTCAGTTTTCTTGTTTTCATATAAGACTCGAATGGAATGTTTTAAGTTACAAAATTTGAATATAATTTGAAATAACTTGTTTGCGATTAATAGCAAGAACTGATATAATTTCTGATTTCTCGCATCATTTTAGTTTTATCACCGTTGACTTCAATTTTATTTCCTAGGTCTGGCTCTTTACTTAGCCATTTTCGGACGATTATTCTATCGTTGTTATTACCCTCTATCTTTGAAGTATTGTAGTAAATATCTTCGATGGCTGATTCTATTATAAAAGTACTAGCATTAGTACCTATTTCCAAGTGATTAGCAAGTAACCCATCTTTTATAAGAAATACACCTACTGTTTTGCCCAATCTATTATTACTATCTAAGTAAATAATATTAGAATGATTTTCTGACAATGAGCCATTTCCAAATAGTTCCAGAGGCGATTCATTGTGGGTCTTACCAAGTTTTAAATCTGAATGAAGTTCTGATGGAGTATCAAAATACTCAACACTAGCTGTATTATCCATTATTTCTTTCATTCTAACTGATGAAAGATAATTGGGATCTAAGTATGAGTTTAGTTTCTGCCTTATATTGTCAGCTTTGTCAGAGTATATTCTATTGCCATTGCTATCATATAGGTAAAATACACCTTGGCGTTCGGGAACTCTATTAAACTGCTCTTTCAATCGGTCAATGTTTTCATTTGAAACTTTGAATCTTCGACGCGATTTGCGTTCGAAATCATTGAGTTCTTTACGAGTAGTTATACCGTATTCAGCTTCTAATATATCCAACATTTTTATCAATGCTTTTGCCGTTGCGAATGCATCACCTAAGGCCCGATGTCTCATGAAGATTGGAATATTAAAATACTGAGCTAATGAAGTGAGATTTACTTTCTGAGTTTTAGGAAGTATTTTTCTTGCTAGTTTGACTGTACAGAGTAATTCGTGTTCTAACGATTCTCCATAATTACGTATCATTGTATTGCGGATAAAGAAATGGTCAAAGTTAGCATTATGAGCTACGAAAATAGAATTATCTTTAGAAATGAAATCTCTATATGCTGGAAGTACATCTCTTTCGTCTGGTGCATTACGAACTAATTCATTAGTTATACCTGTCATTTCTTGTATAAATTCAGGAATTGGCTGCCGAGGGTTGACTAATGAGTGAAAAGTATCTATTATCTCTCCACCTAATACATGGACTACGGCAATATCAGTTATGCGGTCAGTCTTGCTATTAGCTCCCGTCGTTTCTACATCTACTACGAAAAAATTTGTGTTATCTAGTTTACTCATCTTCTCTTTTATATCTACCTAGGTCTAAACATCAGCATAATGAAAATATATTAATAGATATTTTATTATACGTATGTGTGAATGCCTTAACAGTGTGTAAGAAATCTGACATAAAATTAGCCACCTTTTTTAAGAATTGAAAGATAAAAACCGTCTGTTTTACTTTTATCTGTATATGTCATCAGTCCAAACTCTGTAAAATGCAGGACATCTATCGGTAGCTCTAATTTAATCGCCCTTTCTTTAATATCTATTGGCGTTAAATCAGGAAATTGAGCAATAGCATTTGAGATAACTCTGTCATTTTCATTTCTAAATAGTGAACATGTTGAATATATAAGCTCACCACCTATAGCTATTTTGTCATAACATTTAGCTATTATCTCAAGCTGAAGTTGCGTATAACTATTTATTAGTTCGTCAGTTATAGTGTATCTGATTTCAGGTGATCTTCTTACAGTACCCGAACCAGAACAAGGTGCATCTATTAAAACTTTATCATACTGCTTCTCATCACTATCTATATCTTCTATATTTAGTATTAGTACAGATGATAGTCCGTGCAAACTAACTCTTCTTTCAGTCTCTTTTAATCGCTTTATGTTGATATCAGTAGCATCTATGAAAGCTTTATCGTTAGCTAATTCAGCTATATGTATAGTTTTACCACCGCCACCAGAGCAATAATCAAGTATATCTTCATCTGGTTTGGGGTCGAGCATAATTGAAATTAATTGACTACCCTCGTCTTGTACTTCAAAGCAACCATTTTTATAACTCATATATGTATTGAAGTTGATATTTTTACTCAACTTTATGCAATCTTTGAGAATATTATAATTATAAGGAATCTCATAGCTATTAAGCTCTCCTTCTATTAAGTCTCTATCAGAAATAATCCGAAGATCTGTAGTAGCTTCTTTGTTAAGGGCGTTAGCTAATGAAAGTATTCTATCTTCATCTAAATCAATGTTCTTTATGAAAACTTCGGGGAAGAAATCAGTATCGATAAATTTATTAAAATCAGACTCTATTTTCTCTGAATTTACAAGCGTATATATATAGGAGTTGAATTCATTATTCTTGAATATTTTATTTATGCTTTCATTAACATCTTTTTCTTTCAAATATGCCAGGAAAAATATTTCCTCTGTAGAAAGTGACTCTAAAGTTAACTTATGTCGTAAGTAAAAAAAGAAAACTCCACTAATAACCTTTTTGTCTTTACTCCCTAGATAACGTTTACCACTCATAAATCGCTGCTTTACGGAAGCGGCTGTGAAGTCTGATTTGGACCATAACTCTATTAATTCAGCGATATGACTAAACCAAAATGTTGCTTTCTTTTCTAAATGACTAATAGACATACGGTCTTCCCTACGAGTGATAATTTGTGATTAATTTAGTTCCAAACTTATGTAACTATTTAAAATTGTGATGTATGAAGTTCACAAATTAGGTAATTTTACCTAATCGATTACAAAGTAAATTTTAGTTAATTCTAATTAATCGTACAAACAAAGTAAAATAGTTTTGAATATTAGTGTTAATTATTATAATTTTGTTTGATAGACTATTTAGAAAATAGGAATACTTATGCAGTTATGCAGAAGTGTTTCTTTGGCATAGATATTGCTCTATGTGTTTGTGGACTAATACCCCACACTTAAAAATAAAATTGAAAAATAAATAAGTTTAATAAATATTAGGAGTCTTCATAATGAAGAAAACAATAAAACTACTTTTAGTAACAGCCATCTTGCTCCCTGTAGTACTATTTACTACACAGGCTCAAGACGCTAAGTTATTAAAGTCAGTTATAGGTGCTGGAGGTACTGTTGGTTCAACGGTAACTACAGACAATGGAACTATAACTTTGAATGGTACAGTAGCCCAAACGGCTGTTGAGACTAAAACTCTAGCTGGTACTGCTGGACCTGGAGTTACAATTCATGAAGGTTTTTGGACGCCTGGCGTTAAAACGGTCACTGGTGTAGAGGAAGAAGGTACATCTGCTAATACTCTTAGCAACTACCCTAACCCTTTTAGTACTAGTACAAATATCCAGTTCACATTAGAAAACAATTCTAATGTAACTATAAGAGTATATGATATCAATGGTGCTTTAGTAAGTACTGTAGTGTCTAATCAGTTGTTCTCAGCTGGTACTCCACAAAATGTTTCTTGGGATGCTAAAGACCAATATGGTACGCAACTAAGTTCTGGTTCTTATCTATATGAGTTATCTATCGAACCTATGACTGGTGGTAGAAGCTTTAGTTTAAGAAATGTTATGGTTATAGTTAAATAAATATGAAAGTAAGTGTTTTAAATAAATTATTATTATTAATTAATAGGAGCTTTACAATGAAGAAACTCATTCTTCTTGTTATTTTGGCGTTTAGCATGGTGTTGTCACCTTTGGCGACCACTTTTGCAGCTACACCAAAAGTAATCAACTATCAAGGTCAGTTAGAAAGTAATACAATTACTTCTCAAGCACCTGTATTGGTTGTCTTCGAATTATTCGAAGATGCAGCCGGCGGATCCGCTCTATGGATAGAGCAAAAAAGTGTAACCGTTGATAAAAACGGATTTTTCTCAGTTTACCTTGGTGACGTTAACCCTATCGATCTTAAATTCGATAAGCAATATTTCGTTCAAGTAACTGTTGGTAACAACCAACCGTTCCCAAGAACTAAGCTATCATCTACTCCTTCTGCTTTTTATGCTGCAGATGCTGATACAGCAACTTATGCATTTAATGCAGGATTAGCTATGGACGTTGCTCCTAAAGCTATTGGATTAGATAACCTAGCTGATGAGGTATTGACTGCTGGTGGTGATTTAATGGGTATGTATCCAAACCCTCAAATCAAACCATCTGCTATCATTGACAACATTCCTGACGGTTCTATAACTTCAGAAATGTTATCTCCAAATATCTCAACTTCTCCATCTGGCCCTGCTGGTGGTGACTTATTTGGTTCTTATCCAGATCCACTTATCGCAGTTGGTGCAGTGAAAACTGACCGTATCTTTGATGGTGCTGTTACTAACCAAAAAATTGCTGACGGTGCTGTTACTAATAACAAAATCGTAAGTTTAGATGCTGCTAAGTTAACTAACGTACCAGCTCTTAACTATCAAGTTGCTGTTGCAACTGATGCTACTATCGATGGTGATGGTACTTTGGCTATGCCTTTAGGTTTAGCTGATAATTCAGTTTCAACTCCTAAAATAGTAAACCTTGCTGTAACTACAGCTAAATTAGCAGACGCTTCTGTAACAACAGTTAAGATTGCTGATTTGAATGTAACAACAGGTAAATTAGCAGATGCAGCTGTAACAACAGTTAAAATTGCTGATATGAACGTAACTACTCCTAAAATCAATGATGCAGCTGTAACAACAGTTAAAATCGCTGATATGAATGTAACTACTGCTAAAATCAATGATGCAGCTGTAACAACAGCTAAAATCGCTGATGCTAACGTAACAACAGCTAAAATTGCTGATGCTAACGTAACAACAGCTAAAATTGCTGATTTGAATGTAACTACTGCTAAATTAGCTAACTTAAGCGTTACTAACGCTAAATTGGCTGATGACGCTGTTAGAGTAAGAAACATCGATGTAAATGGTGCTGCTCCTATCAATGGTGACGTACTTTACTTTGATGGTGTTGACAATGAACTAAGATGGGGACAAGAAAACGTACAAACTTCAGCTCCTTTGACTGGAAACGGTACTACTTTAGCTCCTGTAACTTTAGACCCTACTTATGGTAGTGCTGATGAATTATTAATCAGAACTGCTCCTAGTGGTTGGGTGTCAAGTAAAATTAACACTAACAATATCAACAATTCGGCTGTAACAAATGCTAAATTAGCTGATAACTCAGTTACTACTGCTAAGATTATGGATGGTGAAGTGATGACTGCAGATATAGCTAACTTAAATGTTACTACTGCAAAAATCGCTGATGCTAACGTAACTACTGGTAAAATTGCTGATGCTAACGTAACTACTATCAAAATCGCTGACAATGCTATCACTACTGCTAAGATATTAGACGGTGAAGTAATGACTGCTGATCTTGCTAATGGTTCAGTTACTTCTGCTAAAATATTAGATGGTGAAGTAATGACTGCTGATTTGGCAACAAATTCAGTTACTACTCCTAAAATCGCTGACGGTTCTGTAACTACTGCTAAGATATTAGACGGTGATGTACAAACTGTTGATTTAGCTAACAAAGCTGTAACAAATACAAAAATAGACGAAGATGCTGTAACTGGTAATAAAGTATTAAACGGTTCATTATCTTCTTTAGACTTAGACGCTACTGGCGTTGCTGCTGGTATCTATGGTGATCCTTCTGCATTACCTTCAGTTATCGACGTTCCAGAATACAAAGTTGATGCTCAAGGTAGAATTCTAACTTCAAAAGAGAATTCTTACACTGTAATTTCAGCTAGCACTATATTTAACGAATCTCCAGTTTCTGACATCACAGTTGATGGTACTTATGACAACCTTGATTTACAAATCAAGCCGGGTGTTGTAGGAACTACTGAACTTGCTGATAACTCAGTTACTTCTGCAAAAATCGTAGATGGTACTATTGTTACTGCTGATTTAGCTGATAACTCTATTACTTCTTTAAAAATTATTGATGGTTCAGTAACTTCAGCAGATATCGCTGATGGTACTATTGCTAACATCGATTTAGCTCCTAACTCAGTTATGACTGGTAACATCGTAGATGGTACTATTACTTTAGCTGATATGGGTCTTAACTCTGTTGGTACTACTAACATAATTGACAACAATGTACTTAATACTAAGATCGGTTCTGGTGTTCAAGTTGCTGGTAAAGTATTGAAAGCTGATGGTGCTGGTAATACAGTTTGGGGTGATGATTTAGGTCTAACACTTCCTTACACTGGTGCTTACCCAGGTCCTGGTGATGCATTCACTATTACACATACTGGTGCTGCTGGTGCTGGTTCTGCTGCTGTATTCACTTCTTCAACTTCTACTAATACTTCACACGCTGTAGTTATTAATAAAGGTGTTGATGCTGGTGCAGGTTCTGCATTATCTGTTTCTGGTACTGGTGTAAAAGGTACTAACTACATAGCTAAATTTACAAATACTAACCTTGCAGAAGGTAGAACAGTATTAATCGAAAATAATGCTCCTGTATTAGCTACTCAAATAACTGATCCAAATGGTATTCCTAATTCAGGTGACGAATTCGTTACTCCTGATCCAACTGGAACTGACTTAAACGATGCAACATTAGTTGTAAGAAACAAAAATGCTGCTGTATCTAATCAAAAATTAGCTATCAAAACTTATGGTTCTATCCAAGCTAACTCAACTATCCAAGGTACTAATTTAGTAGCTTACGGTGGTCAAGTTACTTTGTTAAACCCAACTAATGGTGCTGTTGCTGCTATCGTGCCTCCAACAACTCCTGGTTACCCATTAAATGTAACTCCTGGACTTAACATTAATCTTACTTCAGCTGTTCCAGCTACTGGTTTGAATAATATCTGGGATTCTACTGATGGTGTATTAGTTCCTGCTGGTACTGGTACTAATGCTGATGTTCCTACTGCTCTTGCAGTTTCGAACTCTATCGGTGTTGTTTCAGCTGAACCTTTCATCACTTTCCAAGCTGATGGTGGTTCTTTAACTAACAATAGAGTATTCGCTGTAAATTCTACATTGACTAAAACTATTGCTGGTGCTGATAATGGTAATGTTGATTTATCAATCAACCTAGACAATCCTAATACTTGGGGTGCTGCTGGTACTCAGACTTTCTCTGGTACAGTAGGCGGTAACGGTATAGTTGTAACAACTAATGCTGATTTACAAGGTAACATTGCTAATTCAACTGGTTCAGTTACTGTTGCAGACGATTTAGTTGTAAACGAAACTTCAACTTTGACTAAAACTGCTACTATTGGTAGTGCTGCACTTAATAATATCGCTGTAGTTGCAGATAATAATGACGCTGCTCCAACTATCCTAGTAACAAACAATGGTGCTGGTTCTTCAATCAATGCTACTGGTAATGTCACAATCAACAATGGTGGATTGGACGTAACTGGTGCTACTGATTTGAATACTGGTTTAAACGTTGATGGTGCTTCTACTTTAGACGCTGTTACAATCGCTGGTACTTTATCTCAATCTGCTGGTCAAGTAACATTGGCTGGTAATGTTGATGCAACAGCTGGTTTAGATGTAACAGGTGCTAACTTAACTGTTGGAACTACTAACATTAATCCTACTACTGGCAACTTAGTTGTTGGTGGAACTACTACTCTTAATGGTGCAACTACAGTAACTGGTGCTAATACATTTGCAACTACTACTGGTCAAGCTACTTTTGGTGGTAATGTTGATGCAAATGCTGGATTAGACGTAACTGGTAACTTTACTTTAGCTGTTGCTCCTGTAGTTCCAGTTAATCAAATAGTAACTACTGTATCTGGTGCAAGCACTAATATGCAATTACCAACTGCTGCAAGCACTTGGAATGCAATTGCTGCTGTTGCTGATGCACAGTTCTTGACTTTAGCATTTGACCCAGACTTAACTAACGAAAGAAAAGCTACTTTCTCTGCTAACTTTGCAACTGTAGATAATGGTGCAAACGCTAATTATGATATCGATTTATCTAACACTGGTGTTGGTGCTGCTACTTATGGTAACAATGCTGGTACTACTTACCCTAGATTTACAGTTGATGCTAAAGGTAGATTAACTTTTGCTGCTGACCAAGCTATCGTTGTTGACGATGTAGTAGCTTCTGATATCACTATCACTGGTGCTGCATCTAACGTATTAGATTTACAAATTAAAGCTAATGCTGTTGGAACTGTCGAATTAGCAACTGCTGATTACTCTGGTGATCTTGCTGCTGGTAATTACAACTTAGGTAACTTAGATGGTACAATAATCGGTGCAGGCACTCCTGCTGCTGGTACATTTACTAACTTAAGAGCAAATACTGACTTTACAATTCCTGCTCATTCTACACTTGCTAACACAACTGTAGATGACATTTACACTTCAGGTGATTTCGGTGCTGGTCCACTTATCTTAGGTAATGACACAGACCTTATCACAGCTGGCGCTGTTGCTGCTGCTTTAGCTGCAACTGACCTACAAATCGCTTATAACAATGGTAATGCTATTGTAACAAATGGTAATGACATAGACTTTACATTAACAGCTGGTAACTTCAATGTTAACGGTGCTGGTACTGCTAACTTTGCTGCAAACGTAAATGCAACAAATGGTTTAGACGTAACTGGTGCTAACTTAACTGTTGGTAATGACGCTGTTGTTGTTGGAAACGTAACTTCTACAACTGGTAACGTTGTTGCAACTGCTGGAAACATATCTGCAACTGCAGGTAGTGTATCAGCTGGTACAACTGTAACAGGTGGAACTGGTGTAACTGCTACAACTGGTAACGTAACTGCAACTGCAGGTGATGTCGTTGCTACAGCTGGTAGTGTAACTGCTAACAATAATGTAACTGCAACAACAGGAAACATAGCTGCAACTGCAGGTAGTGTATCAGCTGGTACAACTGTAACAGCTGGAACTGGTGTAACTGCTACAACTGGTAACGTAACTGCAACTGCAGATAACATCGTTGCAACAGCT
>PGYR01000042.1 GCA_002839765.1 Ignavibacteriae bacterium HGW-Ignavibacteriae-4
ATAATCCAGTTGAAGTCAGGAAATTTTCTAATAAGTAAATAAATATCTACCCTATAACATTTTTGAAGTCAGCGAAGTTTAGCTTATCAGCTAATGCTAGGGCTGCTTTCTTATAGCTAGCGGACATTTCGGGGTCATTTTTCTCAACTATTTTAGATATATTTGTTATAGTTAATAGCTTTAGTTCTACAGGTAGCTTCATAGACATACGAGCAGCTAATCGAAGTTTATCTAAGGCTTGCACAGTTCGTCCTTGTTCGGCATCGAGGAGGGCTGTTGTATTTAATATGAAGCACTCGGCTTGAGCATTTGGCTTTTCTTTTATCAGTTGATTCGCTTCGTTTATCTTATTTTCAGCCGTTGTGAAATCGCTTATGCTTATATATGATTTTGCAATAATTGAAAGTAACTGCACTTTTTCTATTAATCGCAATCTATTAGTATTAGTGTAGTAAATGTTCTCAGCTTTGCTAATAGCACTCTCGTATCTAGTGGCTAATATCTCATCCAAAACTTCATTACGTGCAAACACAAAATCGAAATCATCGCTTATATTTCCAACAATTACTGTACCGCTTATATTGTTTTCTTCACTAGTTTCGGAGTTTCCATTCCCATTCCCATTACCGTTACTATTCGTATTCGTTTCAGCGTTTTCTTGGGGATTATATTTTTGTGAATTTTCATTGCTTATCTGAGTCATACGCTCGGATAGTTCGTAATTTTCTGCTTCTTTGCTATGTGCTGCCAAATATGGTGCTATCTGTTCTTTTTCATCTTCATCAGCATTGTCATATAGTTCTTTCAACTCTTTGGAGACTATTCCGTGGAGAGCAATTTTCTCTTCATATTCTAAACCGTTTAAGAAATACTCGTAGTAGAAAGCTTGTGTAAATTGGTAGATCGTAGTTTTAATACCGTATCGGATATTGGCACCCATACTTCGTACAACTGTAGATTTCTGCGAGATTGTTCGCAATCGTTGTATTACGTCCACGACATCAGTATTGAGCAATTTACTCAACATATATGCCGAGAACTCTCTCCCTTCGGCACTACATATAGCTAATAGATTTCTATCGCTATCACTTAATTCGTTAATGTTCTCAGCTAGTGCTGCACTAGCAGTTACCGGCATGTGGACATCATTGAGATTAAGAGTTAACTCACCCGAATCATTGAAAGGAGGATGCTTTTCGAAGTAGTGTAAGTATTCGTTGAGAATACCTGGATTACCGAAACTCTTCTCCATTACCCAGTTTATAAATTCCTCATTTTCTTTATATTTACTGAGATTTGCTCGAAAATAATTCTCTATTCCTTTGATATCTAAATTTTTAAGTCTTATACGTTTTATGTCATTATTCTCAGTGACTATCAGTGGGAAAAGTGGAATCGATGGATCAGAGAAATCAGAACGTCTGTATGAAAATAAAAATAAAATGGGCTGATCCCCATTTGAAAACCTTCGTATCATCTCAATAGAAGATGCGTCTGCCCATTGCATATCGTCAATCATAAGTACAAGTGGCGACTTGTAAGCGAAGCTACAGAATGCATTGTAAAACTCATCTATTGCACTCAATTTATCGTCAGTTTTTTCTTGGCTCGATTCTTTTTTGTAATCTTTCCAATCTTTACTAATCTCCTTCACGGCATAGAATATCTCACCAGTTATCGGTAGCGAAGCAAGTATAGATATACCCAAACGCTTTTTGAATCGATCTTTAGCAGATTTGTAATTGCCCTCAAGCAAACTATCCATAGCAGATGAGAATGGCTTCAGTTGTTGCAAATTTCCAACATTGAAATTCCCAATTGGAGATTCATTCTCTAACATAAGCGAGATAACCGCCTCGTCTTTCCGAGCTATTTTCATCAGCTCTATCATCAGAAATGACTTGCCAGAACCGCTCTCTCCTTCGATTGCTATTACGCTTCCCTTGCCGTTCTTTAGGTCTTTCAATCTCTGCTGAAATAGCTCGATTTCGGAATCTATCCCAATAGGGAAATAGTTATTTTCCATTACAATTTCTTTTTATTTGTTTTTCTAGTAACTAATATACAAAAACTGTTCCGAATTATAATTTTAGGAGTGATTATTTTTGAGGGAAAGAGTGTTTACTTCTCTTTTTTGAATTAGTTTAAATAACTCAGTTAGGTAATTTCTGAGCGGCGGCTCTATATACATCACTAATATGTAGAGTTACACCAGCTAAAAGCCATGTAGTATAGACAATTAACTTGGTAATAAGCAGAATAGTATCACCGTTGAATCCAACCGAAGTAATGGTTAGCAGAAATTCACTTACAAGGAATACAACTAGGTAAAAGATTATAATTCGTTTGTGCGATAATCTAGCAGATATACCTAGTTCATCAGCTATTTTCATAAAAAAGAATGGAGTTATTATTCCTAAGAATACTAGGTGCAAATACCCAATGACTAAATTGCGATTATAATAAACAAACATTGCAACTTCTTGTATAGAGCCGGCTAATGCGAAGAATATCTTGAGTACGAAAAATGCGAATAATACTTTCATAATCATAGATTTGAATTTATCTAAAGTCCGTAGATGCACAAATATATCTTTGCTCATTAGGAATATAGCATGGAATTGCATCAGAGATGATAGCACAGAAATAATATTAATCACCCACCCTGGATTAGTCCAGAGTGTAGAAAGACTAAAATTCAAAAAAGTTGAAATAACAAATAGATTATACGCTCTTTGCCAATTATCAACGTCCTTAACTTTTATGCTATATGCAATAATACTAATTATTGAGAGTACAAACCAGCCATTATATTGGAAATGCAAATAGAAATAAATAGCCAAATCATACCATATTGAATCTTTCATTCCGTTCACAATTATTGGTGCTAATGAGAATGGGCCGATTGACGAAATCACCATAAATAGTACCGCTGCCATTGCAAATTTTCTATGTATTGACTTATCTCCTCTAGTATCTCGGTATAGGAAAACCGCAAAAATATATGATAGTAATATGTGCAGAGTTGAAAATATTATAGAACCAACAGCATACCCTTGGAAAGGGAAAGTAAATAACATACCAAGCACGCTAATATTCAGAGCTATGAAAAGATATCCATACTTTTTCATAGAAAACAAATCGAATTGCTTCAGCATAGAATAGTATATAATATTAAATATCCAGCCAAGGAAAGCTAAGTGCGAATGGGTATGCAGAAAGTACTTATAGTTGAACCAAACACCCATACCAAATACGAAAGAACTTCTGATTACAGCGGCAAAGATAACAGCTAAAGCTAGCCATATCAGTGATATGATAATATAATGTTTCTTCGTTAATTGCAAAGTTTTAGTACTTGAGACGTTATTCCAAGTGTAAATTTATTGATTTACTCTTTCTTTATCAAATGCAAATCTCTGAATTACGATAATTTAGCGTAATAACTATCAAAAAATACTTGCATATCTACATTTCCCCCTGATATTATTAAACCGATACTCTTATCGGCGAAGAGTTCCTTGTATTTGATAGTTGCTGCTAACACAGTGGCCGAGGATGGCTCAACTATTATTTTCATTCGCTCATATATTAGCTTCATGGCAGCTATTATCTCTGTATCATCTACTAATAATATATCGTCAACATATTTCTTTATATATCCATAGTTCAAATCACCCAAAGAGGTAAGCAATCCATCGCAAATAGTTTTTGGATTATTCGATGGTACTAAAGCTCCAGAGCAAAAGGATCGGTAAGCATCGTCTGCCCCTTTTGGTTCAGCAGCATATACTTTTATATCTGGATTAGTTCCTTTGCTACATATTGCTGTACCCGAAAGTAACCCACCACCACCTACAGGTGCGATTATTACATCTAATTCCGGATAGTCCGTCAGCAACTCTAGAGCTGCAGTTCCCTGACCTGCTATTATCTCTTCTCTATTGTAAGGATGTATGAATTCTGCACCCGTTTCGCTTACTTTCCTCTCAAGTGTTGATTCCCTAGCTTGTAAGTTTGGTTCACAGAAAGTGATTTCTGCACCATAGCCACGGACAGCATCTATCTTAACTTTTGGGGAATTACTCGGCATAATAATATATGATGGTACTCCTAGTTCTCTAGCTGCCAAAGCCAATGCCTGTGCGTGGTTACCAGACGAGTGAGTAGTCACACCTTTAGCTAGTTTCTCTTTTGGTAATGATAGTAAAGCGTTAGTTGCTCCACGATATTTGAATGCCCCAACTTTCTGAAAATTCTCACATTTGAAGTAGAGATTTGCCCCAACGATTTCATTAATTTGTGAACAAGATAACACAGGAGTTCTATGCACTTTGTGGGCTATTCTTTCATACGCTTTTGTAATATCTGATATCGTGATTGGCATTATTATTTACATTATTATTTAGAATTAAGATGAACAAACTAATAATTTTAATCCTATAAATTCTAACTTTCTTTTAAATAATTCCTCTTGTTTATTTGCTGTTGATTTGTTAATTTAATACATAGTCAATGAGTAATAATCTATATAGAGAACAAATTATGAAAACTCTAGTTGCACTAATATTCTTCATATCTATAAATCTATCAGCTCAGGAACCAGTTATAACAAGGATTACTGATGCTTGTACGGATGTGAAAATAGTCCAGATAGCTACAATGCTAGGATGGGACTTAGACAAAATCGAAGTTGAACCTATGGAATTGTCAGACAAAACTATGTCTAGCTCTTGTAAATTTATTTTCGGGCAAGAAGAGTTAATTATTGATATAGAAGATATTGGTTATGTTGAAGTTTTACCTACTCATATCGAACATTATGTTATTTCTGAAGGGAGCTACAGCGCTGAGACTGAATTTCTGATATATGAGATGAATAGCTTAATAAAGACCTATCACATTAGCTTAAAATTCAAGACTAATCGTTCCGATGAGGGGATGTATGAAATACTTGAAGGGATTACTAATCAAATAGAATTAAAACCACAAGACAGTGTAGTCACTTATAAATTTTAGATTATTGCAAAACTATTACTTTCTTGAAAATAACAGTACTATCACCGGGATTAGTTATTGTTAGTCTGGTCAAACCAGTTGACCTGTTTCTAGTGGATTCTACGTCCAATCCGCTCGGAATAGTTCTTATCAATGTTGGGCTGATTGTGTAAGGAACTACAAAGCTAAATGGTTTATTCGGCTCTAGTGGAGTTACTAATTCCTTCCCTTCGAATATATTAAACACCTCTGTATCAGCACGGAAGAGGTAAGATGGTATCTCCAATTTACCAAACGTACTATCTATCCCAACTTTCTTACTATATTTATCAAAGTAAAGCACACCTCTATATTCATACTCTGCAGGAACGTATATACTCACATCTATATATCTATCGAGGAATCTACTATTAACCGAAAGCATAGTATCAATATTATGTATTGGCTCTCTTGTACCTAAGTGGAATTGTATAATATCTGGCTCCCTATCCATCACATATTCGGGGTCGCCCAACTCGTGACCTATGAATCCCCTACCTGCTTTCTTTGGCTTATTACGAGGTATATGATAATCATTCAATCCCAGCATATCTAGAGCAGGGAACATAGTGAAGTATGGCAAAGAACCAGCTGGGTCGATAGCAATAAGTGGCTGCTCTTTTTCGAAAACTAATTTGAGTTTTTCACCTAGAGTTTCCAAATTGAATACCCATAGTGATTGCCTAGAACGAGTATTATTATCATCAGTTATCTGTTGATA
Source organism: Ignavibacteriae bacterium HGW-Ignavibacteriae-4 (assembly GCA_002839765.1). Classification (GTDB taxonomy): domain Bacteria; phylum Bacteroidota; class Ignavibacteria; order Kapaibacteriales; family UBA2268; genus PGYR01. The sequence goes on from PGYR01000042.1 coordinate 5,759, forward strand.
TACATAGAATACGAGGAGTGGGGAAAACAAAAGGACAGCTAGTTTTTTCTGGTTAATACTTAATTTATTCTTAGATAAATAAGTACCGAGTCCGTCTATTATCACTAGCATAAATACAATAATTGTAAATAGGTGATGACGGAATGCAAAGAAGAAATCCCCTCCGATTATCATAATATAAATGAACCAAATACCTAATAATAATACGTATAGTATGCCCTTGCTTTTCTTCTTATAAACTAAATATGTGAGACAGCTAGTAGCAAGAATGAACATCGAAAAGTTAGATTTTAGGAATCGGAGATTATAGAACATACCAGTCCAAGCGTGATACAACGATGGACTCACTTTAACAAGTGCAGTATTAGGAACCAGCTCACCATAGTATGTGATTCTGAAAATCAGTTGCCCAGAGTATAGAATAATTGGAATTATAGCGAGTTTTGATAACGATATAAATGCATTTCGAAGTTCACTTTTATTAGATATCAGATGATAAAATCCAATCATTACAGATAGCAATACCCCATCAGGTCGTGTGATACAGAGTAATCCTAGTGTAATTGAAGAGAGCCAAAGGTACCTGATTTCTCCACACTTTTTGTAGTCCAAATATCTAATAATTGAATGCAGTGCGAGCATACTGACTAGCGAATTTTCTAACCCACCGATAGCCCACACCGCAACTCCGCTAGAAACAGAGAAGAAGAACAAAACGATAGATAGTAATAGTGGTGCGTCCTTGTATCTGCTCTTGGCATATTGGATGAGCATGTATATATTAGTAACTGTAAATAGTACCCCAAGTACCCTAGCTACCAATATCATATTGGCACCTAACTTTCCAAAAAAGGCAAGTATAAGAACCCAGAGTAAATTGGAATATCCCTCTACTCTTATACCATCAGTCCAAGTTAGGCCGTGACCGTCTATTAGTCGTTGCGCATAGCGTATAGTGATTAGCGAATCGTCAGCAAAGAAAGGCATATACCAGCTTATATTCAATGCTAATATAAGACAAGACACCATGAAAATGATAATATAAATGCTTTTCTGCGTAATAATATCGCCGTAGTTGGAGTTAAAAAAAACAAATATAAACAAAAAAATCCACCACAAATTAATGTATTCACCTTTTTAGTGGCAATGGCTGTAGTTTTAGCTATGATATGTTCTTAACTTGGGTTATTTGTATGTTGAATTAAATAATCAGTGAAATCGATAAATCTGATAAATCTGAGATTCCGAAAAAGAGACAGCCCATACTTTTAGTCCTCAATGTAACAAGTATTCCTAATTATTCCACACCTATGGTCGGTATTTAGTTCTTATATTCAAAACCTGTATTTATTATGACCCGTTGTAGCTAATACAGAAATCTATGCTATCTTCCTTGCATTTTAGGTCTCTTTCCACTATATTTAGGATTGAATTAATAAAAATATTTGTTTAATATGAAAACAACTCTACTACTTTTATTTCTCGTATGTTCTTCCTCACCTTTATGGTCACAAAAATGGATAGACACTACCTACCAAATCAAAACCATAACTAATATAGAATATGGTACAGCAACAGATTTCGCTGGGGCAGAACGTAAGCTACTGATGGATGTGTCTTTACCAACGAATGACACACCTCCCGAATGTGGCAGGCCACTGATAGTAATTGTTCACGGTGGTGCGTGGCTAGCCGGGAACAAAGATGAAGTGACTATAAAGCGATTGCGAACCGAATTTGCAAAGCGTGGATATACAGCAATTGCTGTCAACTATCGATTAGGTCAGTTCCATACTGATAAGAATATCCATTGTAATGTAGAGGGTTGGGATTGCTTCAATATTGCTGATTCATCAGAGTGGTACAGGGCATACATTAGGGCAGTACAGGATGTGAATGGTGCTATCAGATACATGGTGAATAACGCTGAAGAGTATGTTGTAAACCCTAATAATGTTTTTTTAGCAGGAGAGAGTGCCGGAGCATTCACAGCAATTGGAACAGCATACATAGATAGTGATAGTGATGTTCTTAGTGAATATACTCGTGAGCTACCTGCTATCGCTACCCCAAATACGCTGTACGAAAATCCTTGTATTAAGAAATTTGAATTGGCTTCCTCTATTGCTGAAATGAAACTAGAACGACCCGATTTGGGTAGTTACCTAGGCACACTGAATCAACCTGCAAAAACTGAATATAAGGTGAGAGGTGTGGCCGGTTTCTATGGTGGAGTTATGAATAATATATTCCCTACTACAAGTAAAGAAATTCCAGCTTTATATATGTTCCATCAACCCAATGATCTTATTGTACCAATTAGGTACGGAACCGTATTCGAAGGGTATAATCAATGCACTAGAGACATACTCAGTTGTCAGAATATTGTGAATCGCAAATCTTTATGGGGTAGCGTTGGGATTACTGATATACTCGATACTATGGACGCAATGGGACAAGCAATACCTGAATATGTGATTGAACTTAGTAACAATAACGCAAACTGTATAGAGCAAACAACAGACCCATCGCGAGGCGGACATCAATATGATAACTATTGGTTACGCACTAGTAGTGTAGCAACTTTTCTGGCAGATTATATAGTAGATTGCACAGTAGAAACTGGATTAAAGGAAAGTACTAGAGTACCAAAAACTGCTTTATATCCAAATCCGGTAACTGGCAAAAATCTGATTATTAGTAATGCTTTTGGGAAAATAGTTTTGTCAAGTACTTATGGACAGATTTTGATGGAAACCCAAGGTAACGGCAATAATATAACGATAGATCTACAGAAGTTTAAACTATCCTCAGGGGTATATTTCATAACTGTTATCAATGAAAAAAACACTGAATTCCATAAGTTTATTGTCCAATAATGTGATTATTCTTATTTTTGCACACTAATAATCTATAGCCAACGTAAAACAGCTATTCATTAAAATTTTCAACCAATCTAATAGTGTATATATGACTTATAAATTAATAGCTCTTTGTATAGCTGTAATGTTCATGGCTTCATGCGGTGATAAGAAAGAGACAAGCGAAAATCAAGACGGTGCTAATACGGAAGAATCTTACGTGCCACCTATTGGTAATGAAGGAGCAGACCAAGGACAGCAAAACAATCAGGCTGATGTACAGAATATGAATACCCCAGATAACCCTGTTAAAATGCCAACAAAAAAGTTAACAGATGCTGATCTTAAAAAATTAGGAAAGATACTAAACCAGTTACAAGCACTGAATATGCAATCACAAGAAATGATGATGGCTGCAGTTCAAAAGCAAGGTATGGATCCGCAAAGATTCTTGCAAATACAACAAAGTATGCAAAATCCAGAAGCTGCAAAAAGTCTATCTGCAGATGAGAAGAAAAAATTCGAAGCATCTATGAATGCTATTGGCAATGTACAACAAGAAATGCGTAAGAAAATGGAAGGCGTTTTGAAAAAAGAAGGTATCTCTATGGATCAATACCAAGAGATGATGATTGCGATTCAGACTGACCAGACGGCACAACAAAAGTTGATGCAAATGACAGCACCACAAACTCCTCCGGCTCCTAAGAAGTAGTAATTTTCTTAAATAATAAACTAAAGGTGTAATGCAATTATATGTTACACCTTTTTTTTATGCTAAATGAAAGGTTGGTTGAAAAGTCAAATAATTTTATTAAATTGGAATAATCCTAATTAATTGATTTATACATTTTGCCTACTATCAAGAGAGTAAACAGATTAAGGTTCTTCTTTTACAGTAATGAACATCAGCCAATACACATTCATGTAGAAGATGGAAATAAGACCGCAAAGTTTAATATTAGCCCAATTGAATTAGTCTATTCAAAAGGGTTTAATGCAACAGAAATAAATAAAATACGTCAAACAATAGAACAGAATGTAGAACTCTTCAAAAAGAAATGGTATGAATACTTTAATTATTAATAAATCCTTTATTGCTAATGATATTTCATTTAGGGATAATAGTATGGTTATTTCATTAACTGATGGACGGATTATTTCAGTTCCGTTGGAATGGTATCCAAAGCTAAGAGACGCAAATAAAGACCAGCTAAACAATTGGCGATTTATAGGTGGCGGGGAAGGAATACATTGGGAAGAGCTAGATGAAGATTTATTAGTTGAAAATTTTCTAAATTAACCTCCACCACCTAATAATCCTCGATTACAGCTCCATAACTATCTTTTCTTGATTAAAAGTTGCACCTCATAACCTCTAACTAAAATTCGATATTTATGAGTGAGCGACTAAATCCATTCTTTTCTAACAAATGACTATTTATTTTCGTAGAGATGCCAAGCTTAACGAATGAATTATTTAATAATTCATAAACAATCCAAAAAGTCAGTATATGTACTCTTCCTCAAATGATTATGTCTTCAAATCAAAAAGACTGTTCGTAGAGCTAAATCTGTTTGCTTATAAGCAACTTATAAGCTGTGTATTCCCTGCTTTTATTTTCTTAATGTTAGCAATCTCTAGCGTGATGGATTTACAATTTATTAGCCGCTATGATTTTCTATTTGTAGCATGTATTGTAGCCCAATATATACTAGTAAAAACAGGGATTGAAAGTAAACGAGAAGTTCTAGTTATTATGGGATTTCACATAATTGGGTTCATACTCGAGGTTCATAAAGTCAACGTAGGATCATGGAGTTATCCGGAAGATGCGATAACTAAAATAGCAGGTGTTCCACTGTATAGTGGTTTTATGTATTCTAGTGTAGCGAGTTATATTTGTAGAGCTTGGGAAAACTTTGACCTTAGAATAAAAAATTGGCCGAGAAATTTAATAACTATTCCATTAGGACTAGCCATATATATCAACTTTTTCTCGAATGCATTTATCGCTGATTTCCGGTGGTATATAGCCGTTGCATTAGTTATTGCATTTAGAAAATCATTCGTAGAATTTAATACAAATGGATACTATCGTAGAATGCCTATTATATTATCTTTCATACTTATTGGTTTCTTTATCTGGATAGCAGAGAACCTTGCTACTTTTCTTAATGCTTGGAAATATACGTACCAACACTCGGGATGGGAGATGGTCGATTTTGGCAAATGGAGTTCATGGAGCTTGCTCGTGATAGTGAGCTTTATTATTGTAGCACAATTAAAATTGTTAAAACGAAATGAGTAAGCTAATGGAAGGCGCTTTGAAAAAAGAGAATGTATCGATGGACGAATATCAAGAGATGATGATGGCGATACAGACTGACCAGACGGCACAACAAAAGTTGATGCAAATGACAGCTCCACAAACTCCTCCTGCTCCGAAGAAGTAATTTCTAAATAGATTTATAAAACGTAGAGGCGTATTGCATAGGTCTAAATATAAAGGAATTTTATAAGACGTACGCAATACGTCTCTACAAAAGCAAGACCCGCTAATTGAAGAGTTAGTAGGTCTTTTTTGTTTCATTTAGTTTAGTTCTAATCTTTTATAAACTTGGTTACTCTATCGCCACATTTGACAATATAAACACCCGAAGTCAATTTACTGACATCAATGATTTCAGTACCTTTGGACTCTAGTACTAACTTACCAGTTATAGTTCTTATTTCTATGATTTCATTAATATATTTGGAGTCAATATTTATATAATCCTGAGTTGGGTTGGGGTATATTTTGAAGCCCTTGACAAAGTCCTTGCTTTCAACGGAAGATAGTATTTGCTCAACCTTAAAGACACCCATTTCAGTCGATATATACAAAGTATCTTTGAAGTAAGATACATGGTTTATTTTAAAATCTAATTTATTTTTACCCGATAGAATATCTATTGGTTCCCAATTATCTAATGAATTAATTCTATATAGACTTCCATTGGTTGTGCCAGCATAAATGTTACCATCAGAACAACTGCCAAGATAAGACAGTTCACTTCCAATTTTTTCAACTGAATTTACTGTATCAAGAAAAGAGCTACTTAGATTATATATTCTGTTGTTTTTTATTCCATACATTTTATTTGCTTTTTTAGAATACAATATCTTGTTAATATCTAAAATATGTGGTAAATAGTCCTTTCTCTCACAATTATAATCTAAATCTATGATATTGAGAGCACTTGTACTCAAACACCACAAATTACCGTTGTTATCCACTTCCACCATACTTGGAACTGAGCCGTAAAGTGTTGGGTAATACTTTCCATACTCGAAATATTTCGAAAAACAACTGTTATCTTTGTCATATACTTTTACTTCAGAACCATCTTGACTAATTACAGTTACAAATGGCTCAAAATCTGTATTTAAAGCATGAAAATCTTTATTTAACTCATCAGATGCATATATATATAAATTATCCTCATGTATTTTCACATCATGCCATCTATTTATTTCATTTTTTGTTTTCTTTATACTAGATACCTTTACAATTTCATTGTTTTGAACTTTATAAACTCCATTAGAAATAAGTAATAATTCTTGTGTCTCATTTTGTATAAATGCATAACTGAATTTGAAATTTAGATCCCATAAAGTTCTCCATTCATCCTTTAAGAATAAGAAATCCGCATAGCTAACATAATTGTTACTCCCTCCATATAACACTTTAGTATTTTCACCGACTAAATATGATTTAATATTTGGAATGGGCAGTTTATTCAATTCATTAATATTATGTTTGTATGATTTGTTTTCAGTTATTTCTAAGATATAAAACCCATAATTATTTACTGAATCACTCTTTATAATCTGATACAATTTATTAGAGTTTTCAATAAATTTACTGGTTACCAATTTTCCATCTATATAATCTGCTTTTTTTATTTCTTTAAAGCTTTCACCTTCTTGTACGTAATAATTGAATTTATCAAATAAAATTAATTTGTCTCCAACAAAAGTGATGAACAAATACTCAAATTTCTCCGTAAGTTCAAACCCAGAATACTTTACTATGACACTATCTTTCTCATTATCATAATAAGCTATATATCGTTGTCTGCTATTATCAGTTTCTATCATTGAGAACCAAGCTTTTCCACTATTATCTATTTTTACACTATTATATGAAAATTCCAACCCTATTGGTATTTTTTTCATATATTCGTTTTGTCTCCACTTCTTAGTATCTATGTTGAAAATAAAGTTATCTTTTTCATATGTTCCTAACCATATTTCATTATTCGTGATAGCTTGATATACAACACTTCGTCCATTGAAACCACGTTCTTGATAAGAAAATGTGTCTAACTCATTAGTACTTCTATTATACAAAGCGAATCTATCAGTATGTTCATATATATGACTTGTTATATAATTAATCCATATATAGTCATCTAAGATGGTTATTCCTTTAATTAAGTAGCCTAAAGTGTCAAACAAATCTATATTAAATTCCTTTATATCATTCCCATCATACTTATAAATAGTTTGATTTTGGAAAGTCCATAAATTCCCACTTTCATCTGAAATTATTTTGAATTTATTATTAAAACCAGTATTTGTGTTCTTAATTTCACCATCGATGAAGCTATATAATCCAATTGAAGTAGTTAGATAGACTACACCATTTATAATATTGATATCATTAATATAGTTCGATTCTAATTCTGAATTCAAAGTAGAATAATATTCATAACCCCCAGTCACTTTATCTTGAACAACGAACCCATTTTCAAGACCAATATAGAAATTATTGTCATCTACAGCAAAAGCTGTAAATCTACTGTAATTTGACTCTAGGTTTTTAGGTTGGGAATATAGCTGAGTCAATGACATCAGGGTAGCTAAGATAACAATTAGTATTTTCATAAGTGACCTAGTTGAATGAGTAAGACAATTTACTTTGATTATTACGGCTTAAAGTTCAAATTTGTTCATATTAATAGAAAAAATAGCTTTTCAGTTAGTTTATATTATTCATTATGTTTTCTAGTTTGTGGCAGATGTATATTTATATAGACACATGAACAACAAAAACGTCTCAAGAAATAATGTTTTTTTTGTATATTTACATTTAAAATTATTCCTTGAAGGGTTTTTGTCTGAAATTGACTTAATACAGCAGATTGCAAATGGTGATAAAAGGGCTTTTCGTGAGCTCTATGACCTGCATAGTGCAAAAGTGTACAATATTGCTCTTAGCTATAGTCAAGACGTCTCAGATGCCGAGGAAATAACGCAAGATGTATTCACGAGCATTTTCAAATATGCTAGTAAGTTCAAATCTGAAAGTAAAGTCAGTACCTGGATTTATAGAATAACAGTAAACACTGCATTGAACTATCAAAAAAAGAAAAAACGAGCTAGATTTTTCAGTTTAACAGATAGCGAATATGAGAAACCTGATTTCAATCACCCCGGTACTATTCTCGAATATCAAGAGCAGAATCAATTGCTTTTCAAAGCGATAAACACATTACCCGAAAGCCAGAAATCTGCTTTTATACTTAGCTATATAGAAGAAAACCCAAGGCAAGACGTAGCAGATATTATGGACACTTCTCTGAAAGCTGTGGAGTCACTACTTCATAGGGCAAAAGCAAATCTTAGAAAAGAATTAGAAAAATACTATCCTAACCGAAGGATTGTGAAATAATAGTTGTCTAACAAGAAAAGCAGTAATTGAAATGAACGAAAAAAACAAATGGATTGATGATATAATAGAAAGTGCTAATTCTCTTGGTAGAGTTGAGCCTAGGTCTGTTGTATTTGACAATATTCTAAGTGAAATAGAAGCTGAAAAGATTCAGCGAATTCCGTTATCTAAGATAAGATATTCCATAGCGGCAGCAATTATTATAGTTAGTGTAAATATATATTCGGTATTAGACATTAGCACTAATGAAAGCAATCAATCAAGCACAGACAATGAATTAATCTCAAATTATAATATATATGAATAAGCTTAATTTCTATAGAACAGCAGCAATTGCTTTATTGAGCATTAATCTTGCTGTTATTGGTTTCTTCTTGTTTGCTAATGGCAATAGAGGTGAGCATCCTCAGATGGAAGGTCCAGATTTCAAACACAAAGTTATAGAGATATTAGATCTAGATAATTCTCAAAAAGAACTTTTTTATGAATCGGCAAAGAGGCATAATCAGATGATGAATTCTCTTGACAAAAAGCAATCTCAAATACTACAAGTGTATTTCAGAGGTTTGGTAGAAGGAATAAATGAAGAAGAAAAAGAACGATTTGTTGCAGAATATAACGATCTAGAATCACAAAAAATAAATGGTACTTTCAGTCACTTTGAAGAAGTAAAGAGTTACCTAAGACCTGAACAGATTGGAAATTATAAAAAATTTGTAAATAAAGCAGTTAAACGATTATTGTCTAAAAGTTCGAAACCACCACCACCTCCTAAACACAAATGAAAAAAGTAATATTTATATACTTTATCTCTCTTGTTGGTTTATACTCACAAGAAAAAACTGATATTTCAATTTCATTTAACCCCATATTTGAAGATAGTTCTATACTATTGGATGAAGTACTTTATTATAATTCGGATAATGATAGTTTGGTAATTGAGTCCCTCAGATTCTATATATCTAATATACAATTGCTTCAGAATAATGAGGTAGTTTATACTATAAATGATGGATACTATTTATTAGATTTAGAATATCCAGAGAGTATGAATATTACTTTATCCATACCAAATAACTTGAACTACAATCGGCTAAGTTTGGGAATAGGAATTGACAGTACTACCAACGCAAAAGGTGTGATGGGTGGAGCACTAGACCCTACGAAAGGGATGTATTGGACATGGCAAAGTGGGTACATAAATTTCAAACTGGAAGGTGTATCTAACAAATGTGCTACAAGAAAAAATCGATTCCAATATCATCTTGGTGGGTATCAATCTCCGTTTAATCTATATCAAACAGTTGACTTAGTTTTAAGAAATAATAATAAAAACCTAGTAATAGATGTGGATATTTCTGAACTAATATTAGACTTAGATTTAGAAAATATTAACCAGATAATGAGTCCAAATACGGAAGCTCTTAAGTTAACTAAGCTTCTGCCTCAAATATTCAAAATAAAGAATTGAAACAAAAACTTATCATATTGCTTTCTTGCTTTGTACTGCTAACCGCATTTTCAAGTGATTTGTTAGTGTTTATTTATCCAGATTATTTCCCAAAACCAACATACAACTTCACAGAAAACCCTTTGAGTATAAATAAAATTGAGCTTGGCAGAGCACTATTCTACGATCCAATTTTGTCAAAAGATAGTACTGTTTCTTGTGCCTCTTGTCATTCTCCTTATAATGCTTTTGCGCATACTGACCACGATCTTAGCCATGGAATAAACGACAGTATAGGCACTAGAAATGCACCTGCATTGTTTAATCTAGCTTGGGGTAAATCATTCATGTGGGATGGCGCTATTCATAATTTAGATGTACAAGCTCTAGCTCCAATAAGTCATCCGGGTGAGATGGGCGAGGATATAGCCAGTTTAGTTTCTAAACTTCAGAACACATCTAAATATCCAAATCTATTTAAACATGCATTTGGCGATAAAAATATAACTGGTGAACATTTGCTCAAAGCAATTTCACAGTTTCAGCTTACTCTAGTTTCTGCCAATTCTAAATATGATAGCGTCAGACGTAAAGAATCATATTACACAGAGCAGGAAAGCAAAGGATATGAGATATTCAAAAGGAATTGTAATAGCTGCCACACAGAACCGCTCTTCACTAATAATCAATTCGAGAGAAATGGTCTCGAAATAGACACTACTTTGAATGATTACGGTAGAATGATGATAAGTAATAACAGTAAAGACAGTGCCTTTTTTAAAGTCCCCTCATTGAGAAATCTGAGCTATACTTACCCGTATATGCACGATGGAAGATATAGAAAACTAAAAGATGTGCTCAATCATTATACTAGTGATCCAAGTTTGAGTAATAGTACTTCAATCAAGTTATCTTCTAATGATAAGGCAGATTTGATTGCCTTTTTACTTACTTTGAACGATAGGAAATTCGTATTTGACCCTAAGCATCAATTTCCTAGAGAATAGAACGAAAACTCCGTAGGAGTTCAAATATTAGTAGCTCTCTCCTAACCGACATAAACCTACCAGTTTCTGTATTATATAACCTAGCTTCCATTTGCTTATAACCATTCTCTTTGGGTTTATGACTTCCCATATACCCACGTTCCTTACATCTTTCTAGTCAAATATCATTATTTCAAAAGTTTCTTCTAACATTTTAATTTTATGATTATAAATGTATTGAAGTTTTTCATTATCTATTCTCATTCTATTTCCTCCAAATTGAAATTTGATAATCGCCAGGAGGGCCTAGGGTTAGTAAATCAGCTCCCCTCTTAGAGGCTTTCCGAGCTTATCGCATCCAATTTTACTTTTTCAAAATATTTTGAAGCGGGCATAATCTCTAATCCAAATAATTTCCCTTTCTTATCAAAAAGTAAACCTATTTCATTTTTCAATTCCTCTGGCCATATTTCACCTTCATAATCTTCTTTATTTTCCTCAATATTATCAACAAACCATATATATAGTCCGTCAGCTTCTTTGTCATATTCGTATTTCATAATTTTATCCTTATTTTACTCCTACGGAGTAGTTTTCATCTTTGTTAATCTGTGGCTACTAATATTATATCACTAAGGGATATTTCTATTATATAACAGCTGTTGATATTCTGAATTTGAACTGACAACTACGTAGGAGTTCAAATATTAGTAGCGCATCAATCCCCAACACCGTAACCTACCCCTTAGGGGTAGAATAAGCTATCCAAGAACATACTTCTCATCATATTCTATTTCAAATTTATCTAATAATTCAATATATTCATCTCTAAATGACTTTCTCTTATGATGCTCTTCTTGATTGTTTACATATGCAATAAGGCTGCTCATCTGCGATTTTGAATAAGAAAATACTCCATATCCTTCTTGCCATTGAAACTTGGTTCTTAAAAACTTCTTTTCGTTAATCCATTTGGAAGAGCTTATTTTGATTGATTTAACTAGCTCAGAACAACTCAAATCAGGGTTAATACTAATTACCAAATGTATATGATCATCTGTACCATTTATTACAATTAACTTTTGACCTTTATTGGTTATTGTTTGGGCTATATATTTATATAGCTCTGTTTTATAACTGCCCTTTATCAACCTCTCCCTGTCTTTGACGGAGAATATAATATGTAAGTAAATCTGGGAAAATGTATTTGCCATTTTTTTATACTTTCTAGAATTATAAAGTACAAGATAATAATTATTCTACTCCTACGGAGTAGTTTTCTTCTTTGTTATTCTGTGGCTACTAATATTATATCCCTACGGGATATATCTTTCTATATAACAGCTGTTGATATTCTGAATTTGCACTGACTACTCCGTAGGAGTTGAATATTAGTAGCACATTGATTACCAACACCGCCCACTACCCCGTAGGGGTAGAATCTTCATCAATATATCTCTTAATTTTCTCAAATGGAATTTTATAAAAGTCCATTAATATGTAAGCTTCATACAATGAGTTCAAAGAAATAATAACCCAAAATTCTTTTTCGTTAGATTTATTCCGTTTGCTTGTAATATAATCATCAATGGATTGCATGTTTATAGTATTCGTACCTAATAAAGTTTTAACCCTGTCAAAGTATTCGTCAGTATCAGTTAAATCAAGCTCAGGAAAATCAGAAACTGCATCAATAATTAATGCAATTATATTCTTTAAATTATAATCTAACTCGTTTTCTATCTTATCATCTAATTCACTAAAGTCCATTTTTTTATCGTCCTAATCAAGCTTAAATAATACTACTTTCTTCATATATCATTTTACTACTTTCTAATTGCTTATTTAGTAATTTAACATTTTACGTACTATTTTGGAATTATATTTAATACTACCGAAGGAAATTATCAAAACAATTGTCTAATTAGAAAATCAAACAAATCAATAAAGGATATACATGAAAAAAATTATTTACCTTTTTACGCTATGCGCTTTAGTACTAAGTGCAGAAGCACAGGTTAACCCAGCTATTTCTTCGTGGTTGCAAAACACTACTGAGACGGGTACATACTACGTGTCAGGAAACACAACAGCAATCGATAACGGCATACTATACAACTGCCAAAAAGTGGAATATTCGGCTGAGTTCGTTTATGTAACAGCAACAGGAATACCTGCGTACCCTACTGGCCCTTTTAATGATGGAAATCCTTCACAAGCAACTAATCAGAATGGTATATACAAAATACCTTTAAATCCGATTAAGAATGAAGGTACTCTTGATGCTACTACTGGTGGTAATATTGGTTTATTCATCAACGGTGTTGCTCTATTCGATTATAGAGATGGTGTGGCTTGGAATCCTAATACTAATGCGCCTTGTGGTGGCCCAGGTAATCCACCTTGCCCAGGTGGACCAAAAGCAGTAAACGATTGGAACAGAGATGCAATACCTGCTGAAAGAGCCGGATTCGATTGCTCCAAAGCACACCCTGCTATGGGTAATTACCATCACCATCAGAACCCATCTGCTTTCAAACTTGACAAAGATGTAGTCTCTGATATTTGTAATCTGTACGATGCTGATGGACTATACGCTATCGATGAAAACAAGCACTCACCTCTAATTGGTTTTGCTTATGATGGCTTCCCTATTTACGGAGCTTATGGATACAAAAATGCTGACGGAACTGGCGGAATTACTCGTATTAAATCTGGTTACTCACTAAGAGATATTACAAAAAGAACTACACATGCAGACGGCTCAACTGTATCAAATGGGCCTGATGTAAATGCTACATATTTCCTCGGATATTTCCGTGAGGATTATGAGTTTCTAACTCAGCCGGATGAAGACTATTTAGACGAGCATAATGGTAGATTTTGTATCACACCTGAATATCCAGAAGGTACTTATGCTTACTTCGCTACAGTAGATGAGAATTGGAATTCGACTTACCCTTACGTAGTAGGCCCAACTTTCTACGGTGAAGCTACGAATAGAAAAGTGACTTCTGTAACAGAGCAAACTACTGTATATTCTGGTCCAACTTCTAGCGTTTCGGAAGAGTATTTCAACAACGTAAATTTGTCTATCTTCCCTAATCCATCTTCTGATTTATTGGCTATTCAAGTCAACGAATTAGTTGATAAAAACATGAAAGTTGAATTGCTTGATATAGCTGGAAAATTGATTGGGACTAAGGTGATTAATAGCGGAAGTACTATTTCTTACTTTGACACACAGACCCTTTACGAAGGTGTTTACTTAGTCAAGCTGTCAACAGATAAGTATTCGACTACAAGAAAAGTAATGATAATAAAAGATTAGTTTTATCTAAATAAGATTTATATCTAAGCCCTGCTATTGTGAGATAGTGGGGCTTTCATATTTTGTGTCACTGCGAGGACTGTAAGGACGTGGCAGTCTCAAATTTGATAGATATAAGGGAACTATTCAAAATTGTTAGGGTTCCCCCCATAAAAAAGTGCACCTTAATTGAGACGTTTTTGCTGTTCATGTGTCTTTATAGTAGGTAGTAATTACAAATTTGAAAAAACATTATGAAAAAGTGTCTTCTTTCTGCAATTTTATGTCTATTTATTACAGCTAACTTATATTCACAACCCAAGATAGCACACTACAACAACTGGCTTTTCGGTAGAGGTGCTGGTATAACATTTACTACAAGTGATGGGAATCCGAAAAAACTCGAAATTGATGATGCTTATAGTAGCATTGAAGGGTTCTCTTCAGTTTCTGATGATGATGGAAAATTACTCTATTACATATACCCAAATATAGGTATGTTTGGTGGTCATGGCTCAGATGCCATGATCAAAGACCACCTATCAAACGTTTTACCTAATGGAAAAGAAATCAAGACAAGTTCAACCGTCGCTAGTTCAGCACTATTTATAAATAGCTTTACTAATCCAGATATTTACTACGTTATAACCCCTGGTCCTCCCGAAGGAACCCAGACTCAGAACCCTCATAACTATGGTATTAGTTACTCAGTTATTGATAGGTCAAAAGGAGCTACAGGTGAAGTCACCGTAAGGAATAAACAAATATATCCTAACAGTTCCGAAAAAATTGCTGGTGTGATGAATGAAGTCGATAATTTTTGTTGGGTCATAACTCATGAGTGGAAGACTAACGCATTTAAGTTAATAAAAATAGATGAAAATGGATTAGATGAAACGCCTAAAACAGTAAACATTGGGATGGTGCATACTTCTAAAGATATGATAGATGTTTTTGCTAGAATGTCTGTTTCACCTACAGGTACAACTATCGCTATGACAATGGCTCATCAAGATACAAACGGTACTGATGAGATAACAGGCGATGTAGAAATTTACGATTTCGAACCACGAAAAGGAAAAATAACGAATGTCCGTAGTTTAAGGATGAAAGAACCATCTTATAGTGTAGCTTTTTCTCCTAATGGGAAATTACTTTATGTGAGATCTAAAAACCGAATAATACAATACAATTTGGCCCTTTGTGATATTGATAGTATAATTAGTTCCCGTTATATAATTAATACAAGTCCCGTCGAATATTACAATGCTATGGAAAGAGGACCAAATGGAGTTATTTATTGTGTTAGGGTTGATCAACTCTTTATAGATGGAATATTAAATCCAGATGTAGTTGGTGAAGGTTGTAACTATACAGAAAATGTATTGGATATAGGTGGGTTTTGTTTGATTGGGTTACCAACAGTTATCAGTAGCTATTTCACAGGAGTTTATGATACCTGTTCATTGTCATATTTGGCTAGGGAATACGAGGTTGACCTACCGGATTATGCTTGCTTTGGCGACAAGTTTGAGATTATTATAAAATCCGATTACGAGCAAGAATTCGAAGCAAGAGTAGAAAGGGTTGACCCAAATCCCAAAAGTTTAGGAACATTTACGAGTAAAGATTCTTCTATAATAATAGAAACCAAAAACGAATATGGGGCTTCAAGTTGGATAAGCCATTACACAGCATTCATCACTACTGCAAGTGGTGAGCATGATACTATATCATTCCGAATTAATGACAAGTTGTGTTGCGGAAATACATCTAATAACGGTCAGTTCGAAACTATTTCTATTGGAAAAGATTGCAAACCCATTTTATTTAAAACTGATTTAGAATTTCATGCAAGTGAGAAGGGGTCATGCCAACAGGTGTTCACTAAAACCGGTCAAATAGCCACGAGTAGTAAACCACAGTGGCATAATAATTATTTTGATAGAGAACCGAAAGTCGCTCCTTATTTCCTTATTGGCGACCCTACTCCAAATGTAGAACAGCGTGCTTGGTATCAGAATGCAGCTACTAGAGTTGGAGAAAAATATACATTCTCCGCTTATGTTACAAACTTAGAAAAGAAAGTGCGCGATGGAGATAAAGAGTTGAAGGAATTGAGCATGTGGTTAGGGGTCAAAATAAAAGGTGTAGAAACTATACTTAAGAGAATTGACAACATAAAATATGAAGATGGGTGGGTTGAGATTAGCGACGAATTCATAGCAAATGACAATGATGCTGAACTAAGTATTTGGGTTCTAGGTAGCTGTCCAGATCCTTTTAACAAGTGCACTTCTTTTGGATTTGGAATTGACGACATCACTTTGATACCATCAAACGAACCAGAATTAGTCATACAATCAGACACAACGATTTGTCTAGGCGAGCCACTCCAATTGGATAATTCATTTACAGGTGAAATAGTAAATTTAGAATGGACACCAGCTACTGGACTGAGCAATCCATATATTCTGAATCCTATTGCTAATCCGACAGAAAGTACAGATTATACTATCACAATCATAGATAAATATAACTGTCCATTTACTAGTAACCTAAGTATAAATGTAGATACCTGTATTAAAAAATGTGTTCCTTGTGTTTCGATTTACATTGAAGATGATAGCGTTGGTTTAGGAGAGAAGTTCTGTGTAGATGGCGAATTTATTCCAGTCTGCAATGAAGAGGAAACTATACTTGATTTCTCACTTTACTTTGAATATAATCCAACTCTAATGCAAATAATTTCTGCTTCAACTGATTATCAGTTAATCGAAAAAGAAGGTAAAAGCATAATAAAAATGAACTTTGATGATAGTTCAATTATTCAAAAAGAACGAAATAAATTCTCTTTATGTTTTCTGGCTCTATTGGGGGACAATAATCTAGCGGAATTAATTGCTTACACAGATGAAGATATTGCTAAAGAAATTTGCTTAAATGAAGCATCAAAAACCACTATAACTTATGAAAGTTGTACTTTCCCACTTCGCAGAGTTATCTTCGCTTCTGTCACATCTTTTGTAGCAGAAGTTAAAGTTGATAAGATTGCACTGATGCTATCAACAGAGCAGCAAGGAGAATACAAGTTTGTATTATTAGACGGAACAGGGAGAATAATCAAACAAGAATCATACACAACAACTAAAGATAAATATGAGTATGAGGAAGTTGCATACTTCGAGATAAACGACATTTCTTCGGGAGTTTATTTTGTAAGAATGCAAACACCAGAAGGCAAAATAGTAACGCAAAAAATTCTAATAGTGAAGTAAGTAATATTTTAGGGTTGTACTAAGCCCTGCTATTGAGAGATAGTGGGGTTTATTGTTATTCCACCAGCAACGAGATAATATAGAAATGTTCAATTTGATAATCATCGTACCATTTACCAGGGTTTTCTGTATCTAATATGCAATACCACAACATTTCTCCTCCATCAATTTCGTAAGGTGGATTATAAGTTAAAATCGGAATACTTTCACCTACTGGAACAATATACTTCTCACCAGTTTTAGAAAGGGCTATTCGTAAATCAAACTTCTTGTTAGAAAAGTAAGTTGGCATCATCCCAAGCCCACTATATTGAATAATAAACTTGCTACTGTCACTCTCCTGTTTGAGGGCTATCCGTATTTTATATTCTGACTCTTCTTCCTTGAATCTTATACTATTACAAATATTCGTTACGTGAACGTAAGATTCACCGTTCATCTCGAATTTGTCTTCTTTGTCTTCGCAAGTCATTCCATAATCATCTGTTTTAACTAGTTCGCCATTCTTGTATTCTGTTGTGATTAACTTGAATGTTTTACCCCTCATTGTAGTATCATTGCAAGAGATAGTAATAATCTTAATATTGTTAAGCTGATTAGCTAATCTTTGTTCTGTATTTTCAACACTTTCAAATTTTATCTCTGTACTATCTTGTGCATTTATACTGAGACTGAGCAAGAAGAATATAATTAGAGCTTTCATAAGTGACCTAATTGAATGAGTAACTAAATATAATTTTTATAAAGTTACGAAAAATATTCTAAATTTGTTCAGATTCCCACAAAAAAACCCACTACTGTTTTACCAATAGTGGGTCTTCGTTTTGTATTCCCCTCCACTGGAGGGGGTGTCCGCAGGACGGGGTGGTAGCAGTTGGTTTCGGCTCCGCTCAACCGACTAGCTACACGATGTTATTACATCATGCCGCCCATTCCGCCCATGCCACCCATATCTGGATGACCATGACCGCCGCCAGCATTCTCTTCTGGCTTATCTACGATTGTTACTTCTGTAGTTAATAATAGACCTGATACAGATGCAGCATTTTCCAATGCAACACGCGATACCTTAGTTGGGTCAATTACACCAGACTCTATCAAATCTTCGAACTTATCAGTACGAGCATTGTAACCGAAAGCACCTGTGCCTTCTTTTACTCTGTTAACTACTACTGATGCTTCGCCGCCGCAGTTAGTTACTATCTGACGCAATGGCTCTTCCAATGCACGTAGTACTATCTTAACGCCAGTTGCTTGGTCCAAGTTCTCTGTTACTACATTTTTCAAGTTGTCCAATGCACGGATGTAAGCTACACCACCACCCGGTACTATTCCTTCTTCGACAGCTGCACGAGTAGCGTGTAGAGCATCTTCCACTCTAGCTTTCTTCTCTTTCATCTCGATTTCAGTTGCTGCACCGATTTTGATTACAGCTACACCACCAGATAATTTCGCTAATCTTTCTTGCAATTTCTCTCTGTCGTAATCAGAAGTAGTTTTCTCAACTTGAGTTTTGATTTCGTTGATTCTACGTTTGATATCATCAGAAGAACCAGCACCCTCTACTATGATTGTGTTGTCTTTGTCTATTGTGATACGCTTAGCAGTTCCCAATGAAGAAATATTAGCACCTTCTAGGTTGTAACCTTTCTCTTCAGAGATAACAGTACCACCAGTTAGAACAGCGATATCTTCTAGCATAGCTTTTCTTCTGTCACCGAAACCGGGAGCTTTTACAGCAGCGATTTTCAGTGTACCACGTAGCTTGTTAACTACCAAAGTAGCTAATGCTTCGCCTTCTAGATCTTCAGCTATGATTAGTAAAGAACGACCCGCTTGAGATACTTTTTCCAAGATAGGAAGTACATCTTTGATAGCGCCGATTTTCTTGTCATAAATAAGGATATATGGATCTTCCAAAGCAGCTTCCATATTGTCAGTGTCAGTCACGAAATAAGGAGATAAATATCCTCTATCGAACTGCATACCTTCTACTGTGTCTAGTGAAGTTTCAGTTCCTTTCGCTTCCTCTACAGTGATAACACCGTCTTTACCAACTTTTTCCATCGCTTCTGCTATCAGATTACCGATAGTATCATCGTTGTTAGCAGAGATAGTACCTACTTGAGCTATCTCTTTAGTGCCTTCTACGTTGCGAGACATAGCTTTTAGAGCTGCCTTGATTTCGATAACTGCTAGGTCGATACCACGTTTCAAATCCATAGGATTAGCGCCAGCAGTAACGTTTTTCAAGCCCTCACGGTAAATCGCTTGAGCCAATACAGTCGCAGTAGTAGTACCATCACCAGCTACGTCCGAAGTTCTAGATGATACTTCACGTACCATGTTAGCACCCAAATTCTCTACTGGATCTTCTAATTCAATTTCTTTTGCAACAGTAACACCATCTTTAGTAACAGTCGGTGCACCGAATTTTTTATCAATAATAACGTTACGACCCTTTGGGCCTAATGTAACTTTCACAGCATTGGCAAGTTTATCTACACCCGCTTTTAGCTGTTGTCTTGCTTTCATGTCAAAATCTATGATTTTAGCCATTTTGTAAAACTCCTAATTTTTTGTTTTTGTTATGAAATAACTGCGTAGATATCACTCTCACGCATGATTAGTAAATCTTCGCCATCAACTACTACTTCCGTTCCGCCATACTTACCGTATAGAACTTGGTCGCCTGCTTTAACAGCAAGAGGTAATACTTTACCATCTTCGTTGATTTTGCCATTTCCTACAGCTACTATAGTACCCTCTTGTGGTTTTTCTTTAGCTGTGTCTGGTATTATGATACCGCCAGCAGTTTTTTCTACTGCCGCTTGTGGGCGAACTAACACCCTGTCGTGTAATGGAGTTAAAGCCATAGTAACACTCTCCGTTTAACTTATGAAATTTATAAAAACTTAATTTTTAAAACAATTAGCACTCTTGTCATCAGAGTGCTAACAAAAGTACGTAAATCGGCTCGATTTGTTGTATAAAATTATTTTATAATGGTTGGGGGGGGGGGGGGGAATGTTGAGACTATTATGAAAAGATTACTGATTATTATACTTGTTTTAGTTACATACAGCCAAAGTTATGGACAATGGGTGCAACTTGGTGAAAGTATCAAACAAACGAAAAGGGGTGGGTCCTTTGCCTATACATTGGCAATAAGTGGTGATGGCTTAACAGTTATTGTCGGCTCATATACTAGTTCTGAATTTGAAAAGTATGCAGGGAAAATACAGGTGTTTCGCTTTCAAAATGAAAAATGGGAACAAATAGGGGATGATATTCATGGTATTTTAAATGACGAATTTGGATGGGCTGTTGACATCAGTTTTGATGGAAATATTATAGCCGTAAGTGCAAGAAAACTTCAAATTGGCTTTGTTAGAGTTTTTAGATACTCTTCTAATAAATGGATTCAAATGGGTGGTGATTTAGACACTGGAAAGAATAATGATTTTTTTGGTTTCGCTTTAGCCGTAAATAATAAGGGAGATGTTGTAATAGTTGGTGCAATTCACAATGATAGAGGAAAGGTAACGACATTTGAATTTAAAGATGAGAAATGGGTCATAAAAGGAGATATCATTGAAGGTGATAATGCAAATTCAGGGTCATCTGTTTCTGTAAATGGAGAAGGTAACATTATTGCATTAAATGCTGGTGGGGATATTAGAGTTTATAAGTATGAAAATAATAATTGGAAACAAATGGGCAATGAAATACCCCACACTGGGTCTTCGACAATTATTAATTTGAGTAATGATGGTTTTACTTTTTCACTCGGCATGGTAAGTGACGTTTCATATGGTAAAGATGGAGGGCGAACAAGGGTATTAGAGTACGATGGAAATGATTGGATTCAACTAGGTCAAGTATTCTATAACCATTCAGGTAGAACAGCAAAAATAAATGGAGAAGGTAATATTATTGCTACGGGTGGAAGTGCAAATATTGATGATAAAGGGCAATCATATTTCAACCCAAAAGTTTATAGTTTGTTTAATGGACAGTGGAGAGATCTGGGGTTAAGCATTGATGAAGAAGAAAATAATAATTTTATTGGCTCTGTAATCAGTCTTAGTGATGATGGATTTACCATTGCTATAGGTGGTCTTTCAAAAATATCTCAGTTTGGTTATACAGAAGATGTAAGAATATATACACATTCAACACGAACATTTGTTAAAAACCAAGAAGAACATCAGAATATTAAGTTATACCCCAACCCAGCAAACGATTTGGTATCAATTGATGTAGATGGAATAGACTTAATGAATGAATTTACTATTATAGATATTAATGGTAAATCCGTTTATAACAGAACATCTCCTAATTCAAATTTAACGATTGACTTAAAACAGTTTTCAAGTGGTGTTTACTACCTAATAATAAAGAATAAGGAAGGGACATCAAGAGAGAAGTTGATTGTTCAGTAAACACAAAAAAATATGAAAACCCTAATAACACCCCCCAACCCCTAAACATAGTAGTCCTGCTGGGGCAGCTGTGGCCAGAGGGTGCACCGCCTTTCGCTGGTACGGTCAACATAGTATTTCTGATACTTAGTTTGCTGTTCTTTGTTTCGCTTTTGGTTAAGCGTAAATCGAAGTAGGGTAGAAATAAATAGATACGTATTCTTTACCTTTGCTCATAGTGAAACTTAGTTCATAGCTAAAAAACATTTTTTTTAAATATTTCTGAAACCTAAATAAAACTATTACGTATAACTTTCTTTTACTGCTATATTTCAATATATTATAGGTACCTAGTATGCAAGATAATGTACAAAATACTCCCCCACAAATGAATCAAAACTATCCCCCTAACTTCAGACCGCAGAAGAAAACTAGATGGTGGATTCCTGTCTCTATTATCGGAGGTGTGTTCCTTTTATTCGTGATATTCATATTTGCCTTCTTCTCATTTGTTGGCTCATCTTTTAATTTTGATGAACCAGAAGTTAGCATAAATGATGAGACAGTCCTGTCTATTGATCTATCCAACGGTTTGCCTGAGTATTCTAAACAAGATCCGTTTAGTTTATTTTCTGGTGGTGGCAACTCCATTACTTTTTATGATATTCTTCACTCAATAGATAGAGCGAAAGATGATGAGAAGATAAAGGGGATTTTGCTTAATATTAATGGTTCTGTGGGACGTGCTAAAGGTGCGGAACTACAAGAGAAATTAGAAGATTTTAAAAAATCGGGTAAGTTCATCTATAGTTTCATAGAGTCAGGTGATGAGCAAACATATTACAACTCGCTAACTGCTGATTCTATATTTATGCCTACCGAGGGGCTATTGGAATTCAATGGTTACGGTATTAGCTCTATGTTTATGACTGGGCTATTCAAGAAATTAGGAATGGAATATCATGTAGTTGGATTTGAGGATTTCAAATCGGCTGCTGATTCTTACAATAAGTACAAATTCAGTGATTCTTCTCGTTACCAACTTGAAGTATTGCTAAATCAGTTCCAAGATGAATTTGTATCTAGTGTTTCTAAACACAGAAAAATGGAAAAATCACAAGTTCTTGCTCTTCTTAATCAAGGACTATTCACTGTGGATAGTTTGTACAAATACAAGCTAATAGACGGTATGAAAACTAAAACTCAAGTAGAAGATTTCATAAAATCTAAACTTTATCCAGATTTATCTGCTGATAGTTTATACACTAAAGAACTGGATTTGGTTTCAGTTGCTAAATACAATAAGAGCAAATACACTCCCAAAGGTGATATAGACGAAGATAAAACTATAGCTATTATCAATAGTGTTGGCCCTATATACTCTGGTGATAGCGAAAATTCACTATTTGGTGGTGGTGAATATGAAATTCGCTCTGCAAAATTCGTACAACAAATAAGAGACGCTGCTGAGGACGAAGATATAGACGCTATTATACTTAGAATCGACTCTCCGGGTGGTTCGGTTATAGCTTCTGATGAGATGTGGGAAGCTATCATGGAAGCTCGTAAACGTAAGAAAGTAATTGCTTCTATGAGTGATGTAGCTGCTTCTGGTGGATACTATATGGCTATGGCTTGTGACAAAATTATAGCTCATCCATCTACTATTACTGGCTCTATTGGTGTTATACTTGCTTTACCTAATTTCGAAGGAACTAGGGACTTATTAGGAGTAACTGCTGATACTATATCAACTACTACTTCTGCTCAGTTCTTGAACCCAATGTTCAAATATACTGATGCTGATAAAGAGAAGCTTTACACTCTATCTAAGACTATCTATATGAGATTTTTAGAAAGAGTAGCAGAAAGCCGTGGTAAAACAGTAGAGCAAATCAGAGAAGTTGCCAAAGGTAGAGTATGGACTGGACGCGATGCTAAAGCAAAAGGCCTAGTAGATGAACTTGGCGGATTGGAATTTGCTATAGATTACGTGAAAGATATGATTGGTGTGAAAAAAGGTAAACTAGTTTACGTCAAATCTTACCCTGAAAGTAAAGAACCTTTCCAAGCATTCATGGATGCTCTAGGAATGGAAAGCAAATTAGGCGCTGCTGGAAACCAAAACTTTATAGAAAGAGTGAAACATGAATTTAGCCCTACTATGCAATCACTTATCTTGAATATGGAATATCTAAGTCCAGAAATGCAATCGCAAATGAAGTACTCACTTGCTATGTATGATATTTCTAGAAAAGAAAGATTCCTTATGGCTATGCCACAGATAATAGACTACAAATAGTCTATCTCAAACAGAATTAGACTCAAAGACCTGCTCTCAAAAAGAGTGGGTCTTTTTTTTTATATTTTCTAAATCATTTAGGTGTTTTGTATATTGAATCTATCTTTTTTACATAAATCCTAATATACGATGCGACCGTTATTTTTGCTTTTCCTATTTGCTATATTGCTCAACTCGTGTGATAATAAAACTATTACACCCGTTGAAGAGTTTGACTTTAGAAATTACTTGCCATTGGACAGTGGAGACACTTGGGACTACCTCTTCTACGGTATAGATACTAATAACAAAGTATTGCAACCTGAGTTCGCCTCTAGCACTATCTACTTAATGGATACTATAATCCACATGGGTAGAAAAGCATATATTATGAATTCGGAGGACATAGTACAAGGGAATATTTCGAATAATGAGTTCTACTACTCACTAGATTCTAATAAAATAGCGATATCAAACTTGTACTTCGATCTAACCGACTCAGCTAGATTTAGATATACCAAATGGCTCGATATATACAACTTATACGTAGGTGATTGGAAAGATGAAGCATTCATTTTCAGAGATACTACTATAGGTAATTCGGTATATAACGGCTATGTAGCATTCAGTGGTAGTAAACGAAATCAATCAGAAGCAGAGTTCGATGGAAAAAAGGTCAAGTTCATAACTGGATTTTTATATGCTAATTACAATATAGATAGGTATTTGGGCAAAGATACTATCAGGATAAGACACAATGAAGTATATGAATACCGATTCGGAAAAGACATAGGACTAATCTATTCTCGGTATCTGGATAATAAGGACAGCACCAAACTGGGCGGCTACGAGAAGGTGCTGAAAGATTATGAGAACTAATAAACTAATCTAATTGGTAAGAGAGAATTATCAATCGGAGAAACAATATGAAAAACATACTATTAACCATATTCCTCGCTATTTTAGCAAGCACATCAAGCAAAGCTAATGAATTAGATACACTATGGTATAGGAGTACAAGTTTTGTAAATGAACTTGACTTTACACCTGATGACAAATATGTAATTGCTTGGACGAATGCAATTGAATTTTGGGAAGTGCAGCAAGGAATAAAAGAATTCTTTGTACCATCGGAAACCATAGGTGACTATAACTACAAT
>PGYR01000102.1 GCA_002839765.1 Ignavibacteriae bacterium HGW-Ignavibacteriae-4
GTACTGATATTCAGAATCAAAACTCTGTTTCAATCAGCTCGCTCAAATCTGGAACTTACATAATAACGCTGAAAAGCGAGAGTCGACTACTCACTAGAAATATAAATGTTGTGAAGTAAGAATTATTAGAAACATAACCCGATTAGGAATACTACTCGGGTTTTTTTATTTTTACAATTAAAAACAGGAACTACAATGAAATTTTTAACTACATCTATTATTATTCTACTTCTTACATTCTCTTCACTTTTCTCTGGTATTGACGTTGATGAAGTCAAAGAAAAACTTGCTATGATACAGAATTCAGGTAATTCGGGACGTGATTTTTGGTTTACTATTCCACCTATATATACAGACGAAAGTTCAGGCAAAGATAATTTCGTTAAAATTCTAGTAACCAGTTCTACAGAAGCAAATGTTGAAGTATCAATTGGTAGTAATGGCTACTTTAAGAAGAATACGGTAGAACCTTTTTCAGTAGTTAGCTTCAACTTAGTGGCTAATACTGCACAACCTATTTCACATTCGGGTATAAACGAAAAACAGAAACCTGCAAAAGTATATAAAAATTCTGCAATCCATGTTGTATCGGATGTACCAGTAATTGTATATGTTGTTGTTAAATATCAATACTCCTCAGATGGCTTTTTTGCTATTCCAGCAAAAGCATTTGGAACAAAATATATTAATTCTGCTTATAAGGAGCCGGCAATTACTATAAATGGCTGGTTTAGCCCATTCACGGGAGTAGTTGCGGCTTATGATAATACTAATGTGACTTTTACAATGGGTGGTGGAGATGAAGGTAATGATGCTGTTCCATTTAACGACGGTAGTTTAATAAAATCAGGTGAATCTAAAAGTGCTTTAATGTCCAGAGGTGATGTCTGGCTTTTGTCTATTAATGGACCTAAACAAGATTTATCAGGTAGTCTATTTGAAGGTAATAAACCATTTGGAATAGTTTCAGGTGTTAATTGTGCATTAATTCCATTGGGTGTAACATCTTGCGATTATATTGTTAATATGGAATTACCAACTATATATTGGCAAAAGGATTATTTTATTACTCCTCAGATGAATAAAAAGTATAATGGTATAATTAGAATTTATGCTTCAGAACCAAATACAAATGTATACAAGGATGGTAAATTAATAGGTACAATTAAGAAAGGTGGAGGGGCTAGTTTAGGTGAAGGTTTTATAGAAACCCGGCTTTGGCCTTTGTTAGATGAAGCTGATAAAACGAATCCTCCTAAGTTAGCACATATTAATGCTGATAAACCTATAGCTGTTGTTTATTATAATACAGGTAATTCTGAAGATGATATACAAGCTAATTCAGATCCATTTATGATGCAAATACCTGCTATTGAACAGTCAGTAACTAATGCTGTTGTTTTTTCACCGAATGAAACAAAAGGCTTAGAACCATTTAATGAGAATTACATTAATATTACTTTTCCATTAATAGACAATGAAATTCCTGATGACTTATTATTTGCTGAACTTTCAGTAAAAGGTAATGAACCTAAATATAGAAAAGTAAAAGATGTATATGGGGACAAATTTGAAAAGTTTGAAAGCACTTATAATGGTAGAAGTTATGCTAGTAAGCGTCTTAGCATTTCTACGGAAGGTTCATATATTATTAAATCAGATTCTACTAAGTTTTTAACTGAGTCGTTTGGTTTTAAAAATTCAGCATCTTATGGTTTCCCTTCTGCCTTTTCTTTAAATGATTATTCATTGGCGGATAGTGTAGCACCCCAAGTTAAATATACTCAGCAGTGTAATGGAGATATATCTAAAGATGGTGGAACGGTTACTGATTATCCAGAAGATGATGCTGCCCGTTCTAATATGCGAGATATATTTGTAGTTGCAAAGGACAATTACCAATTTGATTGGAGAGCAAAAAGTAGCGAATTCATACCTGGTGAACAAAGGGAATTGAATTGGTGGCTAACTGTAATAGATAAATCAAAGCCGGCTTCTGCATTAATATATTTTAGTGATATGGCTGGGAATGACACTACAATATTAGTAACCTATGTGAACACTGAAATGGAAGCAACTTCAACTTCTATTTCATTGCAAAATCCCAAAATTAAGGAGGTCACTTTCCAAGATACAATTCGAAATTTATCGAATAGCAAACCTATTTATCTCAGTAGAATTGAATTTGGTAATAAAAAATCTGGCTTTA
The DNA here is from genome assembly GCA_002839765.1 of Ignavibacteriae bacterium HGW-Ignavibacteriae-4. Lineage (GTDB taxonomy): Bacteria > Bacteroidota > Ignavibacteria > Kapaibacteriales > UBA2268 > PGYR01. The sequence continues at coordinate 2,210 of PGYR01000102.1, forward strand.
GTGTTGTTTCATTCGAACCAAGTAATTGGGATATAAGTATGCCCATACTACCGAATTCAGAAATATATGTAAATGTTAATTTTACAAAAGATAATATCGACAATTCAGACATTTATAGTGATTCCTTATTTGTAGGTTTGGGGATCAATAATGAAGGTAGCATAGAGGAGTGTCAGTATTATCCAATTGCAAATCAAAGGGTCTCGGCTGACTTCCCTTTATACGAATTTGTTAGTTATAGCAACTTCGGTGAATTAGATGTAGAATCAAAACCAATTAAATTACAAGATACTATACGCAATTTATCGAGCCAAGCTCCACTATATGTATCTAGTTTAGAATTCAAATATGGAGATAAGGGTTTTAGTTTGGGAGGGTTCACACCTTTTAGTTGGGATATGACTAAACCAATAGCTCCCAATGCAGAAGTATTAGTAGATATAATATTCAATCCTAAATCAGTTGAACAAGGAGAAGAAGATATTGAATATATAGATTCATTAGGTATTGGTATTTCAGTGATGAATGCTATTAATGAGTTAGAAGAATTAGAATTTAGTTATAAAACAGTCCAGAAAGCAATTATTAAAGCGAAGGGTATATCATCTGTTACTCCCGAGCAAACTCTATCTGAGTATATGACATTAAGTGAATCAAGCGTTCAGATTCTACCACAAGCAATTGCTGATGGATTTACAGAGCTTACTATATTCAACTTAGAGGGAAGCAAAGTAATTAGTACTGATATTCAGAATCAAAACT
>PGYR01000043.1 GCA_002839765.1 Ignavibacteriae bacterium HGW-Ignavibacteriae-4
TAAACCAATGTGTATACGTACTTTAGAGAAAGGTGTTTCGTCTCCATTGGGATCAAACACTGGTGTTGCAAAATCCAATCTTAAAGGTCCAACAGGTGTAAAATACCTAATACCTGCACCTATAGAAACGGCTAAAGTACTGATAAAGTTACCTGTTTTTGTATCAGACCTATTATCATTTATTAACCAATCATAAGAGTTCCCTACGTCTGCAAAAGCAACTAGACCTAGACTTTCTATTTGGTCTGCAAGAAACTCACTGAAATACTCCGGGCGTTTGAATTTGTACCGCAGCTCTAAAGAAGATTCTATCAAACTAGTTGATCCGACAAAGTTTTCTAAAAACCCATATAAATCATTATTAACAATAGTAGAATCCTGATTAGGGTGGTATCTAAGTTTTCTGGATATCCATCCACGAACAGAGTTTGCTCCACCAGCAAAGAACTGTCTATCAAATGGGACATAATACTCACTATTGAAATCTAAGAATATATGTCCAGCACTAAGCTTGAATGCTGTAGTTAGTTGGCTAGATAGACTGAAGTAATTATAAATTTTGATTTGAGTTCTTATATAATTTGATAATACATTAGCAATAGGAAACTCAACTGAAGTATTCAGATAATACCCTTTTGTTGGGTTTATTGGGTTGTCTCTTTTATCTCCTACTGCTCTGAAACTCATGGTAGCGAGTGTGATGAACTTATCATAGTCTTGCAAACTAGAGTAGATAATCAATGCTTGTGCTATATCACTAGTCAGTGTATCTTGATTCAATATATTCACTAATCCTGATGGTTTCTCGCTTTCGAAACTCAAATCAACGTATATACTATTGATAATCGTATAATATGGTAAACGGACTTGGAATGTAAAAGGCCAAGAAAATGTATTTAAAGCGAAGTTGTTTAAGATATTACGAACCGCATATTGTGGATTAGTACTCGCACCTACATTCCAATTCCAAAGAGAGAAGATATATGGCTGGTCGAACTTAATACCAGCTTGGTACTCATACTCCAATAGGTTTTGATACTCATTAGTATTACTTCCAGAACCAATAAACCGACTTATATCACGGGCAAAGATTTTGCCATATAGTCTAAACTTCTGCGCTGCACCGAATATGTTCTTATGACCATAACCTACTTCAATACCTGCATTCGTAGTCTCATTGAATACAGTTCTATTCACAAATGGACTGACTTCCCATTCTTGTTGGTTATTATAGACAAGACTAACCCTAACATTAACTATAGAATCGCTCGTCGTTGAGTCAGAAATATAGCTAATAGAGGCATTCTCGAATACACCTAATGATAGAAAGTTAATACGTGATTGCAATTCATCTCGCTTGCTATAGTAATCACCGGTTTTGAAAGCTAACTGCATTTTACGCATATTCTGCGAAACAGCTGGTTGATCGTTGCGGATATCGACTATATCGATTTCGCCTATTTTCTTTCTTTTTCCTAATATGAATTCTATAACTACACTGTCCGATTTGGTCTCATCGTCGATATGGATAACGGGTTTACTGCTCTTTATATATAAAAAACCATTGTTCTCGAGGGTAGCAGTTACTTCATTGTACTCTTGTTCGATTGTAAGCTCAGAATAATAATCACCTGAATGATCGGTTATGACACTATTAATTTTGTTTTTAACTTCTTGGTCGATGCTGTCTAATCCTAGATAGGTAACATTAGATATTCTATATCTTTCACCCTCTTTTATATAGAAAGCTAATACATTTTCTTGGGTAGTGCTGTCTGGGAATATTTCGTAGCTTATCTGTGATAGGTGGTATCCGTTGTTTTTATAGTATGATTCTAGTGATTTCAAATCTTCTAGAACTACTTTCTCATCGAATACACGCCTTTCATTCTCGAACCAACGAATGTTCTTTTCTATCGTTTCCATAACCAATTTGGGAGTATGGCGATTTTTTTGCCCCTCATCGTAATACATTAACATGAGGGAATGGAGTATCCCGATATTAGTAGGGCGACTTTTGACTTTGTTTGTTAGTTCGGGTGCATTAAAATCTTTATTCCCAATAAACTCTAGTCTATTTATCTCATAGCCATAAGGAACAAACTTACTAGTATAAAGTCCTTTATTCTCTAGTTCGTCTGCTTTGATATTAGTCAATGAGCATATTATTACTGTAAATAATATTAGTCTATTGGGAATAAAGTGCATTATGATTCGACATCTTTTTTTATAATATGATGTTTATCTCGTATTTCTTCTAAGTTGATTTCTATTTGTATTGTTCTTCTTCGTCGTCGTCATAGAAGTAATCTTCTTCGATCATATCCTCGTACTCAGACCACAAATCTTCCATACCTTCGATTAACTCATCGGTATCTTCTAATTCGATTATGTTGTCCAATACTTGTTGGGGGCAACCTGATCTATTAGCATAATCCCAAAGCTCATCTTTGGTAGCTGGAAATGGTGCATCTTCTAATGTTTTTGCTAGTTCTGGTGTCCAAAACATAACCTGACACTCCTAAATTTGATTTAATTAATTTATTACTATTACGTTAAGCGTAATCCAATTTTTCGCAATATCTTAAAAAATGACTTAATAACAAGAAAAATATTACATTATTAGTGCCAAAATATAAAAAAAGGCGTTTACCGAAGTAAACGCCTTGTGATTAAAATATTTGAAGTGCCTTATTAGTTACTAGTTGTAGCGTTTTGTGCTACTATAGTGTCACCACTTGATTTTTGTTGCATTTCAATAAATCTTCTGTTCAACAATGCAGCCAACGTATTGCTTACTTGAGTGTTATCGGCATTGTACTTAGCCATTTTCTGTTGTAATAGTTTCATAGCTTCAGTATCTTTGCCTTCGTACTCTAATTTAGCTATCTCTAGCTCATCTATCGTTACTAATGCGTCTATTAGGTTAGAACGTACTCTCTCATATTGAGATTCGTAACCCTGGCGTCCTCGCATCTGTTCTTCAAGTACATCGATTTTGCTTTTTAACTTTTTAGTTACGTCTATAGCACCTTGATAATCGCCCATAACTTTGTATAACTCAGCAGAATATCTATGTGGACCCAAATAGCGGTTCCCTATTTCGTATTGTATCAAATCTGGTTTTAAGTTATCATTAGTAATTATCTTGTTAGCTCTATCAATACCTAATTTTGCATAAATTTTAGCTTGAGCTTTAGCCCCAGCATCACTATACAGCTGCGCCATTCTGTAAAGCATATCATATTCCATTGGGAATACTGTTGGAGAGATGTTTTTGTTCATCAAATCAAGTGTTTGTATCGCTTTAGCATTGTCTTTTCTCATAGATATATAAGATGTAGCCAACATAGTGTATAGTTGTCTATAGCTATTCATCAATCGTCTATGTACTGGGTCAAAGTAAACTCCAGGATCATTCAAGTTTCTCATCTTGAATTCTCTCTTTGGTGTTTTACTGTATTCATCAGTATTATTAACGTTGAGTAATATCTCTGCCATCACGTCTATATCCAATTTATCGCCAACAGATGTTTTCTGAGGAACTGGGCATACTCTCATTAGCATACCTTCGTAGCGGAAGAATTCTTCCAATCCAGCGTAAGCATCAGGTCCAACAGTAGTTGAGAAATATATTGGCTTTTCAAATTTCAATTGCTCAAGTATGTCTCTTATCAACTTGTCTTGTACTCTGAATAAGTACATCTGCTTTCCACCTTGCTCGCCGTAATCCTGTCCTTTGAACATTGCTTTGAAAGTTCCTCTAGCAAGGATATCAGCATCATCAGTATATTTTGCCAATATTTCACGCTTAACAGGTATTTCTAAATTGAACGCTTCACCAAAGTCATAGCTTAAAGCATTAGGGTCTACCTCATCTATTAATAATTTCTCATCAGGGAAAGTAAGAGGTATCTTATCTGCTCCCCACGGTTGCATATTCTTCAATTGATATACATACCAAAGAGTGTTACCAAGTGATAAGTTCACTATTCTTACGTCTCTTCTTACACCCATTACATCTTGAATGTACCAAACTGGGAAAGTATCATTGTCACCATTGGTGAAGATAATAGCTCCCTCATCGGCCGATTGCAAGAGGTTATAAGAATAATCGAAAGGAAGGAAATTGCCTGTTCTATCGTGAGAATTCCAACCACCAATTGCCATATTAACTGGCACCAATATAGTAGAAACTGTGACTATAGCACCTGCTATTCCTGCTTGAACTTTCTTTTTGCTCAAATTCATAATTAGTGAGTAAACTCCAATACCAATCCACATACACCACATCATAAATGAACCAGTGTAGAAATAGTCTCTTTCCCTAGGTTGTGGATCTTGTTGCTGTTGGGCAACTGCAGCTAATAGACCCATCATTAGGAATATAACTAAGTGTAATATTGCCATTTTTCTATCTTCTCTGAAATGGAAGAAGAATCCAATTAGCCCAAATATAAGCGGTAGAGCGAAAAATCGGATTGGGAATTCACTCGCATATCCATTCAAATCATTTAGAACTTCAATTTCTTGGTTATCATTTGCAAACATTGCAACACCAGCGTCTTGTTCATCGGAATTCTTCCCAATGAAATTCCATCCGAAATATCGCCAGTACATATGACCCATTTGGTATTTCCAGAGGTAAGCCATCTCACCACCGAAGTTAATATTATTCCAAACTGGTTTAGTTACAGATTGACCATCACTAGTTTCTACCCTTTCTCTAGAAGGAGGAGTCCAATCTCCATATATATATTCACCTTTTTCATCTTTAGATAAATAAACTCTTGTGAATCGTTCTTCTGTTTTTATTCTACGTGGCCAACTAGCATCATCGCCGTATTGTTCACGACCCAAGTAAGAAGCCAAATCACCAAATTCTTTTGGAGAGTTTTCGTTCATTGGAGGGTTTGCGTTAGAGCGTAGTAATATCTGAGTGTAAGTAGTGTATCCTAAAAGGACTAGTACAACTGCGCCCGAGGCCAACATAATCAATTCTTTTTTATTTTTCATAGACCAAACGAATAGTCCGATTGCACCAAATACAAAAAGTAAAGCAAAGATAATTAATGCTGTACTGTCGTTTATATTATATTGGTGTACTTCGTTTCTACCTGGAGAGTGACCTGCTAATAGTGCTGGTATCCATTTTACTATGAATGGATAAATAATGAAGAATATTACTAATGATAATATTCCAGTGATCATCAGACCACCAAATGTAGTTTTATATTTTCGTAAGTAAACTAAGAATACTATCGAGAAAATAGCTAATATCGGTAGTAGATGCACCCCAGTAGAAAGTCCAATCAGATAAGCTATAAGTAATAAAAATCGCTCATGCCCGGGATTGTCAGCTTCTTCGTTCCATCTCATCATTAGATAAATGATAATAGACACGAATAGGGTAGCCATAGCATAAACCTCAGATTCCACCGCATTGAACCAGAAAGTATCACTGAATGTGAATGCTGCCGCTCCTACGAATGCGGATCCATAAACAGCTAATGCATCACCAAATGAAGAAATTGCTTCTTTTCTGAAATTCTTTATCGCCATTACAGTAATTAGATAAAGAAATAATACAGCAAATGCACTACTTGTAGCAGAAGCCATATTAATTTTCCATCCCGGATCACCAAATGGTATTAGGATATCGAACATTTTACCTATCATTAGGAAAAGTGGTGCTCCCGGAGGGTGGGGTACTTGCTGCCATATAGCAGCAGCAGAGAATTCACCGCAATCCCAGAAGGGAACGCTGTCTTGGACTGTTAATCCGAACACTATCATAGCCGTAGCAAATGATAATAATGCAAATAAACGGTGTAAATTTTTGTTATCCATACTCTAAACCTTTATTAATATTATATTCATCAGTGAAATAAAACTTCAAATTTAACAAAACCCTATGTTTAAATAAAGCTACTTTTTAAAATGGCTTTACGTGATAAACATTTATTTTGTTCGATTTTCTTATATTGTGGAATAAATTTATTTTAAATATACCAACAAATCAACTATATTTATAAGATTGTTTTTTAACATTTTAAGGAGTTTAACATGAAAAAAGTAATAATTGGTTTTGTTGTTGCCATTTTCTTAGCTGCAACGGTTGGTGCGTCAGCACAAAATGAGAAAAAATCACCGTTACCAAAAGATAAAATTGGTCTGGGTGTAAAGGTTAATGATATTAATATGGGTGTTAGTTTTGGCTATGCACTTCAGGAAAATTTCCATATCGGCGCTGGTCTCGGTTTAGGTTATGTTAGCGGTACAGATGCTCCCGGTGATGATGGCGGAACTACCCTATTAGTTAATCCATTTTTCCGATATATATTCAGTAATGAAGCTAATTTATTCCCTTATGCAGAATTCAATTTTGCATTTACAGAGACTGTATTTACTTCATCTTCTAGTACTGCCAATGTAGAGTTAGGTGGTATGTGGTTCCCTTTCCCAACAGTTTCTGTTAGAGGTGGAGTGAACGTAATTAACTTCAATATTGATAATAGTAGAATCGGTTTTGGTATTAACCAATCATTCATCGGTATCGATTGGTGGATGTAATCTAATTAATATTAGATTGATTGTTTTTATTGAGCCAAGATTTATGAACAGCCCCAAAAAGATAAACACTTTTTGGGGTTCAGTTCATTATTTATAAAATGGCTTTGAACTTAGAATATACTATTGGACGATTATACTTATCGTTTGTATTCTGTCTTCTACTTTGATTATCGCAAAGTAGGTTCCACTAGCAACTTTAGTATTTGTTGCGTCCCTACTATCCCATATTACTCTGTTATTTCCTATGTTTGAATAACCTTCGAACTCTCTAATTACAATACCACTCAGGTTAACTAAACTTATCTGATAATCAATAACTTCATCAAAATTCATTTCCAAAGTTATATTGCTTTCACCTGGGTTTGGAAATGATTTGACGCTTGTGATAGTTGGAATGCCATCCCAAACAGAAGATTTGATTCCTTTTGCAGTCATTTGTATTTCAATTGTGTTTCCATCATCAGTCGAGATAGTTAATACTTCGTTATAATCTTCTTCTTTAGTAGGGGTGAATGTAACTACTATTTCTTTCTTAGTTTTTGGGTCAAATATAGGATCAGTGATAACTGTGAATTTGAAATCATTAGAGCTAGAATTCATCTCTGAAATAGTGATAGTTTTATTAGTTGGATTTTCAATCTCGAAACTTCTTTCAACTACTTCATCAATAACAGCACTACCGAAAGAAAGAGATTTAACACTACTGATTAAAGTTCCTTTATCTATACCGTTTCCACGAAGTTCTATATTTACATCATTCACCGAATTACTTACAAATGAGATGGTAGCTTGATTAAACCCAGCTTTTTGAGGAGAGAATAGAATCCCTAAATCAAGTTTCGAGTTCGGAGCAATATGAATAGGGAAAGTGATAGAGACTAAAGAGTATGCATTTGCATTTGCACCTTCAATCTTGATACCAGCAATAACTAAACTTTCATCTCCACTATTTGTAATAATTCCTACAAATGTTTCAGATTTATTCTCTCCGATATTCACGGACCCTAAGTCTATCACTTCCATATTAGCAGTAATTGCTGGACCTCCGTTATTTTCTAATACTTTAACTTCTGCCTCATTCGAAGTAATAGATAAATCGCAAGTATTTTTAATTTCAACTGAATATTTGCCAGCATCAGCTAGAGTTACTTTGTTTAAAGTAAACGTACTAGAATTTGCATTAGCAATATTATTACCGTTCTTTTTCCATTGGTATGTTAGTTCACTTACCTCTCCACCGGGATTCTCTGCTGATATTGAGAGAGTTACACTCTCATCCACAAAGACTTCTTTATTAGATGGATGTGTTACCACAATTGGCGATGAATTTATAGACAGTTTTACGACATCTGAGAATTGATTTGTTCCACATGAGCCAATTAGCTCAAGTTTGTAATTACCTGCGTCCGAGGCCTTTGCTATAGCTATCGTATAATCACGAGATGTAGCATTACTAACTTTAATATCATTTCTATACCACTGGAAACCAGTAATAGTTCCATCAACTTGAGCTGTAAGTTTAATTTCACTTCCTTCGCAACCTTTTAAAGGTTTAGGTTGAACTACGAATTTTGGTTCTTTATTCAGTGCTACTTTAGCAATGGAAGAAGTAATCTCATTCCCACATTTATCACTTTTTACTAGTAGCGTATAGTCTCCTTCGTCTGAGGCTTTTAAACTATTTATTACAAAAGTAGAATTAGTTGCTCCATTTATTGGTTGCCCGTTTTTTCTCCATTGTATTGATGTGAATTCACCTTCAACAACAGCACTTAAAGTAACTGAACTTCCTTCACATCCAAATTTACCAGTAGGTTGTGTTGCTATTTTAGGAGCTTGGAATACATCTAATTTAGCTTTTACTGAAGTTAAAAGTACACCACAAGCAGTAGTAATTTGGCAATCATAATCTCCCGCATCATCGAGTAGTGCACTAGAGCGACTATACGTAGCTTGAGTTGCACCATTTACAGGGTTGCCATTCTTTCTCCATTGATACTGATGTCCTGTACCAGTCACAACTACCGTCATAGTAAACGATTGTCCTGTACAAGTCTCATCAGCTATTGGCTGGGTAGCTATACTTACTTCACCTACAATTGTAAATGAGTTATTAGATAAGTCATTTCTTGTTGTTTTAACAGCGTCACTTATTCTTATTTGATTAGTTGTACCTGGTGTAATTCCTTGAGGAATAGTCCAACTAAAACTACCAGTTGAGGCTTGAGTACTTGCTGATATTACATTCCAATTAGAACCTCCGTTAGTGGAGTATTCTAATTTAACATTTTCTACACCATCTGATTTCCAAGTGATTGTCTGAGTAGTTCCTGCACACCAGTTCTCACCACCATTAGGTGCAGTAACCGTAACTCCTGCTACTGTTATCTTCTGAGTTGTGAATCTATTCCACTGGTCACCAGAGTCCCCTCCATTATCATTCACTGCATTTGCAACACCACGTATCCAATATTCACCATGAGTTGCAGGTGCTTTCCAATCAAACGTAAAATCGAACTTGCCACTATTTAAAGATTGCTCACCATTATGAGTAACTTCGCCGCTTTCTATTTTGGTTCCAGATCCGGCAGTTAATGTCCCAATATTAGAGCCGCCGGTTTCTGTGGATTTGACCCCAACATTCATACCCGCTTTACTCATCGAAGAATTGTCGATTGCAACCGTAAAAGTAGTCGTTGACCCAGGGTCAAAAGTAAATGAGCCGCTTCCACTTGTTAGTGTTACTTTTGTGCTCGTATTAGCAGAGCCATGACACGTACAACCATCTTGGGTTTGACCGGTTTTACCTGCACTCCAGGCTATTGCAGTGTATGTAAGCCCTGATAGTAAAAGAAGAAATATTAGTGTGTTTAATTTTACTAAATGTCGTCTATAAAAGTTCATAAATTGTTCCATATAATTGAATAAATGTTATGACTCAATAACCATAATTCTGGTTAATAGTTACATAAACAACTAATCAAAATGACCTAATAAATGTCAGTTATACGCATTAGAGCAAAAAAAATCCCACCTGAAAAACAGATGGGATTATGAATTTAGATTTTATTATATTTTTTAACCTTCACCATATCCAGGTCTTGATACAATGTAAAGATTGCCACCGATTCTAATCAATGTTACAACTTGATTAGGGTAAACTCTAACATAGTCACCATTATCTAGATCAATTGAGAAGTAAGGGTCGTTTTGACCTGTACCATTGTTGACCAAAGTATAAGTAGCTCCATTTACTAAGTTGTTACTGAAAGAAGATTCTTCAATATCAACATCACTTCCTCCAACGAATACCATTATATTAGTTTCAATGTCTCCAATGTCAACACTATCACTAAACTCGTTTGATTTAAGTTTCAGTACACCAGTTACTGTAACTTGTCCTTCAAATTTAGAATCCTTCTCAAAAGTTGTTTGTTTTTTGAACGTTGTTACACCCTTGAAAGTATTTTCACCTTTGAATGTAGCATCCCCTTCAACTTTTAGTTCGTTTCCAATTATTACATTCGATGGTAATTGTTCAGTACGAGCAGTTTGTTCCTGTAGTTCATCCAATCTGAATTGGGCAACTAAAGTACCATTATCATAGATATCTAGAATTACATTGCTGTTTACTTTGGTTGATAATATATCTCCCCAATCAGGGTCACCTTCACCAACAACGAACGATGAATAGCCAGATCCATTCGCAGTTACAGTTGGCACAATAATTGCATCAATTCCATCAACTGCAACAGGAGAACCAGACGAGTAATCATTTAGTTGGGCTGTTATATTATCGCCATCATTATTGAGTACAACAGTCACTGGAGCTAGTGAATAGCCCAGAGTAGTTGCAGCAATAAGTAGCGATATATAAATAAATAAATTTTTCATTAAGACACACTCTTTTAATTATTGTTATATATATATCTTTGCAAAAGTACCAATTAACTCAGCCAACAAAAATTAATTAAAATTACTATTTAAGTAATATTAATTCCAAATTCAACCTCACTATATCTATACTTATTTAAGTAACTGTTTGCTGTATAGTTGCCTGATAATCACACTATTAATACATATTAATTAAAATGCAAATTAATTGATTGTAATTTGGATTTCTCAAATGTCAACTTGATGTTTCTAAAAATGAAAAAATCCGAATACTATTTCTAATATTCGGATTCAATTTTTTATTCACTATTGTAAAATTCTAGAAGCTAATTTCAGTCCCTATGAATAGTCCATCATTCAGTTCTTGTCGAATGAATTGGTAATCACGCACGTAGTTTCTAGTATAACCAATAACTATAGGGAAATTAGTCATACCACCAAATGTAGTAGATATACCTGCTTCCATTTTGTATGATGGATTGCTTCCCAAGAATAGTTGCCCATTTACAAATGAGTCGAAGTAGCTATTAGCTAGCAAGCTAGTAAAGGTCGGTGTATATTCTATACCTCCACCTACGAATACTGGATTTCTCAAATCTGGGTTAGAGTTTTGGTCATACCAAGAGAGCCCTGCAGAGATAATTCCTCTCATATCAGTAGCGAAGAAATTAGTCAAGAAACTAACATCAAACTGTCCTGAATTCAAATTGTTAGAAGTAGCTTTTGTTCTTATTATAGTCAAGTAATCTCTAGTAAAAGGGATTCCATTGCTAGTTAGGGCATTGCCTTCTAGGAAAATACTATTGTTAGTTTGAAGTCCAGTTTTTCTACTAGTAATTATGTTTGCATCCCAAGCAGAGATTAAATCCCTCTTTGGAGTTGTAATAGGAGTAATGTTCTCAGATACACTAGTATTAATTGATTCATTTTCAGTCTGTACTAAAGCGACTATATTGTCGTCATTTGCCAAATCATTGTTGGCATTTGAACTATTTAAGTTAGTATTTACATTACTACTTGTAGAACGCATTGTTCTGTTTGAATTATCATTTCTAGTAGTTACTAAATTCGAATTAGTATTCGAACTAGTAGCCAAATCATCTTCAACTTCGAGAGCTGTTTGCTCTTCTTCGATGATTATATTGTTATTGGTTGCTTTTTCGTAGGAGCTAACTATTGGCACATTTGAGTTCGTAGCTACACTGCTACTATCTACATTGTTCAAAGAATAAAACATAGTAAATGTAAGTAAAGAAGCTGTAAAAGCAGCTCCAATAGATATAAGATTAGCAATTTCAGAAGACATGCTAGTCAGCGAAGGTGCACTTACAGCCAACGGTATTCCCAAAGCTAAGAACACATTGTCCTTTGCTTTTTTGGGAGGTACGAACTGCTCATTGTCATTGCGTATAGCATTACTTATCTCACTCAGACGATCCATCTCTGCCTGCATCTCAGGGTTCGACTCTATCATCTTAGTGACTTCAGCAGCTTGCTCGCTCGACAATTCCCCATCAAGTAGTTGGGTTATTAGTTCGAAGTCGTTATTTGTTAAGTTATTCATCTTTTTCGTGTTTATTCAAATCAACCAAATATGGTTCTAATATGTCCTTAATTTTCTGTTTAGCTCGATATATACGAACTTTTACATTAGTAAGAGAAGTTTCAGTAATTTCAGCTATATCCTGATAAGATAGTCCTTCGTACTCTCGGAGTATGAAAACCTCTTTGTAATCTTCAGGTAGTGTCTCCATTGCCATTTTTATAAGGTCTAGTAGCTCATTGTCGTCGTTATTATTATCTCTGACGAACATATAGTCTTCGTAGCTGACTAAAGGCTTTTTCTTTTTCTGAGAATTCACGCACAAATTGCGTGCAATCGTCAGAATAAAAGCCGGCACGTTAGTCATCTCCCTGTCACTATTAGAGCTCTTATACAATCGTATGAAAGTTTCCTGCAATACATCCTGTGCTTCTTCTTTATTACCAAGGAACCGACGGCAATAGGCAAAAACTCGAGGAGAATGTCTATCATACAGCTCGGAAAAGGCCTCATCTGCCAACTTACCCCGAGATTGTACTAACTCAAACAGCTCCGGGTCACTATATTTGTCAAGTTTTGAACCCATTACTTATACAATAACAATAATTATTAAAAAATGTTACAACTGAACTACTATTCTGGGATGTTTTCCCAAATATCTGTGAGTATTTCTCCAAAAGAATAGAATCCCTTTTTGTTGTGTACCCAATTAGCAGCCAAAAGCGAGCCAAGTGCAAAACCAGTCCTATTCTTAGCGTTATGAGTTATCTCTATACTATCCGCTAGAGAGTCAATATACATAGTATGAATTCCAGTTATCTCTCCACCACGAGTAGAGGATACATGTAGCTTGCTATTATCCACTTCACCATTTATTGCATTGAACTCAGTTCCAGTCTTTCTATCTACGTTACTAGTAATAATCTTAGCCATTATCTCTGCTGTTCCGCTTGGGCTATCCTTTTTGCGTTTGTGATGTAATTCGTGTACCATCACATCATAAGAATCGAGGAAATTAACTAGTTTAGAGGCATATTTCACTATCTTAAAGTACATTTGTACTCCGACTGAGAAATTAGAGCCCCAAACGAGACCTGTGTTGTTCTTCGTTACTAGGTCGTTCATCTCATCTATTCTATCATACCATCCAGTAGTGCCAACTACTACGGCTTTTCCTTTTGCTGAAAGTATCTTAATATTATCAATAACAGTATCAGGATATGTGAAATCAATAGCTACATCGAAATCATAATCCTCATCTGGGTCTATAGGATTTTCGTGGTCGAATATATCTGTAATAAAATATCCTTTGTCCTTTGCCAATTTCTCAATTACCCTGCCCATAGCACCATAGCCTACTATGGCTATTTTTGGTAACTTATTACTCATGTTTGCCTTTGTTTTTGTTCTATTATAAAAAAATAAAGATAAGCAAAATAATGAACTTCTACTTATCTTTAAAGACTGAAATAATATATATAAATTTTAATTGTACTTTTTATATTGCTTGTAGAATTCACCTATCAGCGTGAATGCCTTATCAATAGTATCTTCTGTTGGACATATAACTATGCGGAAATGTGAGGTACCTGGCTTTTGACCGAACCCACTACCTGGCACAACTACCACACCTGTTGCTTTTAGTAATTCCTCACAGAAGTGCCAATCATTTTCTACATCAATCGATGGGAAGGCGTAGAATGCACCTTGTGGAGCAACTAAATCAATACCGTCTATTTTACTAACTTTATCCATCATCAAATTTTTACGTGATTCTAGCTTACGTATTGATTGCTCTACGTGCGATTGATCACCCTCTAGAGCTGGTTTTATACAGTATTGGAGTGGGTGATTAGCAGATACTCGGCTACGAAGCATTTTATTCACAGCTTCTACGTATTCGTTCACCAAGCTACTATTACCAGAGATAATTCCCCATCCTAATCGGAAACCCGGAGCCATATAGTTCTTAGACATTCCTGAGAATGTAACGCATGGTAAAGTTGGATCAATAGATGCTATTGAAACCATCTCAGCATCATCGAATATTAGCTTGTCATAAATCTCATCAGAGAAGATTATTAGTCCGTGTTCCTTTGCAACCTCTACTATTTGCTCTAGTAACTCACGAGGATAAACCGCTCCAGTCGGATTATTCGGGTTGATTAGGACTATCGCTCTTGTTTTGTCATTTATTTTTGATTTTATATCTTCTACGTCTGGTAACCAACCATTACTTTCATCTAAATAATATGGATTTGGTTCCAACTCTAGTTTAGCTTCTATAGCATTATAAAGCGGATAACCCGGTGTAGGCATTAGAAAGTTCTCACCTTTATTAAGTAGCGCTGTTAAACAAATCTCAATCGCTTCGGCAGCACCAGTAGTTATGCAAATATCCTGAATGTTTGTTATACCTTTTCTCTCTTCAGCATCTTTGCGAACAGCTTCAATAGCTTCGGGAATCCCCGAAGAAGGTGCATATCCATTCTTACGATTGTTGAGTGCTTCTACTACACTCTCGATTAGATGGCGAGGAGTATCAAAATCATATACATTCGGGTCGCCTATATTTAGGTAGTGCATTTCCATACCTGTTTTGGCAACACCTTGTGCCAGTAAAATAATATCACGAATAGCATAATGTATATTATGCGTTCTGAAAGCAGGAATAATCGGGTTTATCATTATTTTTTCCCTTAAGGTAATATTGTAATTATTAGTCTTTTCGAAAGACTACAAATATAAGAAATTGTTTCTATAAGCAGTCTAATAATTCCTTTTTGTATTATTTATGAATGGCGAATTTGTATGTTTCTGAGTCGCGGATTATTTTGTTTTAGCTAACTTGTGCTGAGTATTATCGATGTAGAGGCCACAAAGATTTCGTTATCTCAGAACTGAGTTACTTTGCTTATATCTCTTTTGGCAATAGAAAATCTGGCTATTACAAGATCCTAATTGAGTTAGAATACAAAACAAAAAAAGACTGTTCAATAAAGCTGAACAGTCTTTCAAAGTCATTTTCTTTATTATACTATGGGGTGTATTTTACTAACTCATGGACTACACTTTCAACTTCAGTACTAAGCATAATTTTAATAATCCCAACATTTCTAGCATAATAATAAACATTTTCATATAGTTTTATTTGTGAACCTGCTTCTGTTTGAATATAGATGTCAGTATTCATAACTAGTACATCACTATAAGTAACACCATTTACTTTATAAGTATCTAGCTTATCAAACAATTCTAATTTATATAAACTACTATCCCTCTTTTTACTATCTTTAATAGCTGAAATCTTTTCCCATTTATCACCTTTATTAGCTGTCTGATCTAATAAAAGTAATTCAAAATCTCCAATATAAGATGAAGTGCCGTCAGGAGTTAGACCATAATATTTTCCATTTTCAAACCTTCTGTATGATTTAGTTGGAGCTTGGTCATTGACTACTTCTTCAAATTCAACAAAAGTACCGGAGTCAAATTTTCTTGTGCCTACAACAGTAAGTACATCGTCTCCTATATTTCCATTATAATTAAAACGATACACCCATTTCGAACCCTTTTTAGTAGGCATATAATCGCCTATTGGAACTCCCAAATCATTCGGGTCGCTAATTGGTCCAGTTGAGCTGTCTTCTTTACATGATGAGAAAAGGGCTATAACTATTAATAGTGATATTAATTTTGTGTATTTCATATTTGAATCCTCTAAGTTGAAAATATGGTTTTTGGAATATAATAAATATCTTAAATAAAAAAAACCTCACCGAAGGGTGAGGCTTTGAATATTAACTATTTATCTGCACTATTATTTGATAATAGTAATGCTTCCAGCCACTGATTTTTCTTCATTTTCTATTACTAGAATGTAAGCACCAGCTGTTACGTTCTTAGCATCTAAATCAAAGTTATTGTTACCGTCTATTGTATTCAAGTTTGTTTGATATACAATATTACCAGTCATATCTACTAACTTGATATTAGAAAGACCCGCTTTACCATCGAATGATACTCTTGATATATTAGTCACAGGCATAGGACTAACTAATAGCTTAGCAGTTCCAAAGTCCAAATAATCAACAGATGTTGTTACTTGACTAAGTATGATTTCAGTTTCTAATTCAACTTCTTCTGAGTAATCAATAACTACTTCTTCCGAGTAAGCCTCATATCCAAATTTGTCGATACCCAAAGTATAAGTGCCCGGTTCTAGACCTTCTAACTCGAAGCTACCATCTACATCAGTTACAAAATAAGAAACTACAACATTGGCATCATTAGTTAAGTAAACCAAACCACCACTTATTGCTTCTTCATCACTGCTACCAGCATTACCACCTGGTGTAATACCTTTTGCAATTCTTCTTAAGTGACCTTTTATTCTTGCTATACCTTTTGCTCTATCTTTATTAGAAGCAGCATGAATAATATCGACCATCATAGTAGGGGCAAAATCACCTACTCCAACTAAAGTTGCTTCTTTCCATTTCAACGTGGTAAGGTCACCAGTTACATAATAACCAGGAATAAAGGTATTCTCAACCGGTAAAGATAAAACAACATATTCACCATATTTCAAATTACTGAAGTAGAAGTTACCTTTTTCATCAGTTCTTGTTACTGCTTTAAATTCAGTTTTATTATTGTCTTTTAGAAGAGCTATTACAGTTGACATAACAACGTTCCCTTCTTTATCAGAAACTGAACCACTCATAGCACCTTGAGTTGCCTCATATTGTCCTAGTTTGAAGTTGACACCCTCTTTGTCCGAATCTAAATATATAATATCCGCTTCGTAGTATGAGTCAGCACCTTCGTACCATTGTAATTTGTATTGAATTGAATTCATAATCGAGTTAGCATTCGCATAGTATGTATATGTGTCAGGCAATTTGATTGAGTAGTTTCCTTTTTCATCAGTTTTAACTTTATTGTCAAAATTGAAATCTATATTATCATGATCAGCGTCTGGTTTACCACCCAACACCCATTTAACAGGTAAGAATGTAACTACAGCTGGCAAAG
This sequence comes from Ignavibacteriae bacterium HGW-Ignavibacteriae-4, assembly GCA_002839765.1. Taxonomy (GTDB): domain Bacteria; phylum Bacteroidota; class Ignavibacteria; order Kapaibacteriales; family UBA2268; genus PGYR01. The sequence goes on from PGYR01000043.1 coordinate 17,048, forward strand.
GCTCACTAGTAGCTGCATCTGTTACTTGACCAGTAACTACATAATAATGTGGCTCTGGAATAGAGTGAAGCATCATACTAACTTCAACAGTTTCATTTTCACCAACACCTATAGTTTTTGCATCTTTTAGTTCAAAAGCTGTTTCGTAGTATTGACCTTTATAGCCTTTTACATCTGCTCTCAAATAATATTTGCCCGTAGGTAATTTGAAAGAAACAGAGGTTCCATTCAATTCGGCAGTAAATGTCTTTCTATCATTTGTTGGAGGTACACCCGGGTCTTTTTGGTCTGCACTCCATACAGTAACCTTACCAAAGAAATCTTTGACATCATCAGTTTCATCTGAGAAATTGCAAATTAAGACACTTGTAGGTTTAGGTTCTTCACCATTTACAAATAGATTAAAATAACCTGTAATTTGAGTAAATGTTACCCCACCATCACAAGTTGATTTTACAATAACTGGTACTGTGTATGTGCCTTTCACTGGTTTTTCCCAAGTCATCATTCCAGTCTCTTCGTCCAATCTTAGTCCTTCAGGAGTCGTGTTGTGACCACCAGTATCGTCAGACAAGTAATATGTTAATCTACAGTCATCTTTAGAGACAGCGTTGATATCATATTTCCATGCAACACCAGCTTCTAGTTTATGAGAAAACTGAGTCTCTTTTTCGAAATAAATTCTAGGTTCATTAGGGTTACAGTCACCATTGCAAATATCCAAAACAAGCTTACTAGTAATCTCACCTGTACAATTATTAACTAGCCCAACAACAGCTAAGTATTTCCCTTTTTCTTCAGCTTGTATTTTGAATACAACTGCATTACTGCCTTGTTCAGCAACTTCAATTTTTACATCTGTTTCAATGATTTTAATATCGAATTCACAATTTGTATTATTGAATATTTTTGCTGCATATCTTCCTAATCCATCGGCATCTAGTTTAATTAATGCTTGATCTTCTAAAAATGACATTCTTTCTTTAGGGGGAGTATTCTCAGCAATTTTACCACATACTCGCTCAGTCAAATCACTTGCTACATCATTTTTTTCATCGTAAAGGTCTAAAGTATAGCAATAGTCAGCCACAGCCAAATTTTCGATGACAAATTTGTATTCGCCTTTGCTAGTTCTTTCTACTTCAGCTACTCTTTCTTCCGTTTCTTTGCCATCTACTTTTTTGTATTGATTAATACGAAAGTAGTTCCCCAAATCATTGTTCCTATCTCCATCAACCCAAGTCAATGTAATATTACCTTGAACTGGTGATGATTCTTTGATATCTACTTTGATACCAACCTTAATCGGTGTTGCTGGACCTTTGGCTAGCAAATCAATGCTTCCAGCACTCATGAACGCTGCAATGAAACCAAGCAGCAGAAGTTTGTAAATAGTTTGTTTCATTTCGAATACCTCATATAGTAAATTTATAATTATTTATTTCCGCATTTGATATAACAACACACAACTTTCAAAAAGGTAACAAAAAATAGTAAATAAATTTTAAGTTTATGAATATTATTAATATTTATAACTTTTATCCTATTCTATTTCTGTAATTTATAAATATATTCAACAATTCCTCGTCCCCGAAAAGTATTACGTCAAAATTTGTTAATTTTGCAAAACTAAAAATCAAAAATCATAAAAAAAGGTTTATAAATGACTGGTTCTAAAATAACGATAAACAACGGTAAACTAAACGTACCAAATGACCCGATTATTCCATTCATCGAAGGTGATGGTATAGGTCCGGACATCTGGGCTGCAACTGTCAGAGTACTAGACAGTGCAGTAGAGAAAGCATACAACGGCGAAAAGAAAATAATATGGAAAGAGGTATTAGCTGGCGAAAAAGCATTCGACAAAACTGGCGAATGGCTACCTGCTGAAACTCTAGAAGATATAAATGAATATCTAATCGCTATCAAAGGTCCATTGACTACTCCAGTTGGTGGTGGTATCCGCTCTCTGAACGTTGCACTAAGACAACAATTAGATCTTTACACTTGTTTACGTCCAGTTAGATGGTTCCAAGGTGTACCGTCTCCAGTCAAAGAACCCAACAAAGTTGACATGGTTATCTTCCGTGAGAACACTGAAGATATCTACGCTGGTATAGAGTGGAAAGCTGGCACTCCTGAAGTGAAGAAAGTAATCGAATTCTTCCAGAATGAGATGGGAGTTAAGAAAATCAGATTCCCAGAATCATCATCTATCGGTATCAAGCCAATCTCAATTGAAGGAACTGAGAGAATAGCTAGAGCAGCATTAGAATATGCAATAGAGCACGGTCGTGACTCAGTTACTTGGGTTCATAAAGGTAATATAATGAAATTCACAGAAGGTCTATTCAAAGATACTGGCTATGACGTAGCAGAAAACGAGTATGGAGATAAGGTTTTCACTTGGAGACAATACGACAAGATAAAAGAAGAGAAAGGCGAAGACGCTGCTAATACTGCTCAAAAAGATGCATTAGCTAGTGGTAAAATATTAGTGAAAGATGTGATAGCAGATGCGTTCTTGCAACAAATCCTATTACGTCCGGAAGAGTATGAAGTAGTATGTACTATGAACCTAAACGGGGATTATATTTCTGATGCATTAGCTGCTATGGTTGGTGGTATCGGTATAGCACCGGGTGCGAACATCAACTATCTAACTGGTCACGCAATATTCGAAGCAACTCACGGTACTGCACCTAAGTATGCTGGTTTGGACAAAGTGAACCCAGGTTCAGTGATACTATCTGGTGTTTTGATGCTTGAGCATTTGGGCTGGCAAAAAGCTGCTGATCTAATAGTAGATTCTGTAGAGAAAACAATCTCACAAAAAACTGTGACTTACGATTTTGAGAGACAAATGGAGGGTGCTACTTTGCTAAAAACATCTGAATTTGGCGACGCTCTAATCAAGAATATGTAATAAGAATAGATTTATTCTTTAGATTTTAAGAGAACCGCTTTCGAAAGAGAGCGGTTTTTTTTGTGGGGGTTATTAGATTTAACTAACATTCTCTTCATATTTCAATATTGCAAATATTACAATTTTTTTTTCTTTTAGATAAACCTTATAAATAATCTTAAATCCTTTAAAAATCAACTCTCTTATATTATCATCGTTAAAGTGAATTGATTTTCTATTCCTGTAATACATTTTGTTCAGTTTATTAATGCGATTTAGAATATCTACTTTGAATTTTCTCGCAGTGGTTGGTTTATCTTCTGCAATAAAATCAACTAATTTATTTAATCTATCAATAAAAGTCTTAGTTAATTGTATCTTCATATTTAGATATAGTTTCTTCTAATATTCTATCTAATTCCTCAATATCAAATAACTCTTCTACCCCTCTTTCCAATCGTTCTAATTGCGTCTGTAAGTATCTTTTTTCTTCTGAGTAATAGTCAGTAATCTTTAAATCCTTAGAGTTAAACCTTGTCATTAATGAAATCACTTCATTATAGATATTGTCACTTATTTCTAATTTAATTGTCTTCATTTTTCAATTCTCAATTCTATTTATATGTCAAATTAATTAATTCTCTTCTATTCTCAAAGAAGTATGCATATAATACGAATTAAATCAATATTTAATTGCCTCTCTCGATAAGAAGGCGGTTTTTTTGTTTTAGAAATAATTGGTAATTTAGAGTTATTCCTAATTCTTTAGTAAATTAGCTATTATCAAAAGCGTTTGAATAAAAGTGATAGTGAAACATGAGTTTTCTAAAAGCAGAGTGGCGAAGATTAGCAATAGCAAACTATGAAGTAAAAGAATCTGATCTAATCAAACATTTACCATATGGGACTGAGCTCGATACATGGGATAATAAACACTATGTTAGCTTAGTTGGGTTTATGTTTGTGAATACTAAAATGTTGGGAATGAAAATCCCTTTTCATGTCAACTTCGAAGAAGTAAATCTTAGATTCTATGTCCGATATAAAGATGGGAATAACTGGAAAAGGGGCGTTGTTTTCATCAAAGAATTAGTGCCTAAAAGTGCACTCACAATAGTTGCTAATACTTTGTATAGTGAACATTATCAAACTGTACCTATGTCACACGATTGGATTGACAACCCAGCATCGATGATTACAAAATATGAGTGGAAACATAAAAGCAAATATAACTTCATTTCATTAACAACAGAGAAAATTCCACAATCAATACCGGCTAGTAGCAAAGAAGAATTCATAACTGAGCACTATTGGGGCTACACAAGAGTAAATGAGTCTAAAACATACGAATACGAGGTAACCCATCCAAAATGGGATTGCTACAAAGTTCTAGACCATAGTATTGATGTAGATTTTGGGTCGCTTTATGGTGCAGAATTTTCGCATTTGAGGAATAGAGAACCAGACTCAGTTATGTTAGCTGAGGGGTCACTAATCACAGTCGAGAATAAGAGAGTGCTAAAGTGAATTCTTATATTATGGGACTAAAGTCCCAATGAGTGGTGGCACATTCCTCTGTCCGCCGTTAAAACCAACGGCAATACTTTTTCTTCCCCACCCCACCCACTAAATCACCTAAATATGCTAATAGGGAAAGGTACACTCAAGTCTTCATAATTGAATCTGAGTATATAGTTTCCTACTGGTATCGAAGTTATATCAATTGTTTTAGTCAACTCACCTTTATTTACTAAACCCAGACTTCTGGATACAATTACCTTTCCGCTCATATCTATAATTTCAAAATTGACATTACCAATATTCTTTAAACTGAAATGAATAGTTATATCTTCTGAAGATGGATTAGGGAACACATAAGCATACTCTACAAAATCACTAAGACTCACTGCATCTACTCCTGTCTCATCATCACAAAAAATCTTGATTTCATCAGAGCAAGGGGGCATCCATGATGGAAGACTAGTAGTAACGGCAGAGATAGTTCCGCTCGGTGACAATATACAGAAATTAATAGGCGAACCATTGTAAGAAATCGTATTATCATCATAAGTTAAGTCAACATTATGCCCCAAGCATGCTTCATGATCTCGAAATTTGATATCTATTAGTATCGGGCAACCGGTATCACATTTTGGAGGATTTGGATCGAAAATAGACTTAACTTCAAATCCATCGCAACAATCAACTTCTACACAAGGAATAATCGAAGTTTCACAAATAGTAATTCCTTCTGTTGATTTCAGGGACACTTTATACTCTTTGTCTAAATTCGAATTATCACAGATAACTATGTCTTTTGTAGCCCAATCCCTACCTGCTTCCAATGTAATAGTGTCTTTCGCTAATCCATCAGTTGAGATAACTACATAAGTTCCAGGTAACTGACATAAATTATCGAACCTAATAGTTTTGCAGCAAGGGTTTTCTGTTTCCGAAACTACTGTGTACCTTAAATCCATTTTGCAATCGATTTCAAATATCTGGTCAAATGAGCATATTTCACTTCCATCTACCTTATAATAAGTAACATTCAGACTCGAGGCATTCGCTTTTTTAAATAGATCTAAATCAGCACAAAAATTGCGGACTTCAAAGTTTAACTTGCTCGCCGATTCCAATTCGCTAAATAGTATTGTTTCCCCTGCTTTGATTTCTATACCATATACATCGCAAAGGAATTTCTCTTTATCAGAGTTGTCAGCAAAGAACTCAAAACATACTTCTTTATCTGTATTAGTTATACATTGGGTACTATAATTCAAGTTTATCAATTCGGGATTTGTTAGTATAGTTTCGCATGTACATTCCTCGCATTCTGGTAAAGCTATATCTTTTTCACAGAGGACTTCGGCAGCCATACCCGAGCCATCATATTCGTCTAATAGTTGTAGTCTGTATGTTGTAGAGCCAAGCTTTTCACTAGCAATACAAAATTCAGCTCCGTTTAAAATAGGGGAAGAACTTCCATGATTTTGATATATTATTTTACTACCATCAAGTATTTGGAAGCCATAGAATATACAATTAGGTCCTGTTCCAATCCCTCCCAAAGTAAAGCAGCAATCCTCCTCTAACTTCGAATTAGGAGTTACTGTGATTGCATCTAAGCATGCACAGTCATATTCGCTAACACTATTGCAATGGGTGGTTGTGAATTTTGTTTCTGCTAGTAGAATTCCGTGTTTGCTGTATAATCTTACATCTAAAGTAGTTTGATTGGCGTCTGGACTGAATCTAAATTTGACTGGATTTGTGCCTACAACTTCTGTTTGTTCTATCTGAACTCCATTGCTGCCCTCTTCTACAGTTATATATCCGAAACAAGCTGCTTGCTCAGGGAAATTAATTGAAATTTCCCAACAGCAATCATAATTATATTTCACCTGTGATATACTCATAGCATAGTCATCTGAAACATACTTTCTATGAGCATAACTGTCTATTGGGCCTCCATCGAATTTTTTCCCTTCGAGTCTTTCATTGTTCTGGCTCCAATTTCCTGATGAGTCCATTACTTCCTTCATACTCGATTTTGCTGAGCCATCACCCAGCCATGACCTTGAGAATTTACCATAGTACAGCTGATACCGCTCGCCAGTAACACCACAACGGTCAAGTGGACTTGAATTATTAAGTTGCCCTGTTACGTATTTATTAGAATTATTCTCGTAGAATAAGGGAGAGCCTGACGAACCAGCCGCAACTGCACCATATTCAAGTGGTGTTTGGTCTATCGGGCCTTCAGTCATTGATAGTTTCCAGAACTCTGGGAATCTCTCGGGGACAGTGTAATTTTTCCAATCGAGTATTTGCCCTTCGTAAGTATGGACTTTCATGGGGGCACCTTTACCAATAAAGTCGTAAGGCGATTTGTAATCATAGCCATTACCTGCGGGGTGGCTTAGCCCTGTAACTCGATAGTTGGGGCCAGGTCTTTGGAATTTATCACCTTTAGGGGCACCCTCTCCATAATCTATTATCTTTTGGTCAAAAGTGTAAAAGACATTGGGGTTTTTGTCAAATCCAGCAAAGTATAATTCATTTAAGTTGTCAATATTTGACTCATTACATGGGTCATATTTTATATCTAGTTTTATCAGTATATAGTCCGACCCTATTGGATTAGAAGGCGAGCCAGCAAGTGAGGCTACAGGTGTAGCTTTGCCCCCACTCTCGTTTAATACTATAGGTTTAGTCCTAGTGCTATTTTCTCCGCAAGATGTATTATAATAATTGAAATAGAATGCAGAATTTGCAACAGCATCTTTGATTTCAATTCCTGATATTTTCATAGTATGATATGCGGTGAGTATATATAATGTATTATCTTCATTCGGATTATTTAACAAAACACCACTACCAATAACCGAATCTTGGGCTTGACCTGATCTTTGGTATTTTGTAATAATTCTACAAACGGACTTTGTCTCATTTCTCCATTCTGCTTTTTCCCAAGCGACATTGTTATCATTGCACTCTATATCTTTGAAGCACTCGTCTATAGTGCCAGGTATTTGGGCATTTACACTTCTATAAGTAGAAAAAGAGATTGATATAATTGCCGTAAGAACAACAACATATTTGAATATTCTATAACTCATATAGACCAAGGGTAAGCTTTTTCATAATCAACCCTCCTTAATTATTTTATATGTTTTGGGCTGATTATTACAAATCACTGAAAGAAAGTAAATTCCTGTTGGATAAATGGTAAAATCAACTTGCAAATTACCAGCTTGATTCTGAACTGAAGATTGGTAAACCATTACTCCATTCACATCATTTATTTGATAATTTAATAATGGTTCTGTGCAATTCAAATCTATATTAATGAAACTGCTTGTAGGGTTTGGACTAATTATTATTTCTTCTTCAATATTATCTTCAATATTAGATTGTGAATCATAAAGAAATTTTGATATTCTATTTTGCTCTACACCAATAAAATAGTTGAAATCCTTAGAATATATTACTTTATAAGCCGGAATTATATCAGGGTCACCATAGTATTCAAGTCTTTTTTCCAATAAGTTTAATACCCCAATTGCTGAAGATGAAGAATTAAAAATACGAGTTTCGTTATCAAGAAAACTAATTTGATTTCCACTATATATGGCATCAGATACAATTCTTTCTCTACTATTGTTTACCATACTATAGGTAAAAACCCCACTATGTCTTTTCTCCATTGCTTGCTTAGAAAAAAGACCAGATATATAAATCTGGTCATTAATTATAGAAGAAAATTTAATATCTTTAGACTGACATGGAAATTCCTGATTATCAATGTATAATTTCTCATTAACAATCAACTCCATTGTTTCAAGGTTCCAAACCTTTAAGTATGACTTAACATCATTTAGTGTAGCTAAATATTTACCATCGTCAGATACTTCTATTACTGAATACTCATAATCACCTAATTCAGTTAAATCCTGTATGAATTCTTTTGTCTCGTAGTTATAAACCGAAACTTTACTCTTTGTAGTTATATTAGGGTGTACTCCTTTCCAACCATATACTGTGACATAAGCTAAAGGTCTTATTGGGTCTATAGCTATATCAGTAAAACCGTATATTATACTATCACTATCCACTCCAAAGACTCCTTCAACAGAAAGGTTTTCTGCTATATTTCTTACTTGAG
>PGYR01000103.1 GCA_002839765.1 Ignavibacteriae bacterium HGW-Ignavibacteriae-4
TACAATGACACATCAAAATGCTCTGCGTTGCAAAAATTTTAAAAATAGCTAATACTTTATAAATTTTGTTCGCAGAATGTCCGAATCGGTGGTCACAGTCACGTGGTACATGCCGGTGCTGAGTGAGTGCAAGGGCAATTGCACTTCGTAAACCGGCGATTGCGGAAGCGTGAATTGCATCACCTCAATTCCCGAATAGTCATAAACTTGCACCTTCTTCACAATCGTCGCCTCAGCAAATTGCAGCGTCACAGAATTCTCTGCGGGGTTGGGGACTGGGAGGATTTGGGCGATACCTCCAGGGGTCGCTGTTGTATCAACAGAATCGGGGGTTTGACCTAAAGGAGTGTAGCGGACTTTAGATAAAAGAAGTTCATTCGCTCTGTAATATGTCAGAATCACTACGCTATCAGATATTATATCGAAACCTGAAATATCAATAAAAACATTTGACAAACGATTATCAATATAATTTGAACCATATGGGTCTATCTCAACAAAACCGATGTCCTTGTCAAAATTATGACCTGAAGCAAAGAAGTTGTTTCTGTTCAAGTATAATTTACTGAAATATTGCCAATCAGGAAAAATTTTGTGCCACAAGAGATTACCATTTAAATCAATCACACCCAAAAAGCCCATTGTTGGATTTCGAATTGTACCACCGATTGCTACTTTTTTCCCGGGCAACAGTATCATTGAATTAATCACCATCTCGTCAGGTAAACTCAAGGGATAACTTTCTTTAACTTTTAAATTCAAATCATAAAAGATTAGATTATAAATTGAATTTACTGTGTCTTTTGTAAGCATCAGAAAACGGTTTTTATCCAAATTCACCGCATCAATCATGAATTCTTGGATTGAATCTTGATTAAATAATTCAAAATCTGAATCAAATTTGTAAATATTTGTTTGACCAAGCCTACTTGAACCGCAAACAATTAATATATCATCATCGAAACTTAATACTTCCTTGCTATTTCTCATCGGGAAATTGATATATTTTGATTCCATTTGATGTTTATTATCAATAGTTGAAATTCTACTAAGAAATGAAGGGTTATCGGGAGAACTTCCATGTTTAGAATAAAAAAAAGAATTGTTATGAAAAATTAAATTAGAATATGAAGAAACTGTCATACCCCAATTAAAATAATCCCAAGAGCTATTTCTTACTAAGTTGAAATCTATAGAATTTAATTGAAGGAAATTGTCAAACGTAGCATGATGAAATCCATCATCCCACGTAATATATGAAGAAAGGCTCAAAATAATATTCAATGTATCTTCTTGTTTTACAGTTTGGACAACACTAATAAAATCCTCGTGTTCTGCATGACCATTTGGGTTCCAAAATGGTATTGCTCTGCCCATCAATACCTCTAAAAATTCGATATTTTCTCTATCTACTTGAATAAAATAAGGTTTAGTTATAACTTTGGTCGTAAGTCTATCCCTGACAGTTAAACTGATATTAAACCTTCCCGATTTAGTAAAAACATATTGAGGGTTTTTCTCGTTCGAGAAAACTTCGTCATTAACTTTCCAAATATATTCAGCTATAATTCCACTTGACTTATCTTCAAATTGAACTGTAAGCGGAGATTTGCCATACTTTACGTCAGAATCGAAATCAACTTCCAAAACGGGATAAACTTCAATACAGTTTTTCTTTGTGAGTTTAAATTCTTTCCCATCTTTGACTAATTTCAATGTCACATCGTAGAAACCTACTGAATCAAATTTAAATTTTGGATTTGGATGGAAAGTGGTACGTCCGTCTGAAAGCTCCCATTCAATTGCATCGTATTCGAAATTGCTGATATTGTTCAGTGTGGCACTATTTCCGGTATAGATAAGAGAAGAATCAGCGGCGAATTGAATAACATCTTTATCGCCCAAAATATCAAAATTCACAAGTCCAAATTTGTTATCCGATATAAAAACAAAACCGTGAGGGCTTTTACCTAGAAGGTATCTAATATTTACCAAGTAATGTTCTGTTGACTCTATGACTGCACCGGTAATAATATCAATCAGGACAAAACAGATCCTAACTTCCGCAACAATAAATTTGTCATTATCTGCAAAGCTATAAGTAAAAAATTTTTGTTTTAAATTAGTGTTACTAATCATTTTTTTTGTATTAACATCCCAAATTTTTAAAATATTCCCCGCATATCTAGCTGAAACATAATCAGGATTTGAAGTAAACGACACTGAAGTTATCATTTGTCCGGTATATCCGAGTTCTGAATACTTTTGATTGACGATATCATATGTTGCTATAGCATTATTCTCTCTATAATTTGCAATTCTGGTAAAATCAGAATTTAAATCAAAGCCCCTTTCTATTGGAAATCCATGGAGTAATTCAGGCTTTTCAGACAACCTATAAATACGCATTCCTTTTTGAATGAAATACTTAGGACCTTCAATTAGAATATACTCAAAAGCAATATGAAGTAATTTGAGTTGCGAATCATAATGACATTCAACCTCATGTGCTGCTTCACTAGAAAAGGGGAAAAAATCATGACTTAACAATAATGAATCTGATTTCAAATCATAAAGTTTAAAAGCATAGGGTTCATTGTTGTGATAGGTTTGGAAATCAGCAGAGATGAAATATCTTGCGCTAAAAGTTTTCTCATGCACCATCATTCCAGATTTCAGATCCCAAATTCTGAAAAAGTAGCCGTCGTCATCGGAGAATGTCCAAATGCTGTCTCCCGTTGAAGACAGACCAGCTTGTAGAATTGTACCAATTTCATGCTTGTTGAGCAATATATTTTTCCCCGTCTGCACCCAGCCATTTGTGTCTTGTTGAGCAAAAAGATTGAGGTTCGCCGCAAAGATGAATGCGGCGATGGCGATGAGTCTGAGCATAAACAA
>PGYR01000104.1 GCA_002839765.1 Ignavibacteriae bacterium HGW-Ignavibacteriae-4
AAAGTCTTTGCAAAATCTTTGGATAAATGCTTCTGAGATCTTTTTTATTTGTGAAAGATAATTCCACTGATCTTCAATTTCTTCTAAATTTTCGTCAATGAATACCGAATTATTATTTTTTCTGGCTTCTTTTTGTAAGGGTAAAGCAATCAAATTTCCAAAACCATCTTTTTGGAGATAATCCTGACTTGGAAAAAGCCTATCAAATGAATCAAACCCAATCCTGCCACTCACCTGCATGGCTTGTTCTAATAAGCACATTCCAAATTTTCTAGCAATTGCGGCTTTAATCTCACTACCAAAGAAAAACCATAAGTGTGCTCCATCACCTGATCGCGAACGTTCAACATACATCGGAATATCATGTTTTGTGCAAACATTTCTGATCACAGTGATATCTTCCCACCATGTGCTTTTGTCAAAATCAATTGCCAATAAACAACACGTATCATTGATTGTTAATGGATACAACCCAATCACTTCATTCCCTAACAAGTGTTTTTCCAGTTGTTTTCTGTCCAGTGGCGCAAAATTACTTTGCTTACATTCCGTACACTTTATCCGGGGTTTATTACAGATGCCTGGTTTGAAATCATTAAAGCAATATGGAGAATAGCCTGGCTTATTTCGCCACCGTTTGGCACAAACGTCAGATCTGCCTCTGAAAACGGATAGAAATAAATCAAGCTTTTCCTGCGTTGAACTCTTTTTTGTTAGACCAATTGTATCTTCAGCGTTTGTTAAATTTTCTGCTTCTTTAACAATACAGTTAACTGTGGATTCCTCAGTGATCATTGATTTAAGCTCCACTATTGTTTCTTTTAACTTTTTGTTTTCACTCAATAATTCCTCGTATTTTTCCAATAGTTCAACATACTTCACTTATCTCACCTCGTATCAATCATTTCGGGCGATAAGAATTCACCGTCTTATTCTCATTTGTAAGTTCTATCTTTTGAATACCAATCTTCAGAAAAATCTTCTTCCTTAATGATCGCATTCATCGGCTTTCCGATAAATTGAACAACCATATCAACCACAACTTTAAATTCCAGATCAATTTCCAATGAACTCCTGGAAAATGACTTCCATCTTCTTTGCATATCATCGTCATTATACATATCTGATACTTTTACAATCGTGGTTTCATCAAAAAAAGTTTTTCGATTGCTTAATGTGTTCAAAAGCGCATCCTTCAGTATTCTTCCATCAAAATCGTAATGACCTGCCAGGTAATAGATATCATAGTAATCTTTCATTCTACTGGTAGTTTCCATTCGACTTATGATTGCATCCCATTTCTCAGAAACTGTTGATTCAAGAGAATAAGTCAAAATATTGGGTGATTCAAACCCACTGATCTGCACGCTAATTTTTCTACTTTCTGCATCTGGTACAATGACATCGCCAATGCCAATGTCAATATCGAATGGTGTTTTAGTATTGGCGATAACACCCACCATTTTGATCCTGATACCATGATAGTCTTTTTGTTCTGTTATATTCATTATTGACCTTACCCGTAACTCAATAAAGCGATAATCTGTTTCCATATTTACGATATCATTGATGACTTTTAACATTTCAGTTTGGTCGTTTGACAAATTTTTCATTAAAAAATCAATGTCCATCGTCGGCCTGCTGCTAAACTCAGTATATGCAAAAATGAATAAACCACCTTTAAGAATTAGATTTTCTCGATATCTTGAATTTGCCAGTCGCCTCAAGAATTCCTCCTGGCAGACCAACTGGAGCATAAACTGATAAGAAATCCCCTCTTTTCTGGATTTCTCTTTTAATTTTTGAAGCAGTCCCTGAACATTTACCATCACATCCACATCCCCATGATCATTTTCGTTTTTTTCTCAACATTCATCAGTTTTGCGTATTCCATCAGCCTGCCCACATTCTTATTTGAGTCTGTTGCATAGCTTCGAATCGCCTTATTAAATACTTCTTTATCCATTTTTTTCTCATATCGAATAATGTCGCAAATTGTTTTTTCCCGATTATAGATTCTAATCAACTGACCTTCAAAATCCACTTCAGCTATCCCGATTTTCAAATATTTTTCAACCACGTAATAGACCTTTAATTTCGGATAATCGATTTTAAATCTCGATTTTGAACTGTTTTTATTCACTGCCAAATGCCAGGCACCTGGCGTTCTCTCTGTATAATCATAATAATATAGTGCGGAATCCATACAGACAATCGCATCAGGATATAGTTTATTGATAATCACCGCTTCGGATATGACGTCCTCATATTGCCATTCATAAAAACCAGGACGTATCTTGATTACTTTTCCTTCTCTGATCAATCGATCAATGACAGTATTGTGATATCCCGCATCAGTGAAATCAGATAGCTTTACAATACCATTATTTTCATCAAACACTTTTTTGTATTTTTCACAGTTCATCGTTAATATCACCTCTTTTAAATTCACAAGCGGATATATTAACTCCATTATACAACGTAACATTTATTCTTTCAAGTAAAAAGACCACTCTGATTTAATGATCGTGAATGATGGGACAGTGTTTGTGCAGATGGGATTTCACTGTCGGAATATACACAACACACAGATGACAAAACAGAATGGACCACTAAGAAAAAGTACGACAAATAATAGGGGTAAAATAGCCAGAAATAGCCGGATTTTTTCAATTTTTCACAGTCGGTCATACTTTTGGTGGAGACTAAAATCAAATAATAAAAAAAATAACCGCTAATTAAAGCCATTCTTTTAACTAAATATTATTTTTTACTGGAGCTAGCGGGGGGAATCGAACCCCCGACCTA
>PGYR01000044.1 GCA_002839765.1 Ignavibacteriae bacterium HGW-Ignavibacteriae-4
TGACCTAAATCCATGTGGACACCATAGATATTGTATCCATTTTCGGCTAATTTTCTTGCCGTAGCTTTACCAAATCCACTCGACGCGCCGAGTATTAATGCATAAGGTTTGTTTGCACTCATTCTGTACCTTTTAAAAAAGTATTTATTTTGTTCGTTTTAAGATTTATAAGTTAATAAAATTTTTTTTCAATTCTATGTACCTTATCTTTGGAAATTGAAATTTCAAAAAGAATATGATAAAAAATGAAGAATATAACACCACCACAGCCAAATAATCCAAAAATAGAGAAAGATGTTTTCGAAGCATTCATGGAATTAGTTCGAATTCTACGAAACGAATGCCCATGGGATAGAAAGCAGACGAATAAGTCAATCGCTCATCTGACTATAGAAGAGTCCTACGAGATAATGGATGCGATAGACAATGAAGACGATAAGGAACTTGCCAAAGAGCTAGGCGACGTATTACTCCACGTGCTGCTGCATAGTGTTATAGCTGAGCAAAGAGGGGCTTTCGACATAACTGACGTTATCAAAGCCGTCCACGAAAAGATGATACACAGACACCCACACGTATTTAGCGACACGAAAGTAGATTCTGAAGACGATGTTGTAAGGAATTGGGAATTATTGAAGAAAAGTGAGGGTAAAAAATCAGCACTTGACGGCGTCCCAAAAGGTTTACCTGCATTGCTAAAAGCAGAGAGAATGCAACACAAAGCGGCGAAAGTCGGTTTCGATTGGGATGATAAAAGGGATGTATGGAATAAAGTATTCGAAGAGATAGAAGAGCTGAAAGAGATGATAGCCATTGGAGATAAAGAACGAATGACCGATGAGTTCGGCGATGTACTGTTCTCGCTAGTGAATGCAGCAAGACACGAGAAGATAGTGGCAGAAGAGGCGTTGCACTTCACTAATAATAAGTTTATTTACAGATTCCAATACATAGAGAAAAAAGCAGCTGAACAAGGGAAATCTCTTGATGATATGACGCTAGTAGAAATGGATGTACTTTGGGACGAAGCTAAGAAAATTAAATAGAAATAGTTATTTTAGTAAATCAATAACCACAAAAATTATAATCATGATTAAGAAAATTGTACTTTCATTACTAATAGTATCATTCGTAACTATTAATCTTTATTCGCAGGACGCAAAGAAGAATGTAGAAAATGATTTCCTTACTTATTTGGGTCATCTGATGAATCATGAATTTACGGAATCAATTGAGTATCTTTACCCAGAATTATTCGAGTCCGTAACTAAGGAATTGATGATAGAAACTCTAGAGCAGACTTTTAACAATCCAGATATAAAGATAAGTATTACCATGCCCAAAGTTCATAAAGTGGGTGAGATACGCTATATTGATAGTGCATACTATTGCAAATTGAATTACTCACACTATATGAATATGTCATTTGATAATAGTGATACGACTATAACTCTAAGTGAAATCGATACGCGTGATAATATGACTTTAACAAGTTTAGAAGGAACTTTCGGTGTCGAGAATGTAAGCTACGACCCTACTAATAGCTCTTTCGAGATTCTTTCCGCAAAGGATTGTTATGCAAAATCCGAAACCGGATTAACAAACTGGAAATTCATAGACGTCGATAAAAATAATATGATGATTATGAATTTGGTATTACCAAAGCAAATAATCGACGAGATTAACTCCGAGGAGTAGTTATATCTCGTTCACGAATTGCATCAGAATATTCAAATCAACGTGATCCATGATAACAATCTTCCACCATTTGTTATTTCCATCATGGGTTTCAGGTACTAATCCGTATTTATTAGCTAATTCAGCAGAGATTTGGTCTGAGAATATAGTAACAATATTCATATCCTTCTCTCGGAAGTATTTGATTTGCTTCTTGTCTAACTCATTGCAGAGTCTATCGGTTCTGTATATAAGTGTCTGCATTTTCTCTAACCAACCGTAAGGCCCGTAAGTCATTAGAATCATCCATACGGCTATGGCATTAGCACCTGAGCGAGAGCCGATAAGTGTCAAATCCATTCCAGAAACGTACTGTG
Source organism: Ignavibacteriae bacterium HGW-Ignavibacteriae-4 (assembly GCA_002839765.1). Lineage (GTDB taxonomy): Bacteria > Bacteroidota > Ignavibacteria > Kapaibacteriales > UBA2268 > PGYR01. The sequence continues at coordinate 2,055 of PGYR01000044.1, forward strand.
CTTCCTTCGTCAACACATATCCTATTAGACCTTTTCTTGCAAGGAAAATCCCAGTACCATAAGGCGCTTGGAGCATTTTGTGTGCGTCAATAGTTATCGAGCTGACTTCCGGGTTTGCAAAAGATAGTGACTTATTGCTAGAAGTTACGGGGTATATGAACCCACCGTAAGCCCCATCTATGTGTAGTTTATATTCTACACCGGCCGCTTTTAGTGCGTCTATATAAATCTGCGGATTATCTACTGAACCGAACATAGTTGTTGCCATATTCGCAACTACTATAAAGTATTTTTTGCCTTTGCTTTTCGCTAGTTCTATGCTGTTTGCAACTGCTTCGGGTGTTATTTCTCTTGTATTCTCAATCACTGGAACTGTAAACTTGCTTATATTCAGTAGGTTTGAAGCTTTAGGAATAGAATAGTGTGTGTCTTCGGAGCAAAGCAAAGCTATCTCTTTATGCTTAGCTTTTCTCTCCACTTTGAAATAATTTCTATATATCCAGCAGGCTTGTATATTCGCTTCCGTACCGCCAGAGGCTATGTAACCGTCTTGCTCATCTTCTCCGCCTCCTAGTAAATCCTCTGCTAATATCTTGATTGCTTCCCTTTCTATATCGTGTGTACCTTCGAAAAACTCCTCGGATTCACCGACTGTGTGGCAACCGATATGATTCGGATTATGTACCAAAGTATTCATAAATGGAGCATCTTCGAGGAATGGGGCTTGACTGAAAAAAACTTTGCTATCGAGGTGAGAGGCAGGAATACCAATGCTTAGGTCATTCTCAAAATTCACATTCTTATCTAGTGCAGCGAAGACAATATCTCTAATCTGTTTTGAAGTTAGTTTCTTCCAGTATTTCATTTTCTTTTCTGTATTTATTCTAATATGAATTACAAAAATAAGACAAAATTATCTTAAAACTAAATCTAATTCCAAATAACATCGCCAAAGTGTATTTGCGTTTTTTTAGTGGTGGAATCTGTCGATTCAACGAATAGTCTATAGACCAAATTTCTATGTAGCCTCTCTTCAACAAAAGGAATTTTTAATTTGAAATCTCCGATTCCTTTTTTCTCGTCTATTAAGGGCATAGCAATAGTCGTATCATTAAGAGATAACCACATTTTATAATTGCCTACTATTGCAGAAGCTATCCAAATTGTTAGAGTGTCAGTTGCGGGTAGTGGATAGGTAGCGTAAAAGCAAAAATGACTTTTACCGAAACCAGATATTTCATAGCACTCGGGTTCCCAATCTGTATCTACTTGCTTTATTCTCTTCCCTTGCGAATCAAATTCACTTACACCTGAGTACTGCGAGCGAAGAGTATCGAAGTCAGCAATTTTATCATCACTACAGGATAAAGCAGTAGTGATAAGAAGTACTAAGAAAATAAGATTAAGGGTATTCATAATTACTAAAAATAAATAGAAGCGAAGAGTACCGCTGCTGTGTTTATATTGAGTCCACTTGGATTGCTAAATCTGAGTGAGTTTTCATCGAAGAAAACAAAGTTTAATTGACCCTCTATACCTAGACTTATATTAGGATTGAAAAAATACTCTACCCCGTAACTTGGGCCAACTATTATATCCATCAAACTAGGTGTATCAGATTCAAAAGAAGTATAGATTAACCCGGCTTTCAAACCGAAATATGGTCTTGCTGATTTGTCGTTTGTGAATATTCTAGCACCCAATCCAAAATCTATTTCTGTTCCTAAGTTATCCTGATATCTAGTCCCAATTGCTGGAGCTAAGATAAAGCTATCCGAAAGCCACATAGGTATTTGCAAATCGAATGTTGATTGTTGAACAACAACAGTGAATCCCATATCTGGTTTTTCTACCTTCTCTTCCGCCAATAGTAAAAATGGTAAAAACATTGTAAGCAATATTAATTTTTTCATCTGTAATTCCCTATATTCAAATTCTTATAAATTCTGTTTCTGTTTGCTTCGGTTGTTTTAAAAAATGCAGCTTCTCCGTTTATAACACCTGTGTCATTATCCTTTAAATACAATACATAAACACCATCTGGCAAATCTTTTAGTGAAATACCAAAGTGAAAATTTCCGGCTACGCGTACCGAATTCTCGATAACATAGATGTATTTCGAATTACTTATTCCTAAGTAACTACCAAAATATAATTCTTTACTTAGATATGAATTTATATTAGCACGTACCAAATACATAAGATTATTAGTAGTCTTTTCGTTTGAAAATGTCAGAGTGATTTCGTCAGTTGCTATAGATGGAAACAAATACATTTGAGTATTCAATACGTCATCAACAAAGATAACTGTATCTGTTATTGGGACTAAAACTGGGCCAAATCTCAATATACCCACTTGTTGAGCATTTTCTAATGTAATAAGCATTTCGTTCACCACTGGCGGATCAAAACTTGGATTGACTGGACCAGTAGAGGAATATTCGGAACAACCAAATGTGGCTATTATGATTATGCTAAATAATAAATATTTCATATCTTGATTTCTATGATTTATATGATTTCTAGATTTAAAATTACATAAATAATGTCTAAACTAAAAAAAGAAAAATCTTATGTTGTAAGGGAGGCGACCCCCGAAGATATAGCTAGTATAACAGAATATTGGACTAAACTCAGTTTTGATGATGCTTTTAGACTAGGGATTGACTTTGACAAAATACCTAAGGCTAATGAAATTACTAGCTTTATAAACCAGCAGTTGCCGCTACCACCTAATGATATAAACACTTACATTCTGATATGGGAAGTGGACGGCATAGCGATTGGGCATTGCAATATTACGCCAATAGTAGTAGGCGAATATGCTAATATACACTCGCATATATGGGATAGGAAAAACATAGCCAAAGGAATGGGGGAGAAGCTAATGAGAATTTCGCTTCCTATTTTCTTCGAGAAATATAAGCTAGAGAAAATCTATGGAGTTTTCTATGCTCTCAATCCTGCTCCTGAACGGTTATGTATAAAACTCGGTTTTAGCTTCGTAGATGAGTTCCCAACTATCCCAGGTGAATGGTCTTTTTATCAAAATGTAAAAAAATACGTATTAGATGGTAATGATTTCAAAACATAAAAATGATTTTACATTAATTTTTATATATTGAGACTTATACTTTACCAAAAAACAGACAATAAATGAAAAAAACTATTCTATTAATCATTGCTATTGCATTCACTCTATTCTCTACTGCGGCTAATGCTCAAGAAATCTATTCCAAAGCTTACGGCGACAAGACAAAACCTGCTTTGCTATTCATGCATGGTGGGCCTGGGTACAACTCAGTTTCTTTCGAACTATCTACTGCTCAGAAATTAGCAGATGAAGGGTACTACGTTATAGTATATGACCAAAGAGGTGGTGGTAGATCAAAGGATGTGGCAGACTCTAAATACACTTTCGAAGAGGCCTTTGCTGATATAAATACTCTTCTTAGCAAATACGGTGTTAAGAAAACAAGTATATTGGGGCATAGTTGGGGCGGTACATTGGGGCTACAATATGCTATGAAGTACCCTGAGAAAGTTAATAAATTTATTATGGTGGATTCGCCACTTTCATATCAAAAATCATTCAAAACGATTATAAAAAGATGTAAAGAGAAATATACTACCGAAAAATCTCCTAATCTTCAATATATACTTATGCTAGAGAAAATGGATACAACTACTATAGAGTATAGTTCATATTGCTTTATGAATGCTATGCAATGTGGGCTTTACCAACCTAAAAACCAAAGTCCAGAATCTAAGGAATTATACCAAGTATTATCGAAATTGCCAGAAGCCAAATATATGTCGGATATGACTCGGGAGCCAGTCTCTGGTTTCTTTACTAACGAGAAATATACAATGATGGATATGTCGGATGAGATAAAGAAATTAGCCGCAAAAAATAAGATCTTCGGAATCTTTGGTGCTGACGATGGTCTTTTCGATGATGCACAATATAATGAATTCAAATCGCTAATGGGCGAAGATAATTTCTCAATTGTAAAAGACGCTTCTCATAGCGTATTCATCGACCAAAGAGAGCAATTTATCGACTTAGTTGGTTGGTATATGAGTAGCGAATAAGCTATTTGAGGAGCTTTATATTCTTTGTTAGATTGACGATAGTGAATATTGAAATTAGCACGAAGTTGAATGCTAGACTACCCAGATTGTGGAACTCTAGCAAGGGCTTTCCTTCATATAGATTGAAAGCAATGTCTATCCCGTAGTAAGTACAAAAGATTAGGAACATGAACACGACCGAATTGAAGGTCAAGTAAATACCTGATACCAAATGTTCTTCGCTGTAATACTTCTCGTTTTCTTTGCGGAAAAGTCTGACCATACTGATTATTATTATCAGAGTCATTGTCTTAGTGATTAGCTCGCGCAGACTAGAAGAGTTAGACTCATTGAAAAGAAAATTGAATAATAATTCAACCAAATAGAAAACAATGCTCGCAGGCACTATCATCATAGCCAAATACTTATACAAGTATTTTATTTCGATTTTCGTCATTAGCGGTTAGACCGAGTTTTGATTAGCTCACTAGCGTAGTTTGCGTCGTGCCAGCTGATAATGCTATCTACTTCATAAGCGTTTGTCAACCACAAACCGAATATAGTTTTCATATCTACGTGAAGTTCATTAGTTTCTTCCATATCAATACGAAGCAACTTATCATCTGGAATACAAAGTACAAGTTGTACTTCTTTACCATCTTTAAGCATCGTCACAGCACCCAATGGCTTAACATCTACCATAGTTTGGATAGATAGTTCTGGAGCTATTAGGAAACCATAAAGCAGTTCACCTTTATCTTCACCATCGGCATGAGTAGAAGGGAAGAAACCGTAGTTTGCTGGGTATGGCAAAAAACTAATACTTTCGTTGACTCCATTAGTTGTTTTGACTTTGAATCCATTGGACTCATTATCATATTGGAATTTCTCAATAGAACCAGCTGCGTTCATCACTATAAAATGTGGCTTGCCTTCTTTAGAATAAGTTTGGAGATCATCGAAACTCTTCTTCTCTTGACAAGCCATCATAAGAGTGAAAATAGCTATTAATAAAACTATTTTTTTCATTTATATTATGCCTTTAATATGCCAATCATTTCAACTTCGAAAATCAAATCTTCACCCGCTAGTGGAGAGTTAGCATCGAATGTAACGGTGTCTTCTGTTACTGCAATTACTTCAACAGGTATCGGTTGTCCACCTTGCTCTTGGTTAGAGAAAGAAACTTGCATACCAACTTCGAATTCATCGCTATTGTCTAATTTATCTTTTGCTATTTCGACAATGTAGTCTTCGTTCTTAGGTCCGTAAGCTTTGTCAACAGGAATCTCGATAGTTTTCTTTTCACCTTCTTTAAGACCTAATAAGCCGTCATTGAATCCTTCGATTACCATGCCAGAGCCGAGTTGAAATTCCAATGGGTCTCTTCCTTCCGAAGAATCGAAGATATCGCCACTTTTTAATTTGCCTGTATAATGTACTTTGATAGTATCGCCATTTTCAGATATTTTCATCTGTATCCTTATATGTTTTATGTGTAATAATATACTTTCAGTTAGTTAATAGAAATACTTTTTCCACTAACATCCAGTTAGAACTTACAAAACTAAAATAATTTCTTGTAAGAACAATATTTAGCCGAAAGGACGGCTAAGAAGTAAGTAGATTTTTTATTTAATCAGATTCACGGATTTCATGTATTATTTATTTTTAACACGATTGTGCTGGGATTACTAAGTAAAATAAAATATTTATAGTTTAATAAATGTTTTTGAATAAAGTTTATCTTCTGTATTTACTATTAGTAAATAGAATCCACTAGGTAAATTAGCGACATCCACTTTAGTAATATTTATAGAAGGAAGTGTTGTTAATTGGGCACTACCAGTCATATTATAAATAGAAATGTCATTTATTTCAATATTAGCTTTTTTCTTCAAATATATGATGTCAGTAGTAGGGTTTGGATAAACATCAAAAGTAATATCAAATGAACTTTCCACTGATGTAGGATTACTGAGAACAGCTAATTCTGACATTGTGCCAATTACTAGCTGACTAATCTGATGGTAATATTCTAATCTCATAAGCGATAATTTATCATCTGAACTGTGATAAGCAGGGTTGAAATCATCATTAAAAAAACCTTCTGTGACCAAAATAGCAGGGTAGTTGTATGCCCAAAATGAAGCATGATCGCTTCTATTAGTACCGGGTATTTGTACTGATTGTTCCAATTTGAAATTACTCTTGTCTAATACTTCAGCTACTTTATTAGCCATTCTATCATTCTTAGGAGTATTACCTATATGAACTTCGAACAGGAAATCGCCATTGCCGTCATAGCCAATCATATCCATGTTCAATACACCCGCTATTTTATCACCATTCCGATTTGCTGCTCTAGCATAATTAGAACTACCTATAAGTCCACCTTCTTCCTCATCCCATAGGGCATAAACTATAGTGTAATCAAATTTGTATTGCGATAATACCCTTGCTGCTTCTAGTACAGCCGAAGTACCACTAGCATTGTCATCAGCACAAAAATCATCAACCGAGTCATAATGAGCACAAATAATGAATAATGAATCAGGATATTTAGTTCCTTTCTGTGTCCCTACAACATTATAACCAACTGTTCTGTAATTATCAATCTTTGATTCTATTCCATAATCTTTTAATCTTTGCTCCAAATACATAAATGCTGAAGTCCTACCACTAGATGTGTTTCTATTTGGTATAGTACCAAAGTTGTCGGATGGTTTTTCACCTGTTAACTCTTCAACTGAAGATACAAGCGAATCTAGTTGAACTTCTGCCATTATTGATTTGGTAGTCTGAGCTGAAAGATGCGAAAGCGAAAAGATAAATAGTAGGATTGATATTTTCATTGTTTTGTGGTTTGTGGTTATAACTAATACCTTAATTTAACCATTTAGAAACAAAAAAACCGACTTCCAATAAAGGAAATCGGTTTTTTAATTATAGTTGATGCTAGTTGTATATTATTCTTTCAAAAATCGCTTATATACATTATCATTAATCCTAATGAAGTATGATCCTGATTGCAGAAAATCCATTTTTATATTCTGTTCTTTTTTAGGTGTAAGGTTTTTATTATTCAAAACACTTTTACCATTCAAATCTAATATTTCGATAGAATTAATAGTTTTATCATAGCTTATATTTATCTCATCTTTAGCAGGATTGGGATAGATGTTGAGATTTGATATTTCTGATTCGACAGAAGAGGTACTAAATAGATTAGGTACATAAATTTTAAACACTCCAGAACTTAATGTACCCACCCATAAAGTATCATTCTCATCTATATCCATTGTAGTTATATACCACATATTATCTATATCATCTCCTAATATTTTAGGTCTTGGAATAAGAATAGTGTCTGATAAATTTGTGAAATAGAGTTTATCCCCAAGCGCATAGAATAATCCTTCATTATTATAATCAACAACGGAAGTAATTTGTGTAATATCCCAATCAGGATTTCTAAAAGTTAAATGAAATGCAGGATATAAAAGATCTTTGCTCATAACCAATAATGATGCAGATGAATCCTTATTTACATAATTAAAATAGTAGCTTAATCCTGAATCGAAAAACCCATAGAATTCTTTAATATTGGAAGTATCGAATTGCAATCTGTCATTTATATTTTTAACTTGACCAGAGCTAAATTCTAATAAGTTCAATTTTGAGTTTGTGCTAAAAAGTGCCTTATGAGTCTCATTAACTGCTAAAATTAATGCACCACCAGTTCCAATTTGTGTTTCTTCATTTGGCATAATTAATTTCTCGTTTGGTAATTGTGTGTATTTCTCATTTGCTATGTCCCATACAAATTTTACCATTTCTCTTGAAATTAATGTCAATACTAAAGTATCATTTGGTGTTAGAGAAATCCCTCGATTGAACTGTATATAATTAATATCATTTGCCCCTAGAACTGTCCAATCTTCGCCGTCATACCATGCAATACCATTATTATTCCTACCAATTAGATTTCCACGTCTATCTAATGTTAAGCTTCTGAGTCCACAAAAGAAAAGCTCTTCTACAACAGGGGTGGCATCTTTAGATACAAACAATCCATTTTCATATTTGTACATATTTGTTGGAGTGGACAACCACTTTTCACCATTTAATATTTTGAATTCAGTAGTTGTACTAATAATATTATCTTGATTATCCTTTTTTATCCATTCCCATTCAGCTGAGATTAAATTAATAGAAGAGGTGAAAGATATACCAATCAAAATAATTAAATAAAGCTTTTTCATATATTCCTCCGATTTTAAAGATATTTATATTTTATTTTAATGATTGTAATTTACTAAATTAAAAATTAAGAAAAAATACAAAAAAACCGACTTCCAATGAAGGAAATCGGTTTTTTAATTATAGTTAATGCTTGGTCTCTTATTGTTGCAATAGTTGCAAGAATGCTTGTGGATTCTGGTTCGCTTGTGAAAGCGAAGTCAGAGATGTTTGCTGTAAGAATTGTGCCTTGATCAGAGACAATTGTTCCATAGCTACATCTGCGTCCTCAAGACGAGAGATTGCTGCATTGTAGTTGGTTACCTGTTCTTCTATCAACGAACTTTGAGAATCTAATCTATTGGCAAGACCACCGACAAAAGCCGCAGTTTTACTAATATTGTTCAATGCTTCAGTAAGTGATGTCAAAGTGACATTGATAACTGAATCAGCGAAGATTCCTAAATCCGCACTATTTACTGTATTCAAGCTAGCTAAATCTAGACCTGTGATACCAGCAAAACCAGTTGTAGTAAGTGAATTCAAGTCGAAGTTATTACCATCTACGTTGAATTCAGGGTTACTAGTTGATAGATTGACTGCCATCGAAAGAAGGTCATTGCTTGCGTTAGTTGCAATATAGAAATTAACGCTGTAAGTACCGTCCAATAGCTGTCTGCCACCAAATACCGTTGAATCAACAACAGTTTGTATCTGTTGTGCCATTCTCCAAGCTGCTTTAGCAAGTGCGATTTTCTCATCCGTTCCCATCGCTCCTGATGCTGCTCCTGAAGTACTATCCTTAATAAGAGTTATCAATTCACCGATATTATCAAGTGAATCCATAGTTATATTAGTGATGTTTTTGGCATCGCCAACCACTTTCAATGAAGCTTTTAGGGCACCGTTCCTTGCCTGTAAAGCTCTTGATGTGATGTAAGCCGCAACGTCATCCGATGCGTTGTTAATCCGTTTACCTGTCGAGAGTCTTAGTTGCCTTAAAGAAATCTCTAAACCTGACTTTTTCAAAGAATTATAAGCATTCTCAGCAGGTATATTCGTAACTATTCTGGCGCTCTCACTAGATGCAAAAGGCATATTAACCTCTTATATATTAGTGAAAATATTATTAATTATGTCGAACAAATTTTCTTATTCTAACAATCGTAAATACGATTGTGGTGATACATTGGCTTGTGATAGCGATTGCATTGCAGTTTGTTGCATAAATTGCCTTTTGACAATCTCCAATTGCTCTCTTGCCACATCAGCGTCTTCTATTCTGCTGATTGTATCTTTATATCCCGTTATCTGCTCTGTCAGAAATTCTGACTGCGAATCTAATCTCTTGCTAAATCCACCTACGTAAGCAGCTGTATTAGTGATATTGTCCAGAGCTTCTGACAAACTCGCCATTGTAGTAGCTATGTTGTCATCTGAAAATATCCCAAGATCATTAGTGTCGGTTAAGTTTAGCTCACGTAAGTCTAATCCTAAGACTCCCGCAAAGTTCGCTATTCCCATCGCATTCACATCGAAGAAACCAGATTCCGTATTGAAATTGGGGTTTGCCGTACCCATATCTACTGATAGGGTTTGTAAACTATTCGATGCATTGACTGAAATAACAAAATTAGCAGAGAAGGTTCCATCTATAAGACTTCTTCCTCCGAATACAGTGCTATCTACGATAGTCTGTATTTGCGAAGCTAATCTGTAAGCCGCTTTTGAAAGAGCAATTTTTTCGTCTGTTCCTTGTATTCCACTTGCTGCTTGAGCAGTCGAATCCTTTATCTCAGTAATCAAATCGGCTATATTGTCTAGTGATTCTAGTATAATATTGACAACATTGCCAGCATCGGCTACCGCCTGAAATGCAGACTGTAAAGTACTATTTCGGGATTGCAATATTCTGGAGGTCGGGTAATTGGCTATATCATCCGAAGCATTATTAATCTGCTTCCCCGTTGATAAATTCAACTGGTGCTTGTTTAGCTCCAATGTCGAATCTCTCAACGCCTTTAGATGACTTGCTGCCGGTGTATTACTGCTAATCCTTGCACTATTGCCCACCGAAAAAGGCATATTCACCTCCATGTGAATATTTTCTTCCTAAAATCTTTCTTCCTACTATGTCTTTTACAATGCTTGTGCCAAAAAATATTTTCGCCTTTCCAAACGACTTATTTTTCAAAATTCTAATACCTCGAAGAGAGCCACTATCAGGTGTATTGAGGTATGGTTGCAAGAGGTAGAATTTGTAACTAAAAAAGTTTTCATTACGGTTTCTGCTAGAAAATATGTAATTTTGAGAAATGAGAAATTCTGCAAAAAGAAAGGATAGTAAGCAATAAAGTTTTTTATTGGTTAATATTATACAATGACTAATCAGCATAACAATACAAATCGTATTATAAAGCCAGAAGTACTTATCCAAGCCTACAAGCAAGGGTATTTCCCTATGGCTGATCACAAGGAAGGCGATATCTATTGGCATTGCCCCGACCCAAGAGCAGTGATACCGCTTGAGAGTCCCAAAAAGCCAAAATCACTTAGACGTTCCGAAAAAAAGTATGAGTTCGAATATAGAGTGGATACTTGCTTCAGAACAGTGATGGAAAAATGCGCAGAGCGAGATGATACTTGGATTTCAGATGAAATAATTGAGACTTATATGCAGTTGTACTATTTGGGTATGGCTCACTCAGTCGAGACATTCGAGGATGACGTGCTAGTAGGTGGACTCTATGGTGTTGCCATTGGTGGTGCCTTCTTTGGTGAATCTATGTTCAATACAGTTACTGATGCAAGTAAAGGTGCATTTTTTTATCTTATAGAAAGGTTGAAGGAAAGAAATTATCTACTACTAGATTCACAGTACATCAACCCATTCACTAAGCAGCTGGGTGCGATTGAATTGTCATATACAGATTACACAAAAAGATTAATCAAAGCTATTAATTTACCTACTTCTTTCGTAGATTAGTTGATGAAAGTAATTTACATAATACTCTTTTCTATTTTGATGGTGTCTTGTCGCCCACCTTTCAATAAAAATAAATCTATTGATTGTGAAGTGATACCTCCGCAATGCTTACCCACAGAATGGATGGGTAAAGCGCTAGATACATCATTCTATAATAATGGTAAGAATTACTATTATCAGATAAAGCAAGTAGAAGGTCTAAATACTCCAAAGCAAGAATACGGCATTTACCTGAACGATGTAGTTTACTCTATAGGTAAAAAACAAAAAGCTACTTTCGTAACTATATCAAAAGATGACAAACAAAGAATATTTAATATTAATCAGGGCTTTGACCAATTAACCGGTACTAAATCAAGTGATAAGTTTTCAGTCGGGGATGAGCTGTTTGATAGCTATGAAGGGGATTTCGGCTTTCCTGTGTATATTTCTCCAAATGAATTGATTGTCTCATCCACTCAGTTAAGTAATGCAAAGTATGATACTGAAAGAAGTGGTGGACTGCAATTGCAAGAAATTGCTGCTACTATAGGTCAATCTAGAATTTATAATTCGAAATCAGAAAGTATAACTGAATTACAGACTTCATTAGTATCTAATTCACCACATTTAATTTGGGAATCGCACCCAGCTTATGATAGCAAGAATAATATTCTTTTCTTTGCCTCCGATAGAGCTGGTGGATACGGAGGTGTAGATATATGGTACATGAGTAAAGAAGGAAATGGTTGGAGTGAGCCAATCAACTGTGGTGCAAATGTAAACACTCCATGTGATGATATTACACCATTTGTTTCTCCAGTGGCTAATAAGCTATACTTTAGTTCTACAGGAAGAGATAATGTTGGAGGCTATGACATATTTCATATTGGATATACAACAATCGGTAAAGATGTTGAATTCTCTAAGGCACCAATTAATATGGGAGCACCTGTAAATACGAAATATGATGAATTTTCACCAAGTTTCCCTAACTATTCAGATAACTATTTCTATTATAGCTCTGACCAAGATGGTGACTTTGACATATATTTACTTCAAAAAATATTCAAAGAAGGTAAAGATAGCATAGAGTTTGAACCAGAAGAAAAGCCCGAAGACAAAATTGATTTCGTTGTAAAAGAAGATACTGTCGTTATTAATCCAACTTTCAATTTGGAAGGAGTAGTAAAAGATAATAGAACTAATGAACCAATAGAAAATATTGACGTAACAGTTAAAAGAGATAAAGAACAAACACCTCATCAATCGACTAAGACAGATATCGAAGGCAAGTATAAATTCCGATTGGCAAAAGGGCATGAGTACAATGTAGAAGTTAAGAATGACACACTATTCAACGATTCGTATAAAGTATTTGTAGATAAAAATGATACTAATAATACTTTCAAACGGGACTTAGTATTTGACGTAGTTAAGACTGTAAGAATTAATTTCAAGTATAATCAATCTGAAAAACCTTACGAATATATATTAGACAGTTTGGGAAATCAAGAGAATACTACTTGGCAAGAAGCAATAGATAATTTGGCAGAGGATATAAAAAAATCGCAATCTTTACTTTCAAAAGTAATAGTAACTGGGCACACTGACCCTGTGGCAAGCAATAGCTACAATAAACAATTAGCACTAAAAAGAGCGGAATTCGTAGTCTCACAATTAGTTCAGCGAGGTATTCCAATTTATCTCCTAAATGCTAAAAGTAAAGGTGAAACCGAAAAATTAGTTAAATTTGACAACGAATTAGAAGAACAATACCATAAACGACTTCGTAGAGTCACCTTAGAGAAGATATTTACAAAATGACACCAAGAAACTTCCTTATATTATTAGTCTCGATTACTCTTGCAGTAGCAATAGGTCTCACTATTTATTTCTATTCTGTTATATCTACAGGATTACCATCTCTGCAACAGCTAGAGAACCCAGAGCAGATGTACGCTAGTCAGATAATGAGTAGCGACGACGAGACTATAGATCATTTCTATATGCAGCGTAGAGTTAATCTGCGATTGGATCAAATGCCTCAATCAGCTATCGATGCTCTTATATCTACGGAAGACAGAAAGTTTTATTCTCACTGGGGTATTAATCTAGATAGATTGATGAAAGCAGTACTTAAAAAGGTGATTAATCCATTCAGCAGAACTGAGGGTGCTTCTACTATAACTCAGCAATTAGCAAGAAATTTATTCTTAGATTTATCTAGAAATATGGAACGGAAAATACGAGAAGCTGCAGTTACAGTTAAAATAGAAGATACTTATACAAAAGACGAAATATTAGAAATGTATCTCAATACTGTTAATTTTGGGCGTGGCTCGTATGGTATTAGTGTTGCTGCTCGGACTCTTTTTGATAAAGATGCTAAGGATTTAACTATTGCCGAGTCTGCATATCTAATTGGTCTGCTCAAAGCTCCTTCACGATATGATGCTAGAACAGATTATAACCGTGCCTTGAGAAGAAGAAATCTAGTTCTCTCTATGATGCTTTCAGAGGAGAAGATATCCTATTCAGAATATGAAACAGCTCTAGAAACACCAATCGAAGTACGAGAGGGAAATGCTGGCTCTGTTACGGAATCAATGCTTGCACCTCACTTTGTCGAATCAATTCGCCAGAATTATTCACCTTTCTTGAAGGATAAAGATTATGATTTGTACAAAGATGGGCTAATAATATACACGACTCTAAACGAAAAGATACAAGAATATACTAATGATGCAGTAAATAAGCACATCACCGAATATCAAAAAATGTTCGATGCGAAATGGAATTGGAATCGCAACAAACAACTAGAGGCGGATATAATCTCTGAAGCGATTAGAAAAAGTCCTGAGTATCGATCAGCCCCTAAAAGTGAGAAAGAAGCAGTTGCGAACAAATTAAAAAAGAATAGTCGGTTTATAGACTCAGTTAAAAACGAGAAGACTACAATCCAGATAGGTGTTGTTGTGATTGACCCTTCTTCGGGTGCTATATTGTCTATGGTTGGTGCTTCACCCCAGTTTATGAAAGAAAATAGCCACTCTAAGCACTCACTCAATCATATAACCCAGATACAAAGGCAACCCGGTTCATCTTTGAAACCGTTTGTTTATGCTATGTCTTTGAAAAATGGATTGTCTCCTACTGATTCAATTGGTTGTGGCCCTTTTGTATATGTGGATCCAGATACAAAGCAAGTATGGGCGCCTCGCTCAGGGACTAATGATTGCCCAGACTCTAGTTATAAAATGACTTTGGCGAATGGGCTGAGAATGTCAGTAAACTCTGTTGCTGCAAGATTAATAACTCAGAATACTTCTCCAAGTGAAGTAAAAGAACTTATGAGAAAAGCAGGTATTACCACTCCAATAGATGCGGTACCAGCTCTGGCACTAGGTGCTGGTGGCGATGTAGTACCACTAGAATTAATATCAGCATTTTCTATATTTGCTAATGATGGATATAGAGTAGAACCTTATTATGTGAATAGAATAGAAGACAGAAATGGTAATCTGATATTCAGAAAGAAAAGAACAAATAAAATATATGATGTAATAGACAAAGATATAGCACACGAAATGACTATTATGTTGCAAGACGTTGTTAACCGAGGTACTGCTGCTAGGATTAGATCATATTTCTCTAGAATAGAAGCTGCTGGTAAGACTGGTACTACTAATGACAATTCGGATGCTTGGTTCATAGGTTATACTCCGCAGCTTATCTGTGGTATATGGGTTGGGTTTGATGACCACCGTATTAACTTCAATGCTATTGGGAATGATGGCCAGGGTGGTAGATTAGCTGGTCCAGTGTGGGGTATGATTATGAATAGTATATACACAGATCAAAAACTACCTTACAAACAAACTTCATTTGGCTATAAAACAAGAAAAGAACTTGACTCACTTTCTAAACTACAAAGAGAAGTAAGTCAATATTTAGATATAATTAATAAATAAAAATAGCAGAAAAATGTCAGAGCAATTTATACATACCGATGGAACGATAATACCAGTTGGAGTTATATACTGTATTGGTCGTAACTATGCTGAACATGCCAAGGAAATGGGTGGCGAGCTGCCTACAGAGCCAGTGGTTTTCATAAAACCAGCTACTGCACACGCTATGACTGGCAGTAAAGTATCAATCCCTTCATACTCTAATAATATGCACCACGAAGTAGAGTTAGTGGTAGTTATTGGAAAGGATTGCAATAATGTATCCGAAAGCGAGGCGATGGATTATGTCTCTGGATACGGTGTAGGGTTAGATTTCACTTTGCGTGACGTACAAGCGAAGGCTAAAGAAAGCGGTATGCCTTGGGCTACTGCTAAGAGCTTTTACTCATCTGCTCCTGTCTCTAACATAGTTCCTTTGAATAAAATTGAAGATATAAATAATTGCCATATCGAGCTATATGTTAATGACAATCTAGTTCAATCAGGAGATAGCTCAGATATGCAAAGATCAGTTGCTCAGCTTATCTCTTACATTTCCCATGTATTTAGATTACGTATTGGCGATTGTATATTCACAGGTACCCCACAAGGGGTAGGACCAGTCATTAGTGGTGATAAATTAGTGGCGAAATTAAATGACGTGATAACATTGAATATAGAAATCGAGTAATAAATGAATAAACTAATACTATATATAATTTTGCTTTTCTCTTTGCTCCAATCTTGTACTATTGTAACTACAAGAGAGGAAGAAGACCTATATACAATCACCGAGAAGGACACTACAGTTAAGCACTTTATCAAAAATGCACCCGGTAATGTAGATAGAGGTGTAGTACACCCTTCAACTAAAGAGATACTCCGAGAAAGAGAGATAACTCAAAGAGACAGTGTTGTCAACAGATATTATCCAGACTTTATTAGATTAGGTCTATTCGAAGGTATGGGGTTAATAGGCGGTAGTACAGATTTCTCATTAAATTCAGGTATATTTGGAGTTTATCCAGACCCTAGTTTATTGGATGAGAATGCAAGAGGTGCCAATGGTGGGAGTATTTTCACGGGTGGTATATATAGGTTAGGAATATATGAGAATAGATTACGTTGGTTCCGTGATGCTGAAAATTGGACATGGGGAATTCATGGGGTAGAAGCGATAATCCCCGATGCCAGAGTAGAAACTGGATTAATGGGTTTTATCACTCCATACCTTAGAAAGAGATATTACTTCAGAGATGATATACCTTATGTTTCAGCAACTATAGCAGTAGGTATGGGCTTTTTTCCTTCGCAATATGCTAATGTCTCTGGTTCTATAGATGTTGGCTCCATTGGAGGTGTAAACCTAAGGGCTTATGTTGGTTTTGCGGCAGGTTACAATTCCAAGAGTTCTGTATTGATAGCTGGAAATGATTTTGCTGATGAGGGTGTTTTCAATACCATCCCTTATGCAGGGTTAAGTGTATCTGTACTCGATTTCGTCAATGTAGTACCTGAATTATATACGGAATGGAAAGACCACGAACATTCATCTTGGAAAATAGGATTAGCAGAAATGACTTTTGTGAATACAAATTCAGAATATTCCGCTTTCGGCAATAATTCTAACGACTCGTCCACCTCGATTATCAAAGGGTATTTCATGAGAGTGGCTAATGCGGAAGTAGCAATACCTATAAATGGTAACTATAACCTATATGCTGGTACTTCATTGCTATCTTTATATATAATGGGGCTGAATGGTAATGGAATAGGTGTTCTACCTCTTAGGGTGGGCTATTGGCACCAACTGCTCAAAGATGAACTTAGTATAGACCCATTCGTCGAATATGGCTATTATCCTTCTAGTTATTTCAACATAGGGGCTAAACTCCGATTACGATTCTCTGATAGATTCAATATGGGTATAGTCGGTGGTTATATATCAGGAAATACACTAGGTGGTATTGGTAGCCAAACTCTTGATTTCCTAGGCGATGCCACTAGCTTCGATGGCTATTACATAGGTCTAAGCTTCAGCTTACTCGATCGTATCTTCTATCCCGAAGAACTTAGGTATTCTGAGTAGGTAAGAGTATTTAGCAAGGAATTCCCCTCTTTA
Source organism: Ignavibacteriae bacterium HGW-Ignavibacteriae-4 (assembly GCA_002839765.1). GTDB lineage: Bacteria > Bacteroidota > Ignavibacteria > Kapaibacteriales > UBA2268 > PGYR01. The sequence goes on from PGYR01000044.1 coordinate 19,411, forward strand.
AGCTAGCGAAAGAGGGGTGGCAGCTTTAGCTGACGGGGTGTTAATTATTAATTACGACTTTGTCTGAATCAGAATTCACAGGATTTAAGGATTAGCAGAATGAACTATGAAATTTATTAGTTACATAAACACTAAATTGGTTATTCCAGTATTACTTCTGCTAATCATAAGTATACAGGAATTGTCTACTGGGACAATTAAGGGTAAAGTATTTGATGTAAACACTGAATCACCTGTTGTTGGTGCATCGATCAGGACAAAATATTCAACAAAAAGTGTCTATACTGACTCTAGTGGTAATTTTGAAATTCAAAATATAGATTCAGGTCTAAATTATTTGAATATTAGTTTCAACTGGTATGATGATTCCACACTAAAAGATATTCATGTTTCAGACGATAAAATAACAGATTTAATAATTAATTATGATTCTTACTGCCAATATAGTAAAGCAGACTCATTATGCCCAGTATGCAAGAAGATAGATAAAGTTATACCTATAGAATATGGTTACCTTGTTATAACAAAAGAAGAATACGAAAAAAGAAATGACAAGAATCAGAAAGAAGACTTAAGGACTTTCAAATCAGGTGGTTGTGAAATAAGTGGTTGTGACCCATTTTGGTATTGCAAAAGAGATAGTATTAGTTTCTAGATATAATATTTATGAAAAAAATAGCATTTTTAAATATCCTTATATTATTTTTGCTATTCGGTTGCGAGAATAAAGAATCTGAGAAACTTGATTTAGAATCTAACTTAATTACTTTTGACTATACAAGTTTAAAGGGTAAAAATGTAGAAGAATTGATAGATTTAATTGTACAAAAAGAACTAGATTATATTTATACGGGTGATCAAGATGTAGTTAGTGGCATTTCTTTAGAGTATAGTGACAGTGCAATGATATTTATATATTTTGATAAAGATGAAAGCATAGATATCTTTAGTGAAGTAGATCTAGCTTTAGTTAGACAAAATGAAATTAAAATGATAATGGTATTTAACGGTAGATCCGCTTCTGATTTGATTTTGCAGATAAATTTGACAAAAGAACCCATTAGTGTAATAAAGTATCCTGAACGAGATTAAAAATTACTCATATTCAACTCCTAACGGAGTTGAAAGAATACATTGTCGGAGCCGAGTACTTCGCGCTCAACAACCATCAGAATTTACAGAATTTAAGGATTTATAATAATGAATAGATTTGAAAAAATAATGGCGAATAATTCTGACTCTGAATTGCTCAAAATTGTAAACGAGCTACGAGGCGACTATGAGCAAGAAGCTGTAGAAGCAGCAGAGAAAGAATTAGCAACTCGCAATTTGAGTACTGAACAAATATTCAAAGCAGAAGAAAAGAATGAGGCTCATAAACAAGCTAGAATAGATAGAGCGAATATGGAACTGGGTGATGGATGGAAAGCTTTAACATTTATATTCCCTGGTCTATTACCACTATTACTTTCTGGTGCTCTAAAAGCTGATGGTTATACTCGGAAAGCTAAGGAACTCTCTAAATTCACATTATATGGTTTTGGGTTTTATATTGGGATTTTGATATTAGTTATGATAATTAGCCAATTGGGTTAATCTACGGTAAGGGATGATAAATTGGTTATTCAACTACTACGCAGTTTATAACTGAAACCAATTATTCTTGCTACTAAGATTGAACTGCTACTTGAGTTCACCTGGACTCTTCGGACACTATGTGTCCTCTGAGTGACGGGTTTTGAGGTTAAGGATGACGGTAATGTCCTCCGCAGGCAGAGGTGGACAACCTAAGAAGACGAGTTTGGGCTGATAGATGAAATATAGGTCTCTCTTCATTGCGATTCGTTCCGAACCGAATAAACTGGTTACAATGTATATCGAGAATTATCCCAAAACCCACTTTATATTTCATCCCTTTCCCATTTTATTTCCCTCAAATTTTTAGTTTGTAATCACAAATGATAATTTTGTAGTATGGATATCAAAGAAAAACAAGACGAAATAATTTCCGAGTTTTCATTCTTCGAAGATTGGATGGATAAGTACGCTTATATTATTGATCTAGGCAAAGAGTTAGAGCTAATAGAAGAACGAGATAAGAGGGAAGAGAACCTAATACGTGGTTGCCAATCTCGTGTTTGGTTGGTGGCGGAATCTGACGCTGACGGTAATATGAAATTCAAAGCGGATAGTGATGCCATAATAACTAAGGGTATTATTGCTCTGCTAATAAGAGTAGTTAATGGTGAAAAGCCAGAAACTGTTGCTAGAGAGGAACTATACTTCGTAGATAAGATTGGGCTGAAAGAGCATTTGTCGCCAACTCGTTCCAATGGATTACTCTCTATGATAAAGCAAATGAAGTATTATGCTATTGCTTTAGCAGGAAAATGAAAAAAAGTAGCCTATTTTAGTCCTATTTGCACAACAGCCGATGAACTCGTTCGTTATCCAAATTGGAATTAATTTAATTATTTATTTGTAAATTGCATTATGGAAACTGTAACTAAAGACGTTTTAGAAGAATTAGAAGAAAAAGCTTATGAAAAGCTTAAAGAAGTCTTCGACCCAGAAATACCAGTCAATATTGTTGAGCTTGGGTTGATATATGACATTACCGTAGCCGAAAACCGTGAAGTTGTAGTCATCATGACGTTAACAGCGCCGAATTGCCCTGTAGCCGATTCTATTCCTCGCGATGTGGAAATGAAGATTATGGAGCTAGAGGAAGTGGTCGATGTGAAGGCAATTTTGACCTTCGACCCTCCTTGGGATATGTCGATGATGAGTGACGAAGCGAAGTTAGAACTTGGATTTTTATAATTATCAATAAATATTAGTAGCTTAATGGCAATACAATTTCACAAGCTGAACGTTAGCAATATAGTAAGGGAAACGGAAGATGCAACGACGATTTCGTTTGAAATCCCTTCAAATCTAAAAGATGAATTTAAATATAAGCATGGTCAATACCTAACTCTTCGATTTTATTTTGATGGGAAAGATGAAAGACGTGCTTACTCAATATGTACTAGCCCAGTTGCTGATGATTACTTAGCAGTTACTGTTAAGAAAGTAACAGGGGGAGAGGTTTCTCCATATATCAATAGCCGACTGAAAGTCGGTGATACTATAGACGTCATGCCACCTTTGGGTAATTTCACAATTGACCTAGATGATAATAATAAAAAAACTTATATTCTTTTCGCTGGTGGAAGTGGTATCACTCCTATCATATCGATTTTGAAATCTGTGTTGTTCACCGAAAAGCAAAGCAAGGTAATACTTGTTTATGCTAACTCTAACGAAGAGACTATTATCTTCAGAGATGCATTGATAGATTTGAAAGAAAAATTCGTAGATAGACTTACTGTTATACATCAGCTAAGCAAACCCATAAAAAATGGGGTAGAGTACACAGAAGGACGAATAGATAAGCAACGCTGCTTGGGTATAGTAAAACTGCTTGACCCTACTATAATTGCAAATTCAGAGTATTTCATGTGCGGCCCTGGCGGTATGATGAAAGAGATAGAAGCGGCTCTACTAGAATTGAACATTGATAAAAAGAAAATTCACAAAGAATCTTTCACTGTAGCGGAAAACGATGGGACAGAAGTGGTAAAACACCACGATACTCATGCTCCAGATGAGAAAGTAGAAAAAGTAAAAGTGATTCTCTACGGAGAAGAGCACGAGATCGATATAGCCGATGGTGACACTATATTAGTAGCTGGTATAAAGGCAGGTATAGATCCGCCATTCAGTTGCCAGATTGGTGCATGTTCTACTTGTAGAGCTAAGCTAAAAGGTGGGAAAGTTGAGATGGAAGCAGATGACGCTCTTTCTGAAGAAGAAATAGAAGATGGATTTGTCTTGACTTGTACATCTCACGCACTAACAAACAATGTTGTTGTAGATTACGACGATAATTTTTAAGTTTGTTATTACAATTATAATAATTTAGACTAATGTTAGTCTAAATATAAAACAGAAAATATTTTTAAATTAAATTTAAGGAGGTGATAATATGTCTGAAGTACTAGAGAATGTTGACTTTGTAAATGTACCAACAATGATCACGGGAACAGAAGAGCAAGACGAATTTATCATTTCGAACAATGCGTTAGGAATAATAGAGCAAATCAAAGTGGAAAATGAAATTCCAGCTGATTTCAAATTAAGAATTAGCACAAGCAGCGGTGGTTGCTCTGGAATGAATTACTCTTTGGGTTTTGACTCAGAAGTAAACGAAAACGATGTCGTGTTAGATGCAGGTAATTTGAGTATAGTAACTGATGACCATAGTTTATTCTACATCCAAGGTGTAACTTTGGATTATGTAGATGGACCATCTGGTAGCGGTTTTGTTTTCAACAATCCTACAAACTCACACACTTGTGGATGCTCACACTAAAGTCAGCATTAGTATAGATACTAGAGGGTTGCTTATTCGATTAAGCAACCCTCTTTTTTTGAGGTATAGCCTCTTATTTTTCAGAATCACTGATTATTTGGATTGATCGATTTCGCAGATTATTCAATTACGAAATGACTTGTAGAGACGTATTGAATACGTCTCCAATACCTCAAATCTCTATTGTTACTTCACTCTGATAACGCCGCAGACGTTAGAAAAGTCCAGGGGAACACCGTAGCAGTTCAATATAATGGGACTAAAGTCGAATGTGGATTGGTGATATACATATCATCCGTCGGTTAAAACCAACGGCAATACTTAGGGGACGGCGGAGGACACCCTCGTCAAGCTTTAAACTCTTTTGCATTAATCCACTCCTTTTACTATATTTAAAGCCGTGAACCGAGCCAACCAAAAAAAAACTTTCACCTTTCTTGAGACGTTTTTGCTGTTCATGTGTCTATATAGTATATGGAGATGCCAATTATGAAAAAACTAATTCTATTAATTACACTCTGCGCTTTTCAACTAAATGCACAGTTTACGCTATTTACACCTGATAATTCTGCTTTGCCAAGTACGAAGATTGAAGCAATAAAAGTTGACTCTGAAAATAGAATTTGGCTTGGTACAGATTCGGGATTAGTCGAGATAAATAATGGAGTTTGGAAAGTTCACAATACAAATAATTCTAAGCTCAGTAA
>PGYR01000105.1 GCA_002839765.1 Ignavibacteriae bacterium HGW-Ignavibacteriae-4
ATTCTTGAACTGTTAGATCACTAGAAATTCCAGTTATGTGAAGTGCATTATCTCCATCATTTTTAATCTGAATTGCTTTTGTTACAGTTCCTGTAGTTGCTATATTAAGAGGACCAAAGTCCCAATCTCCAACCACTATTACAGGAGCTCCTAAGTAAGCATCTTGGAGTGTTTCATAAGTAAATCCACATTCTACGAATTTTGCATCACCGTAACCTACACCAAGTGAATCTTTGTAAATAGGCTTTTTACCACCAGCTAAGGCAACAACAGGATCAAATTTAACATTGACTACAACTTCTTGACCTACAGCAATTGCCATAGGAGGTGTCCAGCCAGCAGGCTCGTAAGAGTCTATGCTGAATCCTTGATTCTTGTTTTGAAGTTCAACTCTGGTAACAAATAATGGAGTTGTTTTTGATAGATTTCTTATAGTATCTTTCATAATAACTGGAGCACCAGTTTCAGCCAAAGTACCATAGTGCAAATCACCAGTTACTTCATACTCAGTTGGCTTATGTTCTACAGTTATTGTCGTGTCATTACCTGCTCTATCTGTAAAGTAAATAACAGCTTTGGCATATTTCTTTTTATCTATTACTGTCAACGACCAAGAAAGTGTTCTTTGTTGTCCTGGTATAAACTCACCACTTTTAGATCTCCAGTCAAAAAGATAATTCTCACTTAATTCTTTAACTAGATATAAATCAGCCATATTTGAACGAATAGCATCGTCATTAGGCATATCTGTTACATTACCCATATCTTTCAATACATCGCCATCGCAAGTTTGGATATAAGTAGGAATAGGTGTATTAGTATCAGGTTTTGTCAAATCACGTAATGCTGCTGAAGTTGGGAATCCGTATGATTCATAAGGAGCATAACCATAAGAATAAGAAGCAAATCTAGTCGAATCAGATTTGATCCCATATACGCCTTCTGTTCCTAGAGAAATCGTGGTTGTACCGAATCTCTTTCCTTTATATTGCACTTTGAATTCTTTGTATCCGCCACCAAATAATTGCGAAATTGGTATCCATTGTGGCTCTCTACCAGTTGAAGAATATTCTGCAAACTTCAAATCTTCAGGCATAAAGTTGTCGTGTAATTCGAATACAAGGTTAATATAATTCTCTGTAAATACATCCCCACCACCTAATGCATTAGGTGAAGCAAAATACATTTCCGTTTGGAATTGCTCAATTGGTGTTTGAACCATTTGGAATGGATCACTCTGACCGCCTTGACCATCTTCTGCAGTACCCGTATTATAGTACATCACTTGAATCGGCTTTTCAGCGTGGATAGTAGCTATTTTCGGAGGGTTTTGAACTTGTACTGGCCCTACATCAACATACATAGGCCAAAGTCTTGTTTCCAAATATCCTTTACCCCAAGTAGCTCCCCCACCTTTCTTGATAGTACCAATATAAGAACTATCACGATATACATCTGTATTATCCTCTGATGCATAGATTCGGATTATACCATTGAACCCTCTTTTAGCCATAGGTACCACATAGTACTGTTTACCCCAAGTATAGGTTGGTAACTCCATTTCAACAGTATAATCACACCAAAAATTCCCAACAGGAAAGTTAGCACAATGGACTCCAGAAACTATACTAAATGGTTTATTCGCTTCGAATATACTTCCAGATAAATCTTGTTCTACATCTTTAATACCAAGTAACCATACATCGCCACGCATCATCGTCACGTTAGCAGTTTCTCCAGTTCTTACTAAACGGCCACCATCTAACTCAACTGCATCGTCACCGTTAGGACCGCCACCCATTGTGAAGTTCACTTTTGTATTATCATAAGCAGCTGTTACACCCGTAAAAGGAGATGCAAGGCCACTATAACTATAATATAGCTTAAAGTTAGGCTCTTGATAGACCATATTGATATATTTTGTTCCAAAAGCTGAAACTGGTATTGCTAAGAAACCATCAGATGTATAATGGTATTTAACTACAACATATACTACAATGGGATCATCTGATTTTACGTGAATACCTCCACCTTTGTAAACTTTTGCGGGAGGTGTTGAGTTTGTTCTTGCTTGATGTAGGACTACTTGCCCTTCAACAGGCTTTACTTCAAATTCAATTACACCATTAGCAATTGTCTCTTTTGTTTTGTAGAATCCATTACCTGGCACTTCTACTACAACTCGAGTTTTATTGGGAGAGGCAATTAATATTTTAATAAAATTATTACCAGTAGTTTCTTCATAACATGGTGGTATCGTAAACCAATACTCTTTACCTACGTTACTTTGTCCCATCATCAATGGGAGCTTTTGTTTTAATTCTTCCTCATCTACACCAGCTTTCAGGTCTTTTGGTATAGATAAGCTGAGTAATAAAAATAGCACCAGTGCTAATTTAGTATATGCAGATTTCATTCTGAACCTCTTTATTTTTAAATAGTTATTGTTTGTTTAATAATTTTAATGACATAAGTTAGCAATTATTCAACAAAGTAAAAAGAAATTTCTTTTATATAAAAGTAATAACAAACTAAAACTCATTTTGTCACAAAAAAACTATAAATAAAAAAGGCAGCCGATAGGCTGCCTTTGTATTTTACAAGTAAGAGTAGGGAATTATTTCTGAATAACTATAGTTCCCATTGCTTTCTCTTGTCCCATTTCAATCTTGAAGTAGTATGATCCGTTAGCACTCCATCATATAGTACGGCTACTTGCTTCATTGCTGCATCGTATAGCACTATTTGTCCTGGTCTGTCAAAAGGTACTGAGTACTCTATTGTTCCACCATTTGTTGAGATTGGATTAGGTTGTACCGTTGGGCCTTCACCTGACAAATCTCCTATGTATAGTAATCTTAGATCGCCTGTACATATCTCTCTTATTCCTACTTCTATACTATCTTGAGTATGTGCATAGCATTCTGCTCCTGAGACTGTATGGTGCATATCAAATAGACCTAAGTTCTCTCCTTTAGTTCCTAGTACTTCCTTAGGGTCAAAGTTATCACTATCTGCAGGTAATACGGCTAAGAATGGTAATCTCAAGATTGTTCTTGGTGTTGATAATACTGGAGTACCATCAGTACTCTGAATATCAAAACTTATAACCCTAGAACCCATTACTCCACCTGGTAGTGCATTATTCTTAAATGTTCCAGGTACTATTACTGCACTATTGCTTCCTAACTCAATTTTTGAGTAATCTGTAGAATCAAACTCTGGTTGAACAAAGAATCTATTGTAGTTTAGATTTACACTTACTCTCTGTACATCAGCATTTGTTACATCTGTATTTGTAGAAATCTCATAGAAGAATGCATCTCCAATTGATATCATAAACTTCTTGTCAAAGTTATTGCTAGAAGGGCTAGCTGTTGCACCAGTTATATTAGAACTTGTTGACCCCTCAAAGAAATTAGATGATACTGTTATTGATTTATCTGCTCCACTTATTGATAGGTCTGAATATTGATGTTCTATATTCAAGTCTAGATCAATAATACCTATTTTTGCTGAAGGCGTAAATAATATATTTACTGTTCTTACACCACCATCTTTAGGGATTGTTAGATTATTATCTATACTAGTAATAAAAATATCATCTGTTCCATCACCATCCAAATCAGAAATATCTACACCGTTTAATTGCAAACTTAGTCTGTCAATTACAATGTCTAGTTCACTTGTATTACTTATAGTCAATGTCAACTGATCTGATGCTTTTACGCAGACATTTGAAGTGTCTTTTGTTACATCCAATCCTATATTGAAACCAATACCTGTCCAATCTGATTTATCTATATAAGTTCCTGCTGTATTGTCAGCATTGGATATGATTGTTGCTGTCACTGGATTTAGTAAGTTTCTTGCTACAAACTCAACTGGTATAGTTACACTCTCTCCAACTGGGATAGGTGTACTTGCCATGTTAGTTATTAATGCATTGTCTAATCTGTAAGGCATACCATTAAAATTAGAAATGTCTGTACTTACGTCCGTTGCAGGATTATAAGTCACATTGCTTACTGTCAAAGGATAACCGTAATCATCTTGAGTATTAGTTATTACCATATTCTGACCAGATTGGAAATTAGCTTCATCATCAATCAGCATTGGTGTTGGATAAGTCACATCTGTCACTGACAGGTTAGGTACCAAACCAGTTCCAAAGTAACTAATTACTAATGTATCTCCATTTACTTCTTCATCAAAAATCAATTTAATAGTTACAGAATGGTCACCTTTAGCTTTTGGTAAATATTGAACTACTTCCTCAATTTTATCTCCAGCATTTAGGAACTTATTCTTTACATTAGCATTGATAAAGTCAATGATGTTCTCACCACCAGCTCTAAAGTAATCTATTGCTCCAGTTGGATTTTCAGTATATATTACATTTACTACTCTAGTCTTGATTAATGGATTAGTACCTAAGTTTTGTACTAATAGTCCCTTGTGAGTTACTGTAGCTTCTACATCATAAGGACTCACACCAAATGCTGGTCTATCAATTAGATATCTTCCCCAGTTAGCACCACTTGCTGATACATTACTTGCTATTCCTAAACCATTAAGAACACAGATATTATCTCTATTGTCTTTGGCATCCGATTGGAATACTATTTGATCTGTATAAGCTTTCTCTGCTGTAGGTTTGAATGATGCTGTGAAAGTTTCAGTCTTACCTGGTTCAATGTATAACGGTCTAGTAACTGACACATCAGGGAACCTTGTATTAAAGTCATGAGAGAATTCTTGAACTGTTAGATCACTAGAAATTCCAGTTATGTGAAGTGCATTATCTCCATCATTTTTAATCTGAATTGCTTT
>PGYR01000004.1 GCA_002839765.1 Ignavibacteriae bacterium HGW-Ignavibacteriae-4
AGAAAAAAGTATTTCGTTGTACCCTAATCCTGCTACAAATTCTGTGAAAATAGATTTGAATAAGATTGGTACTATTCCGAATAGTATTAAACTATATGATAGCCAAGGAAAATTACTAAGGTCATTTGATAATAAAATCAAGAGTTCAATGATGAATTATGATTTTGATATCAGAGAGTTGCAGTCAGGACAGTATTTTATAAGATTACAATTTGATAAATTTACAATAAGCAAACGTTTTGTCAAGCTATGAAAATCAAGTTATTAATTTCAGCATTACTATTATTTAGTTTTATATCAGTTTCCAATTCTCAATCTTTGATTCTATCTTCGGATACTAACAATGTACAGATAGGTGATTGGGTAACTTTGAATTTACAATATCTTTCTTCCGAAAAGAAAGAGATAGTACTCCCTTCATTTGATGCAAGTCTGATAGAGGGTTTAGAGCTATTAGAAGAATCCAAAGTTGATACAATAAAGAACGGTAATTCATTTGGATTATCTAAGAGATTCACTGTATCGGCGTATGATTCTGGTAGTTTTGTAGTTCCTCGTATGTCAATGCTTATCGAAAAGGATGGAACAATAGACACTTTGTTCTCCGATTCACTTGTGCTTAAATTTGGCTCACCTGCGGTTGATACTACCATGGCAATAAGGGATATCAAAGGTATTTTCAATATAAATTATTCCGATAATTCATTGCTCTATTGGGTTGGTGGGTTAGTATTAGTCCTTATCATTGCTGCTTCTTTGATTTATTACTTTAAGAAAAGAAAAGGTAAAGAAGAGAAAGAAGAAATTGATTATGATCCTAATATTCCACCTTATATATTAGCAATAGAATCGCTAAAAAGAATAGAACAAGAGCGATTATGGCAAAATGGATATTTCAAAAAATACTACACTGATATAACAGATGTATTGAGAATATACTATCATAGAATATATAGTATAAAAACAAAAGAGCTAACTAGTAATGAGCTAGTAGAAGCGTTACACGGAAGAACTCTATTCGATAATGATTGTTCAACTATGCTGGAATATATATCTAGATACTCTGATTTATCCAAGTTTGCGAAGGCGAATCCTTTACCAGAGAATAATACACAATCATTGAAATTTGCTTTTGATTTGGTTGAAAAAGGGAAGTCTTTAAGCGATAAAGTAGAAGGAGGAGAAAATGTTCAATAATGTAGAGTTTGCAAACCCAGAATACTTTTGGGTACTGGCAATTATACCAATCTTAATTTTATACAAATTATTCGTATCTAATAAGAAACGGACAACGCTAACATATTCGGATTCAGCACCTTTCGAAGGAACAAAGAATTGGAAAGTTAGATTAAGAGAACTTCCTTTTTTTATTCGTTTGATTGTTATCGGGCTAATTGCAATTGTACTTGCTCGTCCACAAACGACTTCGGGTGAGGAGAAAGTAACAACGGAAGGTATAGATATAGTAATAGCTATGGACATTTCTACTTCGATGTTAGCTGAAGATTTGCAACCCAATAGAATAAAAGCAGCAAAGAAAACAGCTGAGGAATTCATAGACAATAGACCTAATGATAGGATTGGGCTTGTTGTATTTGCGGGGCAAAGTTTCACTCAGAGCCCCATAACAGTTGACCACACTATACTCAAAGAATTATTGGATAAGTTAGAGACAGGTATGGTACAAGACGGGACTGCAATTGGTATGGGATTGGCAACTTCTGTTTCAAGATTGAAAGAAAGCGAGGCAAAGAGCAGGGTAATAATATTACTAACTGACGGCGAGAATAATGCAGGTTCTGTTTCACCAGAAACAGCTGCCGAAATTGCTAAAACCTTTGGTATTAGAGTATATACTATTGGAGTTGGAACAAAAGGAAAGGCGAAGTACCCTGTGAAAACACCTTTCGGAATGCGTAGTCAATATATAGATGTGAAAATAGACGAAGCAATGCTTACAAAAATCGCTGACATAACAGATGGTAAATACTTCAGAGCGACAAATAATAAATCACTTGCTAGTATTTACAAGCAAATTGATGATCTAGAAAAAACAAAAGTGGATGTTGCATATTTTAGTAATTATACAGAAATGTACTATCCATACGCTATGGCTGCTTTGGTATTGCTCTTTCTTGAAATAGTACTACGATTTACAATTTTCAGGAAACTACCATAGATGAATTTTGAAGTACAAGATTGGGGTTTGATAGACTTCCAAGAGGCGTGGGATAGACAAAAAGAACTTGTGACGGCCATCCAGAAAGGGGAGCAAAGATCAACTCTTGTCCTTTGTAGCCATCCGTTAGTTATTACAATGGGTAGAAATTCGAGCTACGATAATCTAGTTCTACCAAGAGAAGAATACGACAATAGAAATATCAATGTGATAGACATAAACCGTGGGGGAGACGTTACTCTTCACAATGAAAACCAACTCGTTGGTTATCCAATCTTCAATCTAAATGACTTCAAACCCGATTTGCATTGGTTTCTTCGTGAAATCGAAGAAGCAATCATCAACACAGTAGTCGAGCTAGGAATCACTTCTAGCCGAGTAGATGGGCTAACTGGAGTATGGATTGAAAATCAAAGGAAAATCTGTGCTATTGGGCTGCATTGCTCCCGATGGGTAACTTCGCACGGATTCGCACTCAATGTTTGCAACAATGTAAAAGATTTTGACTATATTGTACCTTGTGGAATTGACGATAAAGAAGTAACTTCCATAAAAAACGAAATTGGCACAGATGTTGATATAAATAATATCAAGAATATAGTTATCGAAAAGTTCTCAGAACTCTTCTAAATTATATCAAAAAGCAGGAGTAGCTCAGCTGGTAGAGCACAACCTTGCCAAGGTTGGGGTCGCGAGTTCGAATCTCGTCTCTTGCTCTAGAATTCATATACCCCAAAATAGATTTCTTTATGGATTAGTTTAATTGTATATTTGTCAAATAAACATTGGAATCTAATATGAAATTCATTCTTTTTTATCTTTTGCTGTTATTGAGTCTAGTCAATATAAATGCTCAAACTAGAATAATTGGTCAACTTGATTCGATGGAAAATTATTCTGAAATAGTTTATCTATCCGCAATTAGTGACTATAATAATTCTTTTACCGCTAGTACAAGTCTGTTTATTAAAACCGCAAATATTAATGAAGATGGAAGGTTTGAATTTAATCTAGACTCGCTACCTTGTAAAGAATGTTTGTATAGAATTGAACTAAGACTTAAAGATTCTAAAGGTGCAATAATAATTAATGGTCGAAGTGATGAAAATTTTGCATTATTCGAAATTAAAGAAGGACAAAAAATACAGATTACTGGTAATGCAAACCAATTATCAAAATCATTCAAATTAAAAGGAATAACAAATAATTGGACTTATAATGAATTAAGAGATTTACGTGAGCCTATTTATAAGTTTTCAGATTCGGTTTATTTTACATTTACAAACCTTGGTAATCTGAAAAATAATAATCTTGATTCATTGAAACAGGCAATGTTCGATAAATTAACTTCTATAATAGAAGAAAATAACAAGAATCTTTTAAAATTTATTTTAGAGTCAAATAATATCTATGACAAGATAATTGGAACAAAATTATATGATTACGACATGAAAATGGAAAATGATATAGAGTTATATGAAAAGATAAGTGAACAGTTAGCAGGTAATTATAAGGACCATCCTTATCTTAAGCAACTAAATGAAAAAATTTATAATTCAAAATATGTATTACCTACTGGTAGCAAAGCACCAGAATTGAATTTACCCAATATTAACAATAATAACATTCTATTATCGGATGTTGGAACTAATCTAATTTTAATCGATTTTTGGGCGTCGTGGTGTGGCCCTTGCAGGAAAGAAAATCAAGAAATAGTCAAACCACTTTATAAGAAATATAACGAACAAGGTTTTAATGTATATAGTGTCTCAATGGATATTGATAAAAGTAAATGGTTAAACGCAATTGAAAAAGATGGAATGAATTGGATAAATGTTTCTGATTTATTGGGAAATAATTCGCCTGTATACGGATTATACAAATTTAATTCTTTACCTTCTACTTATCTAATCGAAAAAGATGGACTGAAAATATTGGCTAAAAATTTAAGAGGGAAAGAACTGATAGAATTCTTAGATAATTATTATAGTAAATAGTGAAAATATTTTGACTTTACATTTTCAAGACATATAGTTTAAATTCTAAGCTCATAACTAGTACTTCTACCACCAGAATCACCTTGTACTAATATCCCTTTTGCTATCAAATCTTGTATATCCCGAAGAGCAGTATCAGTAGAGCATTTTGCTATTTTTGCCCATTTGGCAGTAGTCAGTTTTCCTTCAAACCCATCTAGTAGTTTATTTATCATCACACTTTGCCTTTGATTCTTGATGCTATTGTTGTGTTCATTCCAAAATCTGTTTTTCTGCAAAACCAAATCGAGTTTTTTATCTGAAGTTTTTATAGCTTTACTCAAAGTATTCAAATACCATTTCAGCCATTGAGTTATATCCATATCCCCATGTGAGGTGTGTTCTAGTATTCTATAGTACTCATTCTTTTCTTTTTTTATTTCAGTGCTTAAACTATAATATCTCTGTTCCGTATCATCAGCTTTTGCTAATAACATGTCCGATATAACACGCCCTATACGGCCATTACCATCTTCAAACGGATGTACAGTAACAAACCAAAAGTGTGCAATACCTGCTTTAAGAAATAGGTCTATCTTATTTTCATTATTGAACCAATCGAAAAATAAGTCCATTTCTTTCCCAACTAACTTAGCGGCTGGCGCTTGAAAATGAACCCTCTCATACCCTATTGGTCCTGATACAATCTGCATTGGGCCTGTAGAATCATCTCGCCAATCAGCAATAACTATTTTGGTGAAACTTGGCTGCTCTGGGAAAAGAAAGCTATGCCATTTGAAAAGTCTTTGCTTAGTAAGTGGTAGCTCATAGTAGTTAGAGGCATCATAAACCATCTCTACTATACCATCAATGTTCTTGTCTGACCTTACTAAACCATTCAAATCTAGTTGTAATTTACGCGCAACTGATGATCTAATCTGACCAGTATCAAGATTCTCACCTTCAATAGCAGAGGACTCTCTTATATCAGATATTAGTGTGCTAAGAGTAGAATCATTTTGAACTTCGAAACCTAATGTTTGCATCTTCCCTAATAAAAGCCCTTGTTGTTTCCGTACAGATGCGAGCAATGAGATAATCTCATCATTGTTCCATATAAAGAAGGGCCACTCTTTATTCTCGTATATATACATATTTATTATTCTCCGCAAATATTAATACGAATATAGTGGTTATTCTCCGCAAAAACAAGATATTCGACCTAATTTATGCGGGGATTAGCTGTTTTATTCACCGCATCTTCTCAATTGTTGTTACTTAATGAGATTATTTCATTAATTTAAATAAATTCATAATCATCAATCTCTCTAATAAAATGAAAATACTACAATATTCAATTCTAATTATATTTATACTCATATTTGCTACCAGCAATGCCTTATCTAAGGATATATACTCAGTCTCTAAATTCGTTAGTGCTGATGTTGGTAAAGAGTTGATAGTAAAAGATGATGATTATTCGAAGGCACTCTCAAACTTCGATTTGGAATTAAGAGTACATAAAGCAAAACCAACCTTAGCAAATCTCAATAGTTTTACTCAAGAGCAAGTGCTAGAATGGACTAAGACCGAGAGCAATTTATTAGATTCTCTAACAAAAGTTATTTCGGATATTGCTATAGAGAAAGGATATAATTTTATACTACCAGACCAGATAGCTTTCATCAAAACCACTATGGAAGAAAATAAAGGTGCGGGTGGTTACACTCGATTGAATTATATAGTGCTCAGTAAAGATGTTTTTCTAATGCCAAAATCGAAATTAAAAAGTGTAATTGCTCACGAGTTATTCCATGTTATATCTAGATATAATCCCGAACTTAGAACTCAGTTATATTCTGTTATTGGCTTCACAACTTGCAATCCAATAGAAATCACTACTAGACTAAGGGACTTCACTCTCTCCAACCCTGATGCTCCCAATATAGATGCGTATATTATACTCAAAAATAAGAGTGGCGAAGAAGAAAAATGCGCTATGGTACTCTATTCGGATAAAGAATATAATGGTGGAGCTATGTTTGATTATATGAAAGTTGGCTTTCTTAAATTAACAAAGAATAGTGATAATAATATGGAACTATTTGTAGAAAATGGAAAGGAACAAATATTTAATGCTCAAGAAATTACTGGTTTTTTTGAGCAAATAGGATCCAATACTCACTATATAATCCATCCAGAAGAAATAGTCGCTTCTAATTTCGAATTACTTTTCGATGAGTATCCGATAGTCAACAGTGCAGAAATTCTTTCTAATATTGAAGAAATATTAAAAAATAATTAACTCTTATCGTCCAATACTTCTTTGAAAACTTCTAAGTAGCCTTTGGCACAACGTCTTGAAGAGTGATTCTCAGCCATTCCGTTAAGTCGAATTTTTTCTATGTGGTCTTTAGATTTATACAAATCTATTGCCCGGCGAATTGATGCTTCTAGCTCATCTCTGTTATAATGCGGGAATGAAATACCGTTTCCGGTTCCTTTCTCCGCCGAATAATTGGATATAGTATCAGCCAGCCCACCAGTTGCTCTTACTATTGGAATAGTTCCATATTTAAGTGCATACATTTGCGTTAGTCCGCAAGGTTCGTATTTCGATGGCATGAGTAAGAAATCGGAAGCTGCAATTAATCTATGGGCTTCTCTTTCGCTATATTTCAGTTGCAATATTACATTATCAGGGAATTGATTTTTAGCTTCTATTACCAGATCTTCATATTTCGCTTGACCTTCTCCAAGTATAGCCAATATAAACTTATTAGTGTTCAGTAGTTTAGCAATTTTGTTTTCTAATATATCTAAACCTTTTTGCTCTGTTAGTCTACTGACGAATGAAATTAGTGGAAGATGATGTCTGGTCTCTGGAATTTCTGTTTCACGTAAGTACTCTAGTTTCAATTCCTCTTTTATTCCCAAACTACCAGAATCGTAATTCTTGCTCAAAAAAGTATCAGTTATTGGATTCCAATCTCTGTAATTAACTCCGTTGAGAACACCTGTAATATCACGCAAGCGGCTATTAATAGCGTCTTGTAGCCCCTCGCTGTAGTATGGTTCTTTTATCTCTTCGGCGTAGGTAGGGCTAACCGTTAGTATTCTATCAGCGTACATGATTCCTGTTTTCATGAAGTTTACTTTGCCTTCATGCTCAAACCAAGAACCAACCTCGAATTCTTTGTGTTTCAATCCAGTGAAATCCATAACCCTGTATTTATCATATATACCTTGATACGAGAGGTTGTGAATCGTGAATACTGTACCTGTCTTAGCAAAAAGTGTTTCGTCTTTGTACTGAGCTTTCAGTATCGGCATTATGAAAGACGTATGATAATCATGACAATTTACAATATCTGGACTGAAGTTTATGGCTTTGCATAGTTCGGGAACTGCTTTGCAGAAGAATAGAAAACGACGATCGTCATCTTCATCTTCGTTCCTATCACCATAGACATAATCTTCATCAAAAAACTCATCGTGCCCAATTAAAAATATACGTGCTTCACTATTTGGGAAACTACCGCTATAAACTGTAGCTGTTTCCTTACCAAAACCCATTGGTACTTCAAAGGAAATATCGGTTTTTCTGAGTCCATAAGCCGCTTTGTCTATTGACTTATAGCCGGGTAGAACTGCAATTACATCATGACCCATCTCACCCCATTCTACACAGAGGTAAGAAGTAACATCCGCCATTCCGCCACCTTTGGCGAAAGGGTTGATTTCTGCTGCTGCTAATAGTATATTCATATTAATTTCTTAAATTGTAATTACATTTATATATTCTACAATTATAATATAAAGCAATGAGCGTTAATAAAAAAATAAAAGAAAAAACAGTTACTACACTCAGATTACAAGAAATGAAAAATGCAGGTATTAAGATTTCCTGCCTTACCGCTTATGACGCTTTAACGGCGAATATATTCGATGAAGCTGGTATAGATTTATTATTAGTGGGGGATTCACTAGGTAATGTTTTCCAAGGAGAAGAAACAACACTCCCTGTAACTCTGGAACAAACCATTTATCATAGCAAAGCAGTTGTAAAAGGTGCAAAAAGAGCTCTGGTAGTATCAGATATGCCATTTATGACTTATCAAGTTTCTGCTAATGAAGCGTTCAGAAATGCTGGACGTTTGATGAAAGAGGCTGGTTGCTCGGCTGTCAAACTCGAAGGCGGCAAGAATGTTACAAAAGCTATTAAGAAGATGACAGAAGCCGGAATCCCAGTCATGGGACATTTGGGGCTGACCCCTCAGAGTATTAACAAATTCGGCTCTTACAGAGCTAGAGGTAAAGACCCAGACGAGGCACAACACATAATAGATGACGCACAAAGACTGCAAGATGCTGGTGCCTTTTCTGTTGTATTAGAGAAAATTCCTGCCGCATTGGGTAAGAAAATTACAGAAATGCTAGAAATACCTACTATTGGTATAGGTGCAGGGCAATATTGCGATGGTCAGATTTTAGTCTATACAGATATGATGGGTTTGACCGTGGATTTCAATCCTAGATTCGTTCGTCAATATGCTGAGCTGAACAAAGTATATACCGAATCCGTAAAACAATATATAACTGATGTTCAAACAAATGATTTCCCAAATGAATCAGAATCTTATTAAGTACATACTCGCAATAGCGATTATTTGCTCTTTTGCTATTATTAGTGCTTGTTCTAATACTGTACAGAGTTCTAGTGATTTGCGTTTCCCCGAGGAAGGGGGAGATGAAGTGAGCTTTTACAAACACGTAAAACCCTTTATGCAATATACTTGTGCTACTGCTGCTTGCCACGATGGATACTCTCAAGCAGGTGGTATAACCTTAACTGAATACTACACTTATTTCCAATCATCTAGTATCGGCTTGATAGTTCGAGAAAATCCAGATGCTTCTAGACTAAATCAGATAATAGAAGGCAAAAATATACACCTTTTCAATTACAATCGCGAATTACCTACAAAAAATCAGCAGGAAGGCATGCGCCGCTGGGTACTCAATGGTGCGCCGAATAATTAGGATAGAATCTTATCTGTCACATCTAGGACTGAAAGAACCCACTTACTCATGCTTTCAGCTTGGCAGATAAGCCAAAGGAATGAGAGTTCAAAATGAATAATAATTACACTGAATTAAATTTGCCAAATCATACTACTCCACGAAAATTTATATTCATTCGTTATTAGCTGAAACCAATTAATAATACAATTAGATTTGAAAAAAGAAGTTTTCTTAGAATTTGACCACGTTTCCAAACAGTATAAGGACTTTCTAGCTGTTAACGACTTATCATTCAAAGTGTATGAAGGCGATATATTCGGCTTCTTAGGCCCCAATGGAGCGGGTAAAAGCACATCAATCCGAATGACTCTTTCATTAATCAAACCTACTTCTGGTAATATCACACTACTCGGAAAAAACATAGTAAACGAGAGAGAAGAGACTCTGGCGCAAGTAGGGGCATTGATTGAGAAACCAGATTTCTACCCTTATCTAACGGCTCAGAAGAACTTAGAGATACTTGGTAAAATATCTGGTGTCGGTAATTTAACAGCAAAAATTGATGAAGTTCTAGAGCTAGTAGGACTAACTGAAAGAAGAGAAAGTAAAGTCAAAACTTACTCGCAAGGAATGAAGCAACGATTAGGTATTGCACAAACACTACTTCACGACCCTAAGCTAATAATACTAGATGAGCCAGCTAATGGACTTGATCCACAAGGTCAGGTTGATATGCGTGAGCTAATAGTCCGAATCAATAAAGAACGTGGGATAACAGTTATCATATCTAGTCACATTCTCAACGAAGTGGAACAAATTTGCAATCGAATGGTAATCATCAACAAAGGTAAATCGATGGTCGAGGGCAATGTGTCTGAGCTACTTACTGGCAGTAGGATGAAGGTAAGCTATGTAACCGATGACAATCAACGAACACTTGAGTTACTTGCTAACTCTGATTTCAAACAGTTCGTAACCGGCATAGAAAAAGAAAAGCTAACTCTGCTAATAGAACACGAGAACATCCCCGAACTGAACAATTTTCTTTCTAACGAAGGAGTGAAAGTATATTCAATAGAACCGATTCGGTCACTAGAAGAATACTTCATTAGTATGACAAAATGATAAAACTAATACAAATAGAATTATATAAAATATTCCGAAAGCCAAGAACTTACATAGGTTTTGGAGCAATCGCATTTATAGTGATTGTTGTTAATCTCGGCTTCCTTTTCGAAGGAGAACAGTTACTTGGTTTCCTTTTAGATAGCTTAAAAGATAAATTCTTACTCAGTGGGAATTTGATTAATGCTTACACTATGACATTCGTTATACTCAATAGTTTATGGATTCATTTGCCTATACTTATTTCCATAACTGCAGGTGATATGATTTCTGGTGAAGCAAACAATGGAACATTCCGATTATTACTAACTAGACCTATTAGCAGAAGTAAACTGTTAGCGGCAAAGTTCTTCTCGGCTTGGATCTATACAGTATTGCTATTGCTATTTATGATATCACTTAGTTTGATAATAGGGTACTTGATGTTTGGCGTAGGTGACCTAATTGTCATAAAAAGTACTATAAGTATCCTCTCTTCCGATGACACTCTTTGGAGATTTGGATATGCTACATTGTACGGCATACTGTCTATGACTACCGTAACATCTCTATCATTTTTACTTTCGTCATTATCCGAAAATTCGATTGGACCTATTGTAGGTACTTTCGCTATTATAGTTGGTTTGACTATAGTCAGTACACTGGGGTATGCTTTGATTGGCCCAGCTATTCCGTATCTATTCACAACTTATTTGCCATCGTGGGATTTGTTTTTCACTATGGAGTTTGATGTAGCCAAACTAACACACGCTATATACGTCAACCTAGCTTATACTATAGCGTTCATAACATTCACTTTCTATTACTTCAAAAATAAAGATATACTCAGCTAATGAAAACTCTTAGAATAATAATATTACTTGCTATTTTTACTTTAACTGCAAAGGCACAAGACGCAGAGCCAATACTCAATAAACTAGTAACCAAACTAGAAAAGGTAAAGCCATATACTGTTGATTTGAAAATCAATATAGACGTGGAATTTCTGAAAATAAAGGAAAGAAAAGCGAAGCTAGTTTATAATGGTCCCGATGATATAGATATCAATTCAGATGATTTTATGTTGATGCCGAAAAATGGTGCTCAGATGGAGTATCTAAGTATAATCAAGAACAGATCAGCCGCAATATACGAAGGAACTGAAAAAGATAGTAAAGGCAACACTCTGACTAAAATCAAGATAATACCTGGTAAAAATAAAGATGGTGTTATACTAGCAAATATGGTAATCAACGAGAAGACGAACAGACTAGTAAAGATGAAAGCATTCACTGAGTCTAATGGCTCTTTCATCAGTGAATTCGAATATGGTAATAACCTATATGACATGCCTAGTAAAGTATTACTCGAATTCGACATGAAAAATTTCCAAATTCCAGCCCACCTAAGCGGTGATATAGACGCCGTTGGCAAGAAAGATGCGACAAAAAAAGAGACAACTACTGGAAAAGTTGTGATTACCTATACCGGTTACAAGAAGAAGTAAACATTCATTATTATACTCAATCTAACCGAGTCACATATTAAAAGAATCTATCAATTTAAACAAAAAAAAATCCCAGCTTTCACAAGTTGGGATTCTTTTTATATCTGTCTTTTCTAGCTAACTTACTTATTAGCGTATTTGATACCGCAACCGTAAGGCTTAGATGATTTTACTTCTACAGTCTTACCATTCATAGCTGAGTTTAGAGCTTGCATAACATAATTGTCAGCTTTGTCTATATCCGATTTATCAGTGCTAGGGATATTGTCTATCGCACCTAGATATATAACTTCTTGACTTGGATTTATAATAACCATGTCTGGTGTTACTTTAGCATTATACAATTTCCCAACTTCGCCGCTTTCATCTATTAGATAAGCTGTTTCAGCAGTTTTAAAATCTTTCTTTTTCTTATCTAGTTCAGCTGTAGTGAAGTTTCCTTGTTTGCCTTTTGCTGAAGAACAGATTGACAACCAAATAACACCTTTCTTAGTAAACTCACGTTGTAGATTTTGCATATTCTCTGATTCGTAGTGTTTTTTTACAAATGGGCAATCAAAATTAACCCACTCTAATACAACATACTTACCAGCAAAGTCAGAAATCTTATGTTCTACACCTTTTGTATCCTTTAGGGTGAATTCTGGAGCTTTGCTCCCAACTTTTGCTGTCTCACTAGCGAACATTGCCGTAGTTGCAAATAACATCAATGCTATTACTATTGATAATTTTCTCATATCTTATCCTTTATTTATTATTAATTATTGTTTCGTACGATTTTGACGAGCCATTCTTATCTTTGTACAATACCAACAACTCTAATTCAGCTGGCATCTCGTCTAGATAGGGACTCAATTTGAATTCTGCAATTGCTGAATTCTTTTTATTTTCTATTTTTGTTTTTACTGTATTATCAGTTATTCCGTCTGATATAATATACAAATCTTCAACTTCTGCTACGTCATTCGGAAATTCTAATAACCTAACTTCTAACTTCTCTTTTCCTGATTTGAAATTCGATTTTACAGACTTGAATGTACTTGGTGCGGTAGCTAATAAGTTTTGTATCAGCTTACTTTCAGCACTTTTCTCAAACATCTCATCAACTGCAATTTTTATACTTACATTATCATTCTGAGGTATGCACTTCTCTTTGCAAACTAGCCAACTAACTTCTGCCTTTATATCAATAGATTTTAGCTCTACTGATCTAATAGTCTTGAATTTTTGGATTAGATATACATCATGTTCGAAACCATAGTTAACCATACCCGACCACTCTATTTTCTCGGGAACTTGCCAAATCAAACTTCCAACTTTTTCTACGCCTTTCGGTAGAGTCCATTTTACC
Organism: Ignavibacteriae bacterium HGW-Ignavibacteriae-4; assembly: GCA_002839765.1. Lineage (GTDB taxonomy): Bacteria > Bacteroidota > Ignavibacteria > Kapaibacteriales > UBA2268 > PGYR01. The sequence continues at coordinate 13,143 of PGYR01000004.1, forward strand.
TCAGTCGGTAAGCCCGAATCACCAGGGTTCTTCCAGTATATATGCCACTCATCAGCTACATTGAGCTTAATAGCAATGTAGAAATCGCTACCAATTTGTATTTGTTTTACGTTTGAATAAATACTTACATCAACTAGTTCGTCTAAATTTTCTGCACTTAAAGTGTGACAAAACGCTAACATAACAGTTATTACAATTATAGATAACTTTTTCATTTTTTATTTTTTCCTATTTTTAAAACTAATACGTATTTTATTCAATAAAATTTCAAAATTCACAGAGGTATATATGAGAAAAGCAATTTCTACGACTTTATTAGGTATGATTGCATCAATCTTTCTACTTTTTAGTTGGAGTAGTGAGTCTAGAGCACAAGAATACAATTACCGTGATGCAGCTACTGGACTAAACACTATCTGGGAAATAATCTGGGGGCCCGATGATTACCTATGGGTAACGGAAAGACAAGGAAGAGTACAGAGAATTAACCCCGAAACTGGCGAAATGCAACAAGTTCTTGATATAACGAGTGACGTTATAACTGGTTCAGAGCGAGGTTTAATGGGTATGGCACTTTCACCAACTTTCAGTGACGACGGTTTTGTTTATCTTTCTTATACTTACCAATCTGGTGGAACTATTGTCAAAATCGTCAGATATAGATATAATGGTACAGAGCTAATAGAGCCAACTACACTATTAGATAATATACAAGGTGCAAGTAATCATGACGGTTGCCGGCTAGCATTTGGTCCTGATGGTATGCTTTATATAACTACAGGTGATGCCCAAAATACTAGCTTAGCCCAGAACTTAACTAGTCTAAATGGGAAAGTCTTACGAATAAACCCAGATGGAAGTATTCCCGACGATAATCCATATTACGGAAATAAATCACTTAAAAATGAGATTTGGAGTAATGGTCATCGCAATCCTCAAGGACTAGTATTTCATAATGGAATATTATACTCTTCGGAACACGGCCCAAATACTAATGACGAGTTGAATATAATAGAAAAAGAGAGAAATTATGGTTGGCCCGATGTAGAGGGAATGTGTAATGACCCAATAGAAATAGAATATTGTGAATCTCATAATATAAAAGAACCCTTAGCAATTTATTACCAGAGCTCGACATTAGCAGTTGCCGGTATTGCATTCTACGATATATCAGGTGATGCTCAATTTAAAATGCCAGAAATTCAGAATAGTATATTGATGACTACTCTTCGTACTGGTATCCTAATGCAAATAAAACTAAGTGAAGATGGAATGGAAGTATTAGAAGAAAAGAATATCGTAAATAATACTTATGGCAGACTCAGAGCAGTTTGTGTGTCACCAGATGGTAGGGTATTCTTTGGTACTAGCAATAGAGACGGAAGGGGGCAACCAGGATTCCCTGATAATGACAAAATAGTAGAAATCACTCCCGTGAAGACAAATGTAGAGAGTAAAGATAAAGGTAGCTCATTCGAAGTGTTTCCAAATCCTAGCTATGGCCATTTGAATATAAAATCTACTAGTAACTCAGTCTCTCGGGTGAGTATATTTGATATGCTCGGCAACAAAATGACCGAAATAGCGTTAGACCCATATAGTAATCACTATTTACAAACTAGTGATATAGTAAGTGGAAATTATCACCTACGAATTGAATCAAACGGACAAATTGAAAACAAAATTGTAAATATCATTCATTAATATTAAATAATTTATTAAATTTACTAAAATTAATTTTACTATCTGGAGAAAAACATGGAATTGAAGTACAGACTATTAGACCACCCATTCTACCAATCTTGGACAGAAGGTACTGTTACTAAAGAGCAACTGGCTAAATATCACAAATCTTATGCTGAGTTCATAGAGCTAATGCCACAATACTGGCACAAAATAAACAAAGCATTCAACCAAAACACAGCAGAAGCTGCGGAAATAGTGCAAGACGAAATGTCACATATTCCACTTTGGGCAGATTGGTCGCACAAATTGCCTGCAACTAAAGATTTTCCTCGTATGAGTGAACTAATCGACTCGATGAATAAAATGACTCCTAGTGAGCTATTGGGTGCTGTACAAGCATTTGAAACTCAACAACCAGAAGTTGCTGAAACTAAGAAAGCTGGTCTTTTGAAGTTTTACGGTTTCGAAGAAAATGAAACTAAATATTTCGATGAGCACATGGAAGAAGAAGAGCATATCCAATATGGAAATGTGCTAAGAGAGAAATTTGCGAACGAAGATGAATACAAAGCTGGATTCGACAAAGGTGCAGAGCTATTCTACAATGGCTTGAATCTATTTGTTACTTGCTAAGTAAATCTAAGTAGAGAGATGAAAGTAAAAGCTGGCTATAATTAGTCAGCTTTTTTTTTGCTTATTGCCCGTCTCGTCATCTGAATCACAGATTATCAAACTGGTCGCAATTTGCGACCAGTTAGCTTTTTTTCATTTTAACTTATGTAGTGTCGATAGACGATTAACGCACAAATTAACCCTTATAAATATAGCCAAGAGAGTCTTCTAGCTCCTTTGGAAGTTCAGGTAATTCGGAACGTGGTATTAGTAAAGTCGATACATTGTGCAAATCACGGAATATGTGGTGCTCATCTGCTGTTTTCTTTAGGTAGCCGTGTCCTGACGATCCACCAGTTCCCATTTTACGACCCAGCATACGTAATACCATTTGAGAATGACGGAATCGCCACATGATGAACGATTCATCTATTTCTATTATCTTGTTTAGTATGCTGTATGGTATTCTTAGTATTGGTTTATCTCGATATAGGTTTATCAGTAATGCCGCTTTTGTCGCTTTGAAAGATAGTCGCACATCGCCATTTTTTATCATCTCGTTGTGCTTTTCTTTGTCCATAGCATTTACTATATACTCTTGTTGCATATCGAGCATTTTGATTCTACCTTCTTTCTCTTTTTCGGATATATACTCTGTGTCTAATATTGCTTTTCTTTCTCTTTCGGTCATATTACTAACAGCGTCAACATATTTCTCACTAAATTTGAAGTCGTTGAATTTCAAAAATGGAGTTCGCTCCAACCATTTTTCTAATATATCAAACATAGAAAGAGAATTCTCCAGGTCCATTAACTCTTTCTGCTGATCTTCATTGAAAGGCGATTTGTAGTCATAGTTACCGTAAGTGATACGCTGAGTAGAGGGAAGCCCTAACATGGCCTCAACTTTACGGAATTGGAAACTCTGGAAACCAGAAGCAGGAATCAAATAATTACGAAAATCAAGAAAATCCAGAGGAGTTAAGGTCTCTAGAACTTCTATTTGGTCTATTAATAGCTTTTGTATTTCATGTATTCTTGATAGCTTAGCTAATGCCTCTCCGAGTTGGTATTCGGGTACAGGATCTTGCGAAAGAGTAGTAGCCACTAGTTTTAGGTCGTGGATTATCTGCTTGAACCAAAGTTCATATACCTGATGAATAATGATGAAAAGCATCTCATCGTGAGCTGGTTCACCTAGCTCTTCACTCCGCAAATGTTGTGCGCCTAATATTTTATCTAAAGCAAGGTATTCATTATAGTGAACAGAAGCATATTTTTCAGTCATTTTTATTTTTCCAATTATTGTAATAATCAATCTATATAAATTAATAATAATATTCGTAATAGAGAAATAAGAATGTTTTGTCTGTAATACATGGCTTAAAAGAATGCCCTCTGCACATAGTACTTGTGCTTATCGATGTCGGAATAAAAAGTCAATGAGAATTAGTCATGATTGCATTGTTCTGAATAAAATAGGGAACCCACCATTATGTGGTCAGTAATGCGGAGTACAACTACCCACTTGCATTATTCCAATCATATAATTAAGTTTAAGGAGTAAATACGAACTAGTAAAAAACTTTCATCTTTTTTGAGATGTTTTTGCTGTTCAGGTGTCTTTATATATATGAATACAACACAAATTAAAATACTTTTTTTCTTTTTGTCATTTTCTAGTGTCTTCTCACTAGATTTCGATTTGGAGAAAATCACCTTACCTTATGACTCTCTTGATATACGGGACATATCCGTTTATAATGAGACTATACTATGTAGGGCTGGGAATAAAGTTTATAGATCGGAAGATGATGGGATAAGTTGGGAAATTGTATTCGATGCACCTCATAAAATAAATCATTTCTATTCTCTCAATGCTCACACTATGTTTGTAGTTGGGGATAGCGGGATGGTTTATAGGTCTATGGATTACGGAAATAACTGGATTGACCTGAGTATAGACACCAAGAAAAACCTAACCCGAATAGCCGCAAAAGACTATAGTGATTGCCTTGTTATCACAGCTAATCGTTTTGTATTTCATAAAGAGAAGTTCAACACAGATTGGATCGCTTATGATAACTACTATGTAAAAGCAAATCTATTCTCAGTGGCTTTTGCCGAAGGTAAATATTTTTTTGGGGGGAAGAGTAATTTCGATAGAACTGATAGATATCAGGGTGGAGGTGCTGCTGATTTATATGTATTCTATGGCTTTACTTTAGATAATCATAAATTATCAAATTACCTAATAGATGATAATATAGATAGAATTGGTGATTCATTAAAGGTTTATAATTTGAATAATAAGCTTTATTCCTCTGCAAATTATAAGAATACGACATGTCTTTCACTAAGCAAAAGATTTGATGTACCAAGATCGTTGGGAATTGGGTTTTACATTTATGATGATCAGATTATTGAACCATTTAATATTGAAGATGATATTTATATATTCACAAGAGGTTCGAAAATATTCACTTTTGGAATATATAAACTAGAAAACAATGGAGCTACATTATTTAACTTTCATCCTGATACAACTGAACTGAACATGGGTATCACAAACGATGTGGCAATGTCGAAAGATAGTTTATTCTACTTAGCTTCAATTAATTCCAATATATATAAGGTAAAGCTAAAGGAAACAAAAACGAGTGTTGAGTATGAGGATAATAAAGAACTAATCTCCCAATATGGAAATATTATTCAATTCAGTCCTGAAGTATATGAACTTTCAGTTTATAATTATTTGGGTGAGAAGATTGCAATTTCAACTCACTTAAGTCAAGTTAATCTTGAGAGAGGTATTTATATTCTAATATACAAATACAGAAATCGTAAATACTCAAAAAAAATAATTGTGGGGTATTAGAATGAGAATTATATTAATACTTACATTGTTTTCATGTTACTTAGCACAATCTCAGCAACCTGCTGTATTAGATAGATTAGTTACAATCGACACAAATACTATATGGACTCAACAAGACGGCTATGAGTCTAGTGATTTAAAAGTAGATGGCATTGATTATTTCAAAAAAATAGACACATCATTTTTCATAAAATATAGAAATAAGGGTTACTATCTTAGCAAAGATGGTTCGGGTTATAAGATAGTCGATATGCCTGATATAAATAGGTACAAACCTGCAGCTTGGGATGTACCCTATGATGATATACATAAGATATTTGGGTTTGAGTTTGATGATGAAAATAATAAAGGGAACTATAGAATAACATCAAAAAAAGAAGGGAAGATTGATTCTATTGGTTTACATATTTATGACCCAGGTCGTAATCCTAGTATCCATACTGGTGGAGAAAGTAATGTATATTTATTAGCTTATAAAGAGGGGAATATAATTCTTTATGCTGATTATTTTTATGTAAATGAGGCTTATAGAAATAAACGAAATTCTTGTTTTATTTATAACTCTCTTTTAGATACAACAAAATCATTATCTGAAATCATTTTACCCTATGCATATATAAATAATTCATTAAATTATATTATTAGCTATAACCCAAATAAAATTGAAGAATATTATAACTATTTTGACAATGCAGATACATATAATGTATATAATTTAGGTGATCAGAGTAAACCCAATGGAGTTCTTCGTTATGGTGTACCTAATATGCAGTTATCTCAGAATTCGGGCTTTCTAATAAATGATTCTTTGGCAATAGCACTGACTTACGATACTCTTAGAGTCTATAATTTTCTTACTTCGATACCAATAAAATCATTATATGTTCCAGATAAAAAATTCTTTGGCGGCCACTATTACGATGAGGCTTCTAGATCGGTAATCTTTAATTATGTTGGTATTACCGATAATAAATCTTATAATAGCGTGCTTCATATACCATCACTTAATATAATAAGAGATACTCTCAACGATAAACCATATCTAGGAAGAATACTCACTAGACTAGACGATGGGAAATACCTTTCCTATGGCTCTGGAGGTTATCTATATAAGTTCGAATTGGACTTAGGACTAGATTATGCATATGCAGATATCAAAGCTGAATTAATTGATAAAAATACGTTTAAACTTACGGATAATTCGAAAGGCCCTATAGTCAAATGGTCGTGGGATTTGGGCGATGGTAATAAATCTAACGAACGCAACCTAGAGCACAAGTACATAAAAAGTGGCAGTTATACGGTTACACTAGCGATAGAGAATGAATTCGGTACAAAGGACACAATAGTCTCTCAAGTAAATGCAAAAGATGTGTTGAGTGCTTTTTACTCAGCAGATATACTCGGAGGCTCAGCCCCTATAACAGTCTCGTTTATGAATCGATCCTTCGGTGAAGCTACTAAGTTTATTTGGAATTTCGGAGATGGCAAGTCATCCATGGAAGAAAACCCTGTACATATATACAAATCACCTGGTACTTATGGTGTATCCCTTACCATTTTTGATAAGGATGGTAAATTCGATATTAAGTTATTAGATGATTTGATTGTGGTACAGTAGTGTGGGATTGTCCGGCTTCGGTAAGTGTATTTCATCCACAAATGTCTAGTATTCCAAATATACCTTTAACAATAGGGTACTGTTTCAAACAATTAGACTTTCTGTACTCATCAATAAACCGATAGAAAGTCAATGAACCGACACTAAGGATAATTATTGGTCCTTAATTGCAAAAAATCTAGTTATCTTTACCGTACTAAAGTTATTAACTTTCAACAAAAAAGGAATTGAAAATGAAAATAGCAGTAATATATGGATCAGTTAGGCATCATCGCCAAGGTGTTAGAGTAGCTAAGTATATAGTAAAACAACTAAATGAGCGGGGCATTGATAATATCTTTGTAGATGCAAAAGAGCATAAACTCCCTTTCTTAGATAATATGTACAAAGAGTATAATGGTGACGCTCCCGAAGAAATTGAAAATTTGCATCAGATATTCGACTCTGCAGATGGCTTCATAATAGTAAGTGGAGAGTATAATCACGGTTTACCTCCAGCACTTAAAAACATGTTAGATCATTACCAAAGCGAATATCATTTCAAACCATCGGGTCTAGCTACATACTCGGCTGGTATGTTCGGAGGAGTAAGGGCAGCAGTACATCTGAGAGCAGTAACAGCAGAGCTTGGGATGCCGTCTATTCCGACTACTTTCCCTGTACCTTCAGTTGGCAAAAACTTCGATGAAAATGGCAATACGGATAATGAGCATATCCCAGGTGGATTCGATAGATTTATAAAAGAGTTTATGTGGTACGCAGAAGCTCTAAAAGCAAAACGCGATAAGGACGGAAAGCCATAGTTTTTGAATAATACATTTCTGAAACCTTACTATTTATACCTTTAGGAGTGACTAAATGAGTGTAAAGTACTGTATTTTGATTTATTCAGAGTGTGGTATTTATAATAGGTTTGGGAGATTTGAAGATGTTCGGATTAAGTTTCTACGGTCAGTGAAATCATTTAATTCATACTTCTGATATATTGATAGTCACTTCCCTGTCTTTGGCTAGAAAGACAAGGAGGGACTTACTAAAGATACTTTACAGTTCATCGCCAGAAAGCAAATATAGTATATACGCAGAAATTGCCATTACCAAATCACGTACTGCTACATCGACAAAGCTGAAACTTGCTATTAGTGAAAGTGCTATTAGTGCTAACCAGATAGAAACTACCAATGCACCTAATTTTGTTTTCAGCAAAACTAACAAACCTGCTGCTATCTCGATAACACCGATTATCATCATAAAGCTATCAGTGTTCATTGGTATTGTTTGTGCTAATATCGGATTTACGTATTGTGACCAATCTGTGAGTATATTTGTGAATTTGTCTAATCCTGCTACAATTGGAACTACTACGAATACGTATTTTAAAATAGTATATATCTTTTGAATTATACTAGTCATTATATTACCTTTTAGAATTGTTAAAAAAATATACTTATTAGATGATGTAATTACAATTGAGTTACATTTGTAACCTTTTAGCTGTTAGTGTATCTAATCTAGAAAACAGAAGTGCAATACCAAAAAAAGGAATAGAATTATATTGGAAGAGCAAGTAATAATAGAGAGAATAATATCCGGTGAAAAGGAATTTTATGAATTGCTAGTTAGGAGGTACAATCAGACTTTATATAGGGTTATCAAAGGATTCATCTCCGATGACAGTGATATAGAGGAGATAATGCAGATTTCATATGTAAAAGCATTTGAAAAGCTTTCAACATTCAATATGAAATCGAAATTCAGCACTTGGCTAATTAGAATAGCTATCAACGAATCATTGCAGTTCAACAAGAAGAGTGTAAAATACAGATCTATCAACTATTCTGATATAGGGTATTCTGATAATTCATTAAAAAACCCCGAACAGTTATTAATTATGAATGAATCTACTCAAATCTACGAACAGGCAATTTCTGAATTAGATCCAATTTACAAATCGGTCTTCATACTTAGAGAAATAGACCTAATGAGCATAAAGGATATTTCCGAATCACTTGAAATATCCGAATCTAATGTTAAAGTTCGTTTGCATAGAGCTAAAGTGCAGATAAAGGAAATATTATACCATAATCAGAATAGAGAAAATATTTTCGAATTTGGGAATCATAGATGTGATAATATGGTTGCAAACGTTATGAAATCAGTTTAATAAACAATTGTTATTGCTCTGAGTGTGTCGAAGAAAGGCATCATTCTGTTATAAGGAATGGTACCTTATTATTAGAGTAAAGGTTCGTCTCTTAAAGCCCCTTTCTTTTTGCTATCAAATTGACAGCAGATACTGTGAATACAATCACGCTGATGGAGCTGATAGGCATAAGAATAGCGGCGACAACTGGCGAGAGATGGCCGCTTGCAGCGAATGATATTCCAACTGTATTATAGATGAATGAAATCCCAATACTTGCATAAGCAATTTTAATTGCAGACTTAGACATTTGCATAAACTTAGGCAATTTGTCGAGCTCATCGCCTAATAGAATAGCATCACTGCCTGGGGTGAAATTATTTGACTTTTCGGCTATTGCAATTCCTACATTCGCTTTTGCTAATGCTCCAGCGTCGTTCAGTCCATCACCGACCATTGCAGTATTAGCACCATTGCCTTGTAATTCGGCTATGTAATCGAGCTTTTCGTGGGGTAGCTTATTGAAATGTGTTTTAGTTCCTTTGGGTGCTTTTGCTAATATATTATTCTCATCTTTTTGGTTATCACCTGATATAATGGAGATATCGTACCCATTTTTTGATAGCTCCTCCAAAGTTTCGAAGGCATTATCACGGAACTCACTTCTGTTATAAAAAGCTCCATATACTTCCCCGTTTATCTCTAGTACAGCAGCGTTCTCAGCTTGTGTCCCAGATTTGGGTTCTATCCATTTAGCAGATCCAATCCGTATAGTTATATCTTTGTGAGTGGCAATAATACCTTTACCTGTTAACTCCTCGAAACTACCTATTTCTTCATTACTCGAACCTGATATAGAACTATTAATTAGTGAACTAATTGGGTGTGTGCTATTAGATACGGCTGCTTTTACTATTGATTTATACTTCTCGAAATCCTTCCCTTTATAGATTATACCACCGTCCGTAGCTTTAGTAAGCGTACCTGTTTTATCGAACACAAACGAGTCAATATTAGATAGAAACTCGACTATGCCGTCCGTCTTTATAAAGAATCTATTCCTGCCAAATACTCGCATAGTAGAGCCATAAGTGAATGGCAATGTAAGTGCCAGAGCGCAAGGGCAAGCGATGATTAATATTGCTGTAAGTACGTCAAATGCCTTAGCCGTGCTATGTGGTAGCCAGAAAGCGAATGCAGCAATCCCAATTATCATAACTACTATAGAAAAATTACGAGCTATCATATTTGACATTTTCGAAATTCCTTTCTTTGAGAATTTTTCGAATGCATCATTGTTCCATAGCTTAGTCAAATAGCTCTGATCGAACTCTTCGGTTACTAGAACTTCTATGGCTTTGCCCAAAGCCCTTCCGCCAGCGTATATTTTCTCATGATGTGTTATACTAACTGGGGAAGATTCGCCGGTGACGAAGCTGTAATCCATCATTGCTTTTTCTGATTCGAGCAAGCTATCTGTTGGAATAATCTCATTATTTCTGATTAGTAGGACATCACCTATTTTTATATCTTTCAATGTTATATGTTCGTTCTCGTTATTTGTTTTTCTGATTACAGAAAGTGGGAAATATGACTTATAATCCCTATCGAACGAAAGTAAATTATATGTTTTTTGTTGGAATAGTTTCCCTATAAGTAAGAAGAAAAGCAGGCCTCCAAGTGAGTCCACATAACCATGTCCAGAATTAGTGACTATGTCAACAGTTGAGCGAACAGCAAGGACAATTATCCCAATTGAAATGGGTATGTCTATATTGAATATTTTTGTTTTAAGTCCATAATATGCTGACTTCAGATAATCGCTACCAGCATAAAGAAGAGGTATGATAAATAGTATATTCAACCAATTAATAAGCTCTTTTATAGCTGGTTCTATCGCCTCACCACCCGATAGATACTCTGGGAAAGCAAGCATCATAAGATTGCCAAATGAGAAACCTGCTACTCCCAATTTGATATATAACGAACGGTTGGGGCTCTTGCTTTTATTGCCCTCCATCGATGTGAGGTCTAGCTTTGGCCTATAGCCGAGAGCAGCTAATAGCTCTACGACAGACCTAATAGAAATAACAGTCTCGTCATATATAACATCTATTTCCTTATTCGGAAAATTTACTTCCGATTTCAGGATTCCATCTTTCAATTTTGGTAGATTTTCTAGTAGCCAAATACAAGCCGAGCAGTGGATTTGTGGTAGATTAAAAATAACTTTTGATTTACCATTTATACTATATGTCTTTAGTTTTTCGGTTATTTCAGCATTGTCTAGGAAAGCAAACTCGTCTGTATCAATAGAGTCGGGTCTCAACGCCCCACTTCCATCTTCCATATTGTAGAATCCAGCTAGATTATTGTCTTGCAATATCTCGTAAACTGTTTTGCAACCGTTACAACAGAATACATTCTCGCCAAGAGAGATAGTATCATCAGGACATTCGCTGCTACAGTGTTTACAAATTAGCTTTTCAGACATATTCTAGATATATGGTTATTATCAAGTTCAAAAATAAAAAGAAGTGGACGAAGATATGCTAAGAATTGTGTTTAAAGTATCTTTATACCATCTATAAGCATCTGAACCGCCATCATCACCAATATCATACCCATTAATCTCTCCAAAGCTATGAGTCCTCGCTCACGCAAAACTTTGAGTAATTTCGGTGCAAAAAGTAATATAGCCGCTGTAATAGCCCAAGCTAATATCAAAGCTAAGAACCAATGTGTCATTTTACCTGGTCCACTCTGAGTCATCAACATAAGCATAGCCAATACCGATGGTCCAGCTATAAGGGGAATAGCAAGTGGCACTATGAATGGTTCACCATCAGGTTGTGGCCCCATAAGTCCGTCAGGTGTAGGGAATATCATTCGTAAGCCAATAATTAGTAATATAATACCACCAGATATAGTAACGGCTTCTTGTTGAAGATGTAGAAAGTTAAGCAATGGTTTACCCATAAAAAGGAAAACAAGGAGAATACCAAGAGCTATCAAAAGCTCTCTCATTATTATCACTCTTTGTCTTTTAGAATCTATTCCTTTCAGTACGGTTAATAGTACAGGTATATTACCCAATGGATCCATTAGGAAAATTAATACTATTGCAGAAGACCAAATACTTAGAGATTCCATTTAATAACTATATTATTGAGCAATGACTGAAAGGTGAGTTCAAAATTAACTAAATGATAAGTTGAATACAATCTTATTATCAGAAATGAAATTTGTCACTATTTTGAAACCCTTTTGAAAGAAATGTGTTATTATAGTTGTAATAGAATAGAATCCGCATTATTCTATATCACTGTGCTGGCTTTGATGTCAGCAAGAATAGAGCTGCCAATTAACTTGGTGGCTCTTTTTATTAGAAGAGGATTACACAGATTATTTGCTTTAAAGAAGAGAAGAGAGGTCTTGCGAGTCCTGATTTTTTATTTTAGATTGAAAAAGTTAGATACCTACCTCAGCACTTCTAAAAACTCTGTTTTACTTATAGTTGGAGTTGTAAGATTAAGGAAGTACCTACCCGATGGGTATTGGCTGACATCGATCTGTAATTCCTTATGCCCAATGGTTTGATAACCTGAGAGTAATATATCTAATCTAGTACCTTGGCTGTCGAAAAGCTCAAGAGTAGTTACTCCGTTTTCTGTGAGTTCAAGTGTTATTTTTGCTATACTAGATGCTATGTTGGGGTGGATGGTAAAGCGGGTGTTGGACTCAGTTTTACTAGTACTTGAAGTATTATAAAGAATTGAAAAAATATCAGATTGAGAAGTATATATGGTATTAGCAATTGATAATTTGACTAATTCAACTTCAAAAAAGTCTCTAATTTGTTCCGTAACTCTTTGTCCAAACTATCTCACCAATAGAATCTAGTTTCATAACCCAACCATTACCATCTTTATCACCAACTGCTATAAATCCGCCGTCTGTTGTTGGATTCATTGAGTTTATTTTTCCTCCATAACTTTTTGACCAAAGCACAGGTGGTTTATATTGAATGTCGGTAATTTGAGTTGCTTTTACCAAACAGCTATCGCTGATTATATTTGGTACTGTCCATTTATACCTATCATTCGCACTGTAAGGATCTAGGATAGTCCAGTCTTTTCCATTATTTGGACTAAATTCTACTCTAGCCATTTCATCACCATAAAACATATAATCTCTCCACCAAATTACCACCTCACTCCCTGCTTGTAGCTTTTCACCACCAGTTGGGTAGTCTATTCTAAACTGAGCAATTGCGGAAGTCGATAGGGCAATAAATAGTAAAAATATTATGTATTTCATTTCTTTTTCTAATTGTGGTTAGTTTATACCTATAAAGACACATGAACAGCAAAAATGTCTCAAAAAGAGTGAAGTTTTATTTTTAAACATGAGAAGTGGAAGGTTCGAGAATATAAAATTGTAGTAGAATAAATCCCCCAACCTCCTAAAATTCAAGGTGGCTTCAAGCCCACTAAAAAAGTAAAAGAATACCAAAGATAGACTTTAAAATAATTTGTTACGGTGCTACTATCCTCATCATCTCAGCGGCTAAGATAGCGCCATAAGTGCCGAGTGCATAGCCAAGTACCGCGAGCAATACTCCTACTGATGCTAGAGATGGATGGAATGCCGAAGCTACTACCGGAGCAGATGCCGCACCACCAACGTTTGCCTTACTACCTACTGCTAAGAAGAAGAATGGTGATTTTATTATTTTTGCGACTATTACGAGTAAAATAACATGGAAACCCATCCAAATCAGACCGACAGCAAGTAACCCCGGATTATCGAATGTCTGAGTTACGTCCATCTTCATACCTATTGTAGCTACTAATATATATATGAAAACACTACCTATTCTTGAAGCACCAGCTCCCTCTAGGTTCCTTGCTTTTGTGAATGACAATAGTAAACCGATAGTCGTAGCAACCACTACAAGCCAAAAGAAATGGCTATTGAGTACGGATTGTTGTAGTGCAACAGAGCCGCTTGTTTCTATGAAATTCGTTATTACATTAGCGGCGAAGTGTGAAAACGAAGTTGCTCCAAACCCTACTCCTAGTATTACCATAGTATCAGCGAGGGTGGGCATTTTTTGTACAGATAACCTGTAGCTTTCCATTGTCTCTTTTAGTCTGTCAATAGCAGATGAATCTGCTTTTAGCCATTTATCCATAGCGTCGCTTCTACCTGCCCCCCAAAGCAAGAAGGCCATCCATATATTTGCTACGATAATATCCACTGCTACCATTCCAGCATAGAATGATTGATTATACTCATACATTTCGAGCATTGCTGCTTGGTTAGCTCCACCACCTATCCAGCTACCGGCCAATGTAGAGAGGCCTCTCCAAACAGCGTCATTGCCGACTCCACCAACTACATCTGGCGAGATGAACGACATTATCAGCACGGCGACGGGCCCACCTATAATAATTCCAACTGTTGCTGTAAAAAACATTATCAGTGCCTTATTCCCGAGCCTCATAATTCCTTTGAAATCTATACTAAGAGTAAGCAATACCAAACTCGTTGGGAGTAAATAATCTTTTGCCATAGAATATAGACTAGATGAACTATCAGAAATGACCCCAAAAGTATTGAAAAGTGAAGGTATCAGATAGCACATTAGCAAGGCTGGAATAACCTTGTAGAATTTTTTATAATATTTATTTTCTGAATTGGATGAGTAGAAAACAAATCCTAATGTGAGAGCTAGAATACCAAAGACTATCTGATCTTGGGGAAATAAAGGCATATCAAATCCTAGTAAATAAGTGAATTTCGTTATTAAAATACGCTTAATATACTAAAAAATTTGTGTTTTGACTTGACTTTTTAAGATTCTGTGATTTTCTTAAGCTTAGAAATAGCTTGATTGGATTTGTGTTTTCGATAAAGAGGATATACTATGTGTTAGTACAAATCAGAATTATTGCTTTAGGCTTTAGCCAATGGGTTAGAAGTCAACCACGCCCATATTGGACTTTGGCCACATCTTATACTACCGCGATGCGGTATTTAGGTTGGTGCGATATCACTTGCTACAGATATTCGGTCCTCGCTGTGACAGTTACTACTAATCTGCGCATTATAATCCAGTCGCCTTCTTTATAAAGCCATCACTTTGAGATAGTTTGTTAGTTGCTTCATCTTTGGAGCAGTTAAGCAGGGACATAACTATTGCTGTTTTTACATGGTGACCACTATCTTCGAGGAGTCGGGCTGCAGTGTCGTAATCCACATCGCAGATAGTCATTATTATTTTCTTGGAGCGTTCTTTTAGTTTTGCGTTGGTTTGTTTTAGGTCAACCATTACGTTGCCATAGGTTTTCCCCATTCTTATCATAGTAGCAGTAGTGAGCATATTCAGCACCAATTTCTGGGCAGTGCCGGACTTCATTCTAGTGGAACCAGCTACGACTTCTGGACCTACATTCGGTGAGATAATCACATCTGCTCTGATTCCCATTTCTTGGATGGCAGTATGACCTGCAGTAGTTACTAATATAGTGAAACAACCTATTTCCCTTGCTTTATTAATAGCACCTAATACATAAGGCGTTCGCCCCGAGGCAGCTATTCCGCAGCATATATCATGTTCTTTTAGCCCTGACATAATAACTTCTTCAGCACCAAAGTGAGGGTCGTCTTCCGCTCCTTCTTGCGCTACGAACATAGCTTTCTCGCCACCAGCAATTTTGCCTTGTACCAAATCTGGCTCCGAACCAAAAGTCGGAGGGCATTCGGAAGCGTCTAGTACTCCTAATCGTCCGCTAGTACCAGCACCGAAATAGAATAACCGACCACCACATTTGAATCTATCGACTATACCATCTACGGCAGTGGTTATATTGTCTAGTTCTAGCTCTACTGCATCAGCTATCAGCTTGTCTTGAGAGTTTATTATCTCTAATATTTCGTGAGTAGTAGCTATATCAATATCAGACGAAGCAGGATTGTTCTGCTCCGTCGATAGCGATGTTATATGTTTGAATAGTTCGGATTCAGCCATTAGTCAAGTATAACTTGTTTATTGTCTATTAGTTGCTTGTTCATTTCTTGCATTACGGATTCGTATTCTCTTGAAATCTCATTAGTTTTCAATCCATTTACAACATAAGGATCACTTATGATAACTGTACGATAAGTATATGATTTCGTTGGAAATTGCTTGTTCGTTGGATGAGTGTCGAAATACTCGATTCTAACGGACCCTTTTTTGTATGTTGGATACATTTCCACGGTATATGGTGTTCCTTCATTATCCGTAAAAAATAAAGTCTGTGGTAATTCGCTATATATCGGGTCATTCTCAGTCCCAATATTTATATAAGTTATAAAATAGCCAAATTGAAGCATGTCATCTGTCAATTCTGGTGCGTTTATATCCGAATAAAGACCGTCTCCGTTTTCCACCCAATTATTAGGTGTTATAGTATATATAAAAGTTGTATAGTCTGATTTGTATACTGTAGGATGATTATGATCATTGTTGTAAGTACAAGCCGACAACCCGAGTAGCAATGCAATTGATAAAAGTAGATATTTCATTTTTATACCTTATTCTTAGTTAGTTTAAAATAATTACTTACTAAAACGAAGATTATGCAATTTGGTTATAGTTTTGTTGATATTTCTCAATAAAAAGTTAATTTGAATAAGTAAAGACGCTTTAAACTATTCGTTTTAAGTAATATTACCTATGATTTAAAATCTAATATTTATTATCTTGTCTTTGTAAGCAGAATTATTCATCAAAATACTTTTATAATGTACGAAAATTTACCGAAAAGAATAGTCTGCCTAACAGAAGAAACAACTGAAACGCTATACAGTATAGGCGCAGATGAACTAATAGTAGGTATAACTCAGTTCGTTAAGCGCCCCAAAAGAGCGAAGAAAGAAAAGCCAATAGTATCGCGTTATATAGATGCAAAAATTGATAAAATACTGGAGCTAGAGCCAGATTTGATATTGGCGTGGTCAGATTTGCAGGCTGATATATGTGCTGAGTTGATAAAAGCAGGACAGAATGTAATGTGCTTTAATCATCGCACAATAGCAGATACTTTGAAGTTCATTGAACAGCTAGGTGCTATAGTAGGTAGATACGAAGACTCACTAGAATTTGCCAATAGCATAAGAGTGCAATTAGAAAAAGCAAGAGAAATAGGTGCTAATAGAAAGCACAAACCAAAAGTATATTTCGAAGAGTGGGACGACCCTATTATAACTGGAATTACTTGGGTTAGCGAGCTTATAGAGCTGTGTGGTGGGACTGATGTTTACTCAGATTTGAGTTTCAAATTCCATGCAAAAGATAGAATATTAGATTCGCCAGATAGAGTTCTGGAGCGTGATTCTGACATTATGCTTGCCTCTTGGTGTGGTAAGAAATTTAAGAAAGATGTTGTCCTCAATCGTAATGGTTGGGAAAACCTCACTTTTGTAAAAGATGATGAGATACACGAATTACCATCTGAAATAATATTGCAGCCGGGTCCGGCAGCATTAACTGATGGATTACATTTATTAATGGATATATTCGACAAATGGGAATCAAAGCAAAAATAATATTACTACTATTGTCAGCTACAATAGTAACTGCACAACCAGAAACAGAGACTTGGTACTTTGGTATTGGTGCGGGTATTGACTTCACTTCTGGTAAACCAGAAATGATATCAGGTCCACTCAAAACAAATGAAGGTTGTAGTATATTCTGTAATAGGTTTGGCAAGCCATTATTCTTTACTGATGGGCAGACTATATGGAATCGTGATAATGAAGTAATGCAAAATGGGACTGGACTAATGGGGCATCCATCTTCTACTCAATCGGCTGTTGTAGTCGAAATCCCGAACAATAAGAATCTATACTATGTAATAACAGCACTAAATGTAGGTCGTAAACAAGGTCTTAACTACTCACTTGTGGATATGAGCTTGGACAATGGACGCGGTGCCGTAGTGAAAAAGAATATAAACCTACATGATAGAATCCATGAAAAGATAACTGTTTGTGCAACTCCTGATTATAAGACATATTGGCTAATCACGTCAGAATATGGTAGTAATAACTACTTGGCGTATAAAATAGATTCAGCTGGGATAAACCCTATACCAGTAGTTTCTCCTGTAGGCTCAAGCAAAGATTCGCTAATAGTAAACAATTATGGATATATAAAAGCATCACCAAATAGTAAATATATAATCAACGCTCACCAGAACAAACACAAATTAGAGCTTTCTAGTTTTGATTATAATACTGGAAAAATAAAGCTAATCGATGAAATTGAATTAGGAGAAGGTTCTTTGACTTATGGATTAGAATTTTCACCTGATAGTAGGATTATATATGTAGGGTCCATTTTCCCTGAGTCCAAAGTGTATCAGATATTACACCCTGCACTTACTGATGTCGTTGATATTGAGTTCTACGAATTAGGTGGCTGGTCAGATGAGTATATACTTGGTGCCTTGCAATTAGGCCCAGATAAAAAGCTATATATTACTAATGATGCAGATAGTACATTAGGAGTGATTAATTACCCTTGGTTAGTCGGGGACGCCGCAAATTACCAGAAAAGAGCACTGAAAACTATACCGGGAACATATACTACTAGAGGGTTACCTAACTTTCTCACAAACTATTTCTATGACCCAATGCTTTGTGATGATTACCTATACAATGAAAAAGATGAAGACACATCGAAAGTTAATTTAGTTCAAGAGCTACCTCCCGATGGTATTAATATTGGTTATGCCATTAGATGGATGAAAGGCGCACTTTGGTCGGAAGAGATGATTCCAATTTCAGGTGGATTCACTGCCGAATTTCAAGTACAGCTATCAAAAGGTGGCAGTGGTGAGGATATTACGAACAGAGGTGGAACTGGTTTTGCCTTCGTTTTACAAACAAAAAGTGGCTATGAGTTGGGAACTGGAGTTGATGGACTAGCTTATGAGGGATTGGAGAATTCTTTTGTAATTGAATTTGATCAGAATAAAGATGTTCATGATAATAACGGTAATCACTTGGCAGTACTTGCCTCTAGAGGAAAGATATCCCCTGATTATAATGTTAATGGTATATCATCTACAAATAATATCCCCGAAATAGAACCCGATAACAACTTATATAAATGCTTAGTTTCATATCATAATAGACAACTAAAAGTATATATTTCTCCAGAGAGTTATTACTTACAACCACAATTAGTAATTGATAATTTCGATATTGAAAATTATATCGATTTGGATAAAGGTAAAGCATATATGGGTATAACGGCAGCAACAACAAATATATTTCAAGAAACTACTTTGAAGTATTTCAGATATTGCACGCAACCTATAAAAGAGGACCACACCAGTTCGACTCCTATAGATAATATCACAGATTATAATATGCAGATAAGTCCAAACCCAGCAATTGATAATATAACTATTAACTTAGAGAATCAATACGATGTGCAAGGTTATAAGATTTATAATCTAAAAGGTGGGATAGTCAAACAAGAATCCGTTGATTACACAAGGTTACAGAATCTAAAATTAGACGTGGGAAATCTTACAAATGGTGTCTATATTATTAAGTTAGAACTTAGTACTGGTGTAAAAACCGGTAAGTTTATAATTAATAAATAAAGACCTTAGCCCAGATGAAAATTTACAATCGAATAATACTGCTAATAGCAGCTATCTCGCTATTAGCTTGTGGCAAAACTGAAGAAAAACCCGAAGAAAAAACTCAAGAAGTAAACGTATATACTCACAGACATTATGACACGGACAAGCTACTTTTCAAGCAGTTCGAAGATGAGACTGGAATAAAAGTCAATGTTATAAGTGCAAATGCTGATGAACTAATCACTAGAATGGAAAATGAAGGCGAACAATCTCCTGCCGATGTACTAATCACAGTTGATGCTGGTCGTTTGCATAATGCCAAAGAAAAGGGATTGCTACAGCCTGTAGAATCTGAATTACTTAAAAAGAATGTACCTGCACATTTGAAAGATGATGATAATTATTGGTATGGAGTGACCAAAAGAGCAAGACTAATTGTTTATTCCAAAGAAAGAGTAAAAGATGGCGAGATAAAGGACTACTGGGATTTAACAAACAAAAAATACAAAGGAAAGGTCCTTGTTCGTGCTAGTAGCAATATATATAATCAATCTCTTCTTGCCTCATTCATCGCACATTTCCCAGACAGCAACTATGCAGAGCAATGGGCATTAGGTATAGTGAACAATATGGCTCGTACACCAGCAGGTGGAGACAGAGATCAAGTAAAAGCAATCGCTGCTGGATTAGGCGATATAGCTATTGTAAATTCATATTATGTTGGCAAGATGATAGAATCTGACGACGCATCGGAACGAGACGCTGCTGCCACTGTATCAATACTGTACCCAAATCAAGAAGGTAGAGGAACACATATCAACGTATCGGGTGCAGGCGTTGCCAAATACAGTAAAAACAAAGAAAATGCTATTAAATTCATTGAATTCCTGACTTCTAAGAAAGCACAGGGACTATTCTCCGAATCGAATTACGAATACCCTGTAAATCCCGAAGTAGAAGCGTCTAAGCTATTGAAATCATGGGGCAAATTTAAAGAAGATGAAATAAACTTATCTAAACTAGGTGAATACAATACGGAAGCTGTAAAGCTATTCAACAAAGTTGGTTGGAAGTAATTCGTTAAAGTTATCTGAAAATAATTTCATTTTTTATTTATTTTTCAATAAAGTATTTGCTAATTTCGTCTATTGAAATAGTAAATACTTTTTTATTATTATTTGAGGAAATAAATGATAGATTATTCAGAAGAGCTAAGACCAATACAAGGGCTTAGCCAAAGTCAGGTACAAGCATCACAAGCCGCTTTCATGCAGAAAGTATATGGATGGATGGTAGGTGGATTGGGTCTTACGGGCTTATTGGCATACTACATCTTCGATAGTGGTATGTGGGTATCGTTGGCTCCTTACAATCTATTCATAGGTTTAGCAACTCTAGGACTTGTGTTTTTCTTATCATTTCGAATTGACAAAATCACAGCGACAACTGCATCTGGTATATTTATAGCTTATGCGGCACTCAATGGTGTATTTTTCTCATCTATATTCGCTTTTTATACAATGGGTGCTATTTATAATGCATTCTTCGTAAGTGCAGGAGCATTCGCAGCTCTAAGCGTTTATGGATTTACAACAAAGAAAGACTTATCAGCATTTGGTAAATTCCTGTTTATGGGAGTAGTCGGTATTATATTAGTAATGTTAATTAACACATTTTTCATACAAAGTTCTTTGCTTGATATGGGAGTCTCTGTACTTGGGGTTCTTATTTTTGCAGGACTAACAGCTTACGACACACAAAGATTAAAAAACATGCACCACTATTATATGCAAAACAATGAGTTAGCTCAGAAAGGTGCTGTTATGGGAGCACTTGCTCTTTACTTAGATTTTATAAATATGTTCCTATTTATGCTTAGATTAGTAGGCGGTAGAGACTAATGCACGAGATTGACCCAGCTTTTCTAGTAGAAGCGGAAAAACTATTGCAAGAAGGAAAATCACGCGAAGCAGCGGTATTATGTACTCGGGGGTTAGCTAAATACCCCGAGTATTATACAGCTTATGCGGTGCTTATTCGTGCTTTGGACGAGATGGGTGACTATGAGCAAATGCAAGAAGTGTATGATAGTGCACCCAATGTGATAAAGTTCAATATTAAAAACGATAGATTAAAGAACACACCTAACGAGAGCTTAGCAGAAGATCCAGAAGCTATAGTGCCAGATACTAAAGAAATAGCTACTGAAAAAGACATAGATGAAGACCAAGAGTTAGAAACTGTAACCCAAACAATAGAAGATGTATCTGAAAATATAGAAGAAACAGAAGCCATTGAATTAATTGAATCTGATTTGGATGAAGTTACAGAAGGCGAGAGCGATGAAATAGAGCTAGTAGTAGAAGAAATTAGCGAAAAAGAAATCGAAGAATTAGATGATGTAGAAGAAATCAATCCAGACTTAGAGAAAGAAATACATCTAGCAATCAGAAATGATGTGCTAAGACCAGAAGTAGTCTCTGACCTCACTAAGAGCGAAAAAGCAGAGCAAGAAGACATAGATATAAAAGAAACTCTTACACTTGCCAAAATATACGAGCAACAAGATGCATTCGAAGAAGCACTTATAATCTATAAGCAACTCCAAGAAATCACTGCAGACAAATCGAAATTTGCTGATAAAATCCTCGAATTGCAAACCCTAGTAGATGAAGATAAAAAATAAGTCCACATTATTTTTTTCATCTTCAAATCATAATATTCAATTAAAATTATTTTCACTTTAATTCGTGTAATGCACGTTACAAAAAATCACTAGCGGTAAGGCACTAATTGAAAGAAGTAAAAGCGAAAGAAAATCGAGCCAAATTCACATCTGGCGATGTAGGTAAACAATTATTATTCGGAGCTATACCTATGACAATAGGAATAGGTGCCGCCATCGGTTTCAACTTCGTGGATACTGTATTCATTGCAAAGTTAGGTGTCAAACAACTCGCCGCTATTACTTATACATTCCCTATGGTATTCGTAGTTATAGGTATAGCAATGGGTTTGGGTATAGGAGCTACTGCTGTTATTTCCAAAGCCATTGGAGAAGGAGATGATCATAGAGTAAAGCGATTAGCAACAGATTCTATAATACTAGCACTGATAGTAACAGCAATTACAATTATAGTTGGTATAATCTTTCTAGACCCACTTTTCAAGTCCATGGGGGCTGATGAATCTACTATGGTATATATACGAGAGTATATGTATATATGGTTACCAGGGACGATTTTCCTAATAGTACCTATGGTCGGGAACTACACTATTCGTGCCACAGGAGATATTAAGACTCCAAGCTATATAATGCTCGTCGCAGTAGGTATAAACATAATATTAGACCCAATCTTTATCTTTGGATTAGGGCCAATCCCAGCTATGGGAATACAAGGTGCTGCTATAGCTACTTTGATTGGTAGATTAGTTACATTGGTCGTAGCATTTAGATTGCTGTATTATAAATACGACATGATTACTTTCGAATTACCATCTTTCAAAGAAATGATGGATTCTTGGAAAGAGATACTCCACGTTGGTTTGCCAACTGCAGCTAGCAACGTAATACTTCCTGCTGGTTTCGGTATAATCATCGACTTCACATCTGACTATGGCGAGGCGGCAGTAGCCGCTCTAGGGGCTGCATCTCGTATTGAATCACTTGTACTTACAGTTTTTATGGCTACTGCAGCTGTACTAAGCCCTTTTATAGGTCAGAACTGGGGAGCATTGAAATTCGACAGAATAGACAAGGCATTCAAAATTGCTTTTACTTTCTGTTTCGTTTGGGGTGCTGCTATGATAGGCTTTTTCGAGTTATTCAAAGAGCCAATATCATGGTTTGTCAAATCTGATCCTGATGTAGTAGAAGTTATGGTGCTATACTTGAGTATTACTCCATTTGCTATGGCATTCAGAGGAATACTTATGATATGTACTACCTCATTGAATGTACTGAAAAGACCACTAGAATCCGCAGCTTTGACCATCGGCTATATGTTCATATTCTTTGTACCGTTGGCATATTTTGGTTCTAAGTACTATGGACTACTTGGTATCTTCTGGTCACTAGTAATCGGAGCTGTTACTACTGCTATCATTGGGTATTACACTCTAAAACACAGATACGCTCAAATAAAAGTCAAGGGTGAACTTTTAATAGAGGAACGAGATGTGGAAGTAGCGATAGTGGAATAGAGCCCAGTCATTCCAAGCGTAGCGGATGTGCTAAGTGGAAACGAAGCAAAGAATCCAAGTGACATCATTTATTCTATTATATCTACCATTTTTGAATAAAACGAGTAAGCTATCGATAGATTAATAGAGTTCCCCTTGAATATATCATTCCTAACATCAGTTACGAAAAGTCTTAATCGAAGGCTCTGGTGATTAGATTGATTAGCACCACCAAATATAAGATCAGGAATTAGATTAACAGTTGTACTCAAGTTAAAATCATAACATAAACCATATAAGTAATTAAAGTTTGTTATGTGTATTCCTTCTAGTTCTTTTGCACTTTTAGAAGCGCCAATTTCGTGAACCCCCAGACCAAAAAAAGGAGTTATTCGATGGTTGCTATTTTCAAATATTGGGTACCCTAAACTAATATCACCAATAGCAAGATTGACTCCCATTCCCGATTCCCATTTTTTTTCGTAAGTAAATGGTTTTCTGACATCACCATATATAAGGGAAGCCTCGAAAAACATAATAAAGTCTCGATAGCCTAAGTCAAATCCATAGGTTAAGCCATAGCTTTCAGTTATAAATTCATTCATGGTTCCAGTATTAAAACTAGTAACGAGACCAATATTCCCCCCAAACATCCAATTTGCATTCTTAACCATAGGCAATTCAAATGGTTTATATTCATTAAGTTTTGTTGCATATTCTGCCTCCCACCTTAATAGAACGTCACTTTTATTTCCATAATCCGAGTCTTTCTGGAAACGCTGTATTTCCATAGACCCCTTTTCAAAAAATGCAATATGCTTTTTCCCCATATTGTAGAAATTAAAGGACTGATTTAGTTCTTTTTCTAACTGTCTTCGGTAATATTCACGTATATCAAATAGTACCTGGAAATATCTAAGAGCTATGCTAGTTCTATTGATATCAGAAGCCCAAGCCTCACTTTTGTTAAAGTAATTGCTTGTCTTTATATATGTGAAAGTGGTGTCATTTCTTGAATATTCATCTTGGTGATATTCTAACAAATAATTGATTTGTCCAGTGACTTCATCGCTTTCTTTGGGCTCACCTTGGAAATCATACCATGTTAATGGCCCATCTTCATAATTTCTTTCGTCTAATAAATCGGCATATATAGAAACAGGAACTAGTGATAGTAGTAGCAACAAAAGTAGTAATTTCATTTTCTTGTGTTTTGTATTTTAGATTAACTATAAATATAAGAAATTCCTGTTTTCTGAACAATTAAAAGAATGCTATATCTGCATAAACAAGAGGTGGGACTTGAAGGGGAGTTCAGTTTCGCCAAGACTCTTTATTTCGACTTCGCTATATACAACCACACATTCTGTTCGTCTAGATTGACGTGTTAATAAGGACATTGGAGAATTTGTATTTATATTACTTTATCTCGAAATCATCTATTACTTTCATATCTATGTCTTTGACAGTGAACTTTATTCTTTCTGAGTTTACATTCACTATAGCGTGGTGGTATTTTTTAGCTTGTTCTACTGTGTAGCTTGCCTTTGTCGGCGTAGCAAGTCCGGAACCACCTCCACCAATTACCATGTGGTGAATGCCATTCACTAGATTGTGTTGGTAGTAATGTGAGTGTCCAGTGAGTATTAGTTGCACTCCCTGCTTTTCGAATATTTTTTCAGTCATTAGTTTCATAGCTTTGTTTTCGCCGTGTGCACCAGAGCTATAGGCAGGTATGTGAAACACAACTATTTTCCATTTCTTATCAGTGTGCTTCAATTGCTCTTCTGCGAATTTCCATTGCTGACTATTAGATCCAACTGCAACTTCTGTGTTCAATATCAGAAATAGAGCATCGCCTCTCTCGAAGGAGTAGTAGGGTCTTGGTTCTTGGCTGATAGAAGTTGACTGAGTGAATGCTTCAGTGTTATCATTCCACCCTTCATGATTTCCGGGTGCATTGTAGAAAGGATATTGAGTGAACACCGTCTGTGCTTCTGTAACGAAAAATTCATCTATCCAGTAATTGTATTCTTTTTTATAGGCCAAATCTCCGTTGAAAACCATAAAATCCGGGTTCTCAGTTCCCATATTCGTGATGACTTTTCTCCAAAACTTAGTGCCTGAGCGGTTATCACCCATATTTGCGAATGTGAATTCACCCTCTTTATTCGGTATTCTGAATTTGAATTTCTCTTTATTATCTATCCAATATTCGTATTCAGTACCATATTCTAGGTTATCTAGTAATATTCTATGGACATAAGTATTACCTCCGAAGCTAGTTTTACGGTAGAACTTTGTACTTGAAGTCATATCTTGATAGGTTTCGTCATCTTTTATTCTGTAATTAACTATGATATCCTTAGTATTGTCAGACTCAACTAAAACATAAAGTTGATTAGCATCTAATCCTTGTAACCAAGGTTTGTTTATCTCCTTACTAATAAGGTTGTAAGTGGGTAGGGCTGCTATCATCAGCACTAAAGCACTATATATTATGCACTTATGCAGGGAACTATTTTTTGTTTTTTTCATTGCTTTTACTTAAATTGATTCTAATAACTGGGTAGAAATACATATTGTTTTTTGAACAATATTAACTCCCAATAATATAAGACTTATCACAAAATTCCTAATAATTCTATTCAAATAAGGAGAAAAATGAGAATTTTCAACACCATAGTACTAACAGTATTTTTATTATCATTTATATCTTGCTCTTCGGAGGAAGAAATGGAAGAATTCAATAATCAAGACGAGAATATGGAAAAAATAGTAGATAGAATTAAGGCTTACAGTCCAACCAAAATTTCGGCTGATGTTTCAAACCTTACCTCTAATCAAAAGAAAGTAATAGAGTTATTAGTAAAAGCAGGGCAAGTATCTGACGATATATTTTGGATACAAAACACACCAGATGCAATTAGCATCAGAGATTCACTTAAAAACAGTGACTCCAAATCGGCTAAAATATACCTAGACTACGTGAATATAAACTACGGTCCCTATGATGAGATCTATGGTAGTGAGAGATTCGTAGGAGATGGACCAAGTTTAAGACCAGATGGTGGGAATTTCTATCCAACTGATATGACTAAAAGTGATTTTGAAAAGTATGTTGCGGAAAACCCTACTATAAAAGATGAATTTACTAGTCTATATACTGTAATCCAAAAAGATGGTAATGGCTACAAGGCTGTACCTTTCCACGAAGCCTACGCTGATAAAGTAGAACAATTAGCTAAATACCTAGAACAAGCAGCTAGTTATACTGATAATCCTTCATTAAAAAACTATCTTATCTTAAGAGCGAAAGCTGTTAGAACTGATGAGTATTACGAAAGTGATATGGCTTGGATGGATTTGAATGGTAATGATATAGATGTGGTTATAGGTCCAATCGAGTCTTATGCAGATAATCTATTAGGATATAAAACAGCTTACGAATCGATTGTAATGGTAAAAGATAAGAAAGCTTCGGAAGAATTGGCAATGTTTGAAAAGAACATTGATAATTTTGAAGCAAGATTACCTTACGATAAGAAATACATTAGAGAGACTGCTGGTAAAGGAACAAAACTACAAGTAGTGAACGTAGCATATTTCGGTGGTCACGGTCAGCAAGGGACTAAGACAATAGCTGCTTCGCTTCCAAATGATCCAAGAGTTCACCAAGCAAAAGGTGCTAAGAAGTCGATGTTCAAGAATATGATGGAAGCAAAATTCGACCAAATTGTTCGCCCTATTGGTAATATCATACTAGAACCCAAATTGAGAAAGTACATAGATAAAGAAGCATTCACTAGTTTCGTAACTCTTCACGAAGTATCACACACATTGGGTCGTGGCTATGTGTATGGCAAGAATGATGTGACAGTAGCTTCTATGCTAAAGGAAAAATATTCATTCTTAGAAGAATGCAAGGCAGACATAGTTGGCCTATGGAATATCTCAATAATGAGAGATTTGGGACTTATAGATGATAATTATGTGCTGAGAGCGAAAGCAACTTATGTTGCGGGGCTATACAGATCTATCCGATTTGGAGACGAAAAAGCTCATGGTAAAGGTAATTTGATTCAGTTGAATTATTTAATGGACAAAGGAGCAATAGTAACTAACGAAGATGGGACTTTAGGAATAAATGATGAGCTTTTTTTCGAAATAGTAGGCGAACTCGCTGGTAAAGTACTAACTATACAAGCTGAAGGTAATTACGATGCGGCTGTTAATCTTGAAAAAGATTATGGCAATGTAACTGAAAGAATAGAATTGAACATTGAAAAACTAAAATCTATACCTAGAGATTTGGATACAACTTACGATTTCAAATAAAAGATAGAAGTAAATCGTTTCGGAAAATTAAGAATCCCCAAAATATGATAAAGACAAAATGGAGACTATAATGAACGCGATAGAAAGTAAAATCAAGATAAAAAGAACAGAAAGTAGTAAAATAGAAAATGTAAATTGGGATGCGTTAGGATTTGGAAAAGTCTTTTCGGATCATATATTTGTAGCTGACTTCATAAATGGTCAGTGGGAAGATGGGAAGATAATCCCATATAGCACAATGGCATTTGAGCCAACTATGTGTACATTGCACTATGGTCAAACTATATTCGAAGGTTTAAAAGCATACTTAGATATAGATGGTAGTATAAATATATTTAGACCAGATAGAAATGCAATTCGATTGAATAACTCTGCAACTAGATTGGTAATGCCAGAGTACCCCGAAGAAAAATTCTTAGAAGCGATTAATGATTTAGTAGAAGTAGAGAAAGATTGGATACCTAAGCAGCGAGGTCAAGCGTTGTACCTTCGCCCTGTTATGTTTGGTTCAAGTAATTTCTTAGGAGTTCATAGCTCTGAGAATTACAAATTGGTAATCATTTGTTCTCCTGTTGCCTCTTATTATGCTGCTGGGTTGAAACCTGTCAGCATTCTAGTTTCTCACGAGTATGTAAGAGCGGTACGTGGCGGTTTGGGTATGGCTAAAACTGCAGCAAACTATGCTGCGTCTCTATTAGCTGGGAAAGAAGCAAAAGCAAAAGGATTCGATCAAGTATTGTGGCTAGACGGTGTTCACCAAGAGTATGTAGATGAAGTAGGTGCAATGAATATTATGTTCGTCATCGGCGATGAGCTAGTAACTCCTACATTAGATCAAGGTTCTATATTACCAGGTGTAACTAGAGAGACCGTATTAGCTTTGGCTAAGGAAAAAGGTTTGAAAACTTCAGAAAGAAGAATCAGAATATCGGAAGTATATGACGCACACGAACGTGGCGAATTGAAAGAAATATTCGGTACGGGGACTGCTGCTGTTATATCACCTGTCGGCAAGCTGAATTACAAAGGAAAAGAAATAATAATTAATAACAATGAAATAGGCCCTGTCGCTCATGATATGTACGAAACTATCGTAGGTATTCAGAGAGGCGAAACAGAAGATAGTCATGGCTGGATACATAAAGTGTCTTCTATTTAATAGAAATTGTATAAATTTGTAAAAGGCAGCTTGGCAATAAGTTGCCTTTTTTTTATTATAATCGTATTAAACTAATATACTTAATGTCCGTCTTACGTTCATTAAGTAAAAAATAAATCAAGATAAGAATGGCAAAGCAAGAAGAAGTATTAAAATCGATAGTAGATGCGGAAATGAAAAGCGTAGAGATACCAGAGAGTTTGACGGTATTACCATTGCGCGAGATGATATTATTTCCGAACATGATATT
This sequence comes from Ignavibacteriae bacterium HGW-Ignavibacteriae-4, assembly GCA_002839765.1. Classification (GTDB taxonomy): domain Bacteria; phylum Bacteroidota; class Ignavibacteria; order Kapaibacteriales; family UBA2268; genus PGYR01. Next base: position 42,664 of record PGYR01000004.1, read on the forward strand.
CCCTGTACTGATAGGTAGAACTTCTTCGCTGAAGGCAATAGCTAAGGCGATAGATAATGATAAGTTCATTTTTCTCTCAAGTCAGAAAGATTCGAATATAGAAGAACCAACAATAGGTGATATCAATGAGTATGGTACAATTGGAAAAATAATCCAAGTTCTGAGATTACCGAATAATTTGCTAAAAGTACTGATAGAAGGTATGTTCCACGCTAAAATCAAAAAGCCTATCGAGAATGGCGAATGTATGGAAGCCCTTATAGAGCAAATACCAGTTAAATACAACGAAAGGGATAAAGACACACGCGAGTTGATACATCAGACGGGAGAAATATTCAAAGAATATGTTTTTTCGAAAGATAATCTGCCACCTGATTTGGTAAGTGCTTTTGATAATATTGATGATCCCGTTCGCAAGATGTATTACGCCGCTGCCAATATGCAAGCAGATATTAAGGAAAAGCAACGCATACTCAATCATAGATTTCTTAAATCTCAATACACGGAATTATTAAAGCTATTAACAGCTAAGATAGAGCTGTCGAGAATACAAAATCAGGTTGGCGAAAGAGTAAGTGATTCTATTCAGAAGACTCAACGTGCTTTCTACATAAGAGAACAAATAAAAGCACTCCAAAAAGAACTGGGCGAAGACGAAGAGGCAGAACCAGAAATAGAACAATTACGCAAAATGCTAGATGAAGCTGATTTGCCAAAGCACGCTCGTGAGAAGGCAGATGAGGAGCTGAATAGATTAAGAAAGACACCTCAGATGTCGCCCGAATTTTCTGTAAATAGAAATTTCTTGGAGCTAATGGCTCAGTTACCTTGGAACAAAGCATCTAAAGATAACTTAGATATTAATCACGTTCAGAAAGTGCTAGACGAAGACCACTACGATTTAGAAAAGCCAAAAGAAAGAATAACTGAATTCATATCTGTATTGAATCTGGCTGGAGCTTTGAAACGTCAGATTATATGTTTCGTTGGCCCTCCCGGTGTTGGTAAAACTTCCTTAGCAAAATCAATCGCAAGAGCATTGGATAGAGAGTTCGTACGATTTTCATTAGGTGGTGTGCGCGATGAAGCCGAGATACGAGGACATAGAAGGACTTATATTGGTTCTATGCCCGGTAAGATAATCCAATCTATGAAAAAAGCAGGCACTAGAAATCCAGTTATATTGCTAGATGAAATAGACAAACTAGCTTCAGATTTCAGAGGCGACCCTGCATCAGCATTACTCGAGGTATTAGACCCAGAACAAAACATCAACTTCAATGACCACTACTTAGAAGTGGATTATGATTTATCGAACGTGCTATTCATCACGACAGCTAATGTGTTACACAATATACCACAACCTTTGCTAGACAGAATGGAAGTCATTCAGCTTACGTCTTATCTGGATCACGACAAATTAGAAATTGCTAAGAAACATATTATTCCGAAGTTAATAAAGGAATATGGTTTTGACAATATAAAAATCAAGTTCGAAGATAAAGCTATAACACGTATGATAACGGAATACACTCGTGAAGCTGGTGTTCGTAATTTGGAACGAACAATAGCAAATGTATTTAGAAAGTTAGCTAAAGAAATAGTAGTGCAATATGGAGATAAAGTAAAAGATAAAACCATAGCTTTAAAAGACAATCCTGAATTCACGAAAAAATATAAGAATAAAGAAATAGTAATAACTCCTGCAAAAGTAGAAGAATACTTAAAAGCACCGAAGCATAAGCTGAAAAAAGAAGATTTGAAAGACAAAGTAGGTGTAGCAACTGGACTAGCTTGGACTAGCACAGGTGGAGATTTACTACCAATAGAAGTTAATATAATGCCAAGCAAAAGCGAAAAGCTAACCCTAACTGGTAAGCTAGGCGATGTGATGAAAGAGTCTGGTATGGCTGCGCTATCTTATGTGAGAGCTAACTACGAGTCATTAGGTGTACCCGAAGAGTTCACCAAAGGAATGGAAATACATATACACGTTCCAGAAGGAGCAATACCTAAGGATGGGCCATCTGCTGGTATAACTATGTGTACTGCACTAGTCTCTGCGGCTACTAATAAAGCTGTGAAAGGAAATGTCGCTATGACTGGCGAAATAACTCTTCGTGGTAATATATTACCAATTGGGGGTCTTAGCGAGAAGCTATTAGCTGCTAAGAAACGAGGAATTAAGAAAGTATTAGTTCCTTTTGATAATAAAAGAGATGTTGAAGAAATAGATGCTTTCATTAAGAAAGGATTAGAAATAATCTTCGTTGAGCATATAACAGATGCGCTTCCACACAGTATTGTAAAATGGAAAAAATAGTAAATTAGAATTAATATAAGATTGAATTATGGATTTAAAAAATAGAATAGAGAACCTCGATAATCCGAATGAAATCGAGATAAAAGAGCTACAAGCTGAGATAATAGCTAAATTAAATAATGGAACTATCAGAGCTGCTGAACCAGATGGTAAAGGCGGTTGGGTTGCTAATCAGTGGGTTAAGAAAGGAATTCTATTACTATTCAGATATAGTAAAATGGAAGATATGTCAATCAACGAAGAATTCGTTTTCTTTGACAAAAACACGATTCCTCTAAAACCTTTGAAACTAGAAGATGGTGTTAGGTTAGTACCTGGTGGAAGCTCTATCAGAAGTGGTTGCTACGTGGCTAAAGGCGTAATCTGTATGCCTCCAATGTATATCAATATTGGTGCTTACGTAGATGAAGGAACTATGATAGATTCGCACGCATTGGTAGGTACATGCGCTCAGATTGGTAAAAATGTACACTTGAGTGCTGCATCACAAATCGGCGGTGTATTAGAACCAGCAGGAGCAAGACCAGTAGTAATAGAAGACAATGTGATGATAGGCGGTAATTGTGGTGTTTACGAAGGTGTTCTTGTTAGAGAAAGAGCCGTATTAGGTACAGGTGTAATACTAAACGCAAGCACTAAAGTCTATGATTTGGTAAACGAAACTGTACTTTCATCTTCTGCTGAAAGTCCTTTAGAAATACCAGCTGGTGCAGTAGTTGTACCGGGTAGTAGAGCTATTAGTTCTCCTTATGCTAAGGAAAATGGTTTGTCAATCTCTACCCCTCTAATAATCAAATATCGTGACGAAAAAACAGATGCTAAAACTGCACTAGAAGAGGCATTGAGGTAATGGCTAAAACCGATAATAGTATGAACAAGAACCTAACTATGTCAGTTATGTTCATGTCTGGGGCTAACTTTGTTACTTTCTTTATTCTACTTTGGGTTTATAAAGTAACGCAAGAAATGTGGTTTCTTATAGCTGGTATAGCTATGCTAATAGCAGGAGTTGCATTCATGATAATAGTTTCAAAATTCAAAGTAAAGCTAAGAAAATTAGAAGAGTTAAAGCAAAAAAGAGAAAGTGAGCGAAATGAGCCAAATTAAGTTAAGAGATAATCTGGACATAGACTTAATCAAAGAATTTGATAATAAATTCATATATATCAGTGACCCACTGCTAATAGCAGAGCCAATAGCACTTCCATTCTCATATTATCCGCTTATACAAACTTTGATGGAAGGTAATAAAACGGCTGAGGAAATAGCAAAAGATGGTGCTGCTAAATTGCTTAACTTATCAGACGACAAATTATATACTTTACTAGATAATCTAGTTGCTCTCAATATGATAGATACGCCAAGCACTAGAATGGCTATCGAAAACATGCATAGCTATACGAGCGGAAATGTACGTAACTCATATTGTCATTCATTCTCGTATCCAGAAAACCCAACTGAACTAAAAACATTTTTGAATAAGATACTTGATAAAGGGATGTCATTAACTGACAAGTCGATTAAAGCTATCTTAGCTCCGCATATTGATTTGCGATTAGAAGAGTCTTGGGAGACTTATGCCAACTCATTTCTTGCACTAAAAAACGTAGAAGAAATAGACACTGTGATTCTGCTGGGGACCAGTCATTATAGAAGCACAGCCGACTTTATGTTCTCAAAAAAAGACTTCCAAACTCCATTCGGAACTGCAGAAGTGGATCACGAATTACTAGCTGAAATAGAAAAGAATACAGAAATAGTTTATGATGATATAGCTCACTACAAAGAGCATTCGATTGAGTTTCATCTAATATTTTTACAGCACTTATTGAACGATAAAAACTTCAAAATAGTTCCAATCCTAACGGGTTCACCTGCAAACTATTTAAATAATAAAACTACACCCGACACTAGCGATAAGTATAACAACACTATAGATGCTATCAAAAATGCAGTAGCTTCAACAGGTAAGAAAATCCTTATCCTGTCAAGTGGAGATTTGTCGCACGTTGGTAGAAAGTTCGGTGATGATTTCCCTGCCGCTACTGAGCAAATCCGTATAAAAGGGGAAGATGAAGCACTAATCGAAACGCTGAAGAACTCTAACAAAAATGCTTTCTTTACTGAAATAAATAGTGTAGAAGATAAGAATAAAGTATGCGGTACGGCTCCATTCTATGCTGCACTTAGCTTAGTTGATGATGCCCATATAGTCCACGCCGGCTATAATCAATGGCACGAAGTAGAAACTGAGTCAATGGTTAGTTTTGCTGGGTTTGTGGTGGGATAATCCATTTGTTAGTCAGAATCAGAATTTATAGGATTTAATAGTTTACAGGATTGTAGAGACGTATTGTTTACACTGAGCGGCATCGAAGTGCATACGTCTTAAATTCCTCCGAACCTTTTATAACACGTCACTCAGAGCTAACGGAGTTAGCGAAGAGTCTAGGTTAAAAGAAATTACCTTAAAGCCCCAGCGGGGCTGCATATCTGTAGCATCAAATGTAATAATGAGCAACCGCCCCGTAGGGGTGGAATATTATAAAAACTATGGAACTAAAGTCCACATAGACCTTGGTATGATTGTTATCCGTTGGCTAAAGCCAACGGTAATACCTATTTTACAATGGATTTTCTCCTATCTGGTTGTACTTTATTTTAAAAACTTTTCGAGATTACTGTTCCAGTAATCTTCTATGAATCCCCACTTATATTTGTTATAAACGTCAATTGTATCTATCGGGAAAGTATCTATTAATATTAGATTATCGTCTGAAAGTATCCTTGATACTTTTATTGAGCGAAGTTTTTCACCCGTAATACAGCCCAAACCATAAATATTGCCAATTCGATATGTCTTGAAATCTTTTATATAAAATAGATCACTAACCCAGTTCCAATCAGCACATCCAGCTTTGTGATAAGAATAATAATAATTTGGGTATGATTTAATCTGTTTTGCTTCTGGGTACCATTCAAAATTCTCAACTTTTGTATAATTCAGAATATTCTCATCGAATAAATATAATTCAGTTATAATATTATTACCGATAAAAGAAAAAGTTATATCTAAATAATCATCAGAGTTAAATTTTAAAACTTCAACACCACCTGCCATATCAAAGAAAGTCATTGTATCCTTTCCATTACGTATAATCTGTGCATAAGAATTTGAATCAGATTGACCAGAAATGATGGTAAACGGAATTTCCTTTATCACAAATGTAGTATCCCACAGAATCTCTTGACCATTCACTGTTAGTGTCAAAAAAAGTAACATAATTAGAAGCAGTTTTTTCATCTTCCAAATTCTCCCATTTCTCCAAAAACCTTAGGTGTTTTCCATCCCACAAGGATAACAACCACTCAAATTACGAATTTCTTCGGAAATAGTCCAAATGTTGATTATTCGCCGAGATGTTAGCGGAAATGGCCACGCCGATATGAACCAATATATTCAAAGCTTCCTTTGTTATCACATTTAAATAAATGATAAGAATTAACTGCATCTATTTGTGAGATAGAAAATCCATTTAAATTCAGTTCATTTAAAACGAAATCAATTTTATCATATAATGTAAAATTCTTAGATACTCTGTTATAGACTTCTACAAGAATAATATAATCCTTAAATACCGAATAAAATATCATCGTATTTAATGTTGAATTTGAATCTAATAACGTTGATAATTCATAAAGATCATAATAGTATTCTACATCAGAATCGCTGGTATCTAATCCTATTTCTTCTCTAATAAAATTGCTTGTATCATTTTTTATTGTTTCCAATATTCTTGATTCAGGGTCTTTAATATAGATAAAATCTTTATAGATTTCAAAATCTTCTTTTTTAATAACTACTTCATCATCAAAAGCAAGATTCGTTCTATAAACATTTGTATATTTAATCAATTCGTGTATATCAAAACATATTTTATATTCATACTTCGGTAAAAGGTTACCGTATGTTAAAAATAAAAGAATTACGACTAATACTTTATTCATAATTTAACTCCTCCCATTTCTCCAAAAAACCTTAGGTGTGTTTCATCCCACAAGTATAATACTATTATTTAGCAAATTAATAATAAAATCCAATCACTTAATGATAAGTTGCATATGTGTCAGTACGAATATGATGTAATTCACCTTTTTCATCACATCTAAAAGTATAAAGTCCTACCCAAGTGTTAATATTAGAAATTTCAAATCCATTAAGTTCAAGTTCCTTGTAATTATTTAGAATTTCACCGTTTTTCCAAATATCTTCATTAAATACTACTTCGGCAAAAACAATAAATTCAAGTTCATATTCGGCATAAAAGTAAATAGTATTCGGAATAGAAACAGAATCGTTTAATGCAGCTAATTCTTTAATTGGAACTCCTTTTTGTCTATTGTAAGAAATATCAAGAGTATCTATTTTCAATAAATTCTTTAAATCTAAAAGCAAATTCCCTTTTTCTATTTTTTCAAGTATTCCTGAATCAATACCTTTAACCAATACAAAATCTTTAAATACTTGGATTCTACCTTTTTCAAAGATTATTTCTTTATTAAAATCTATTGTTCTTCCATAAAGTGATGTAACCTCAAGTAACTTATGAATATTATAGCAACTTGAATGAGCTGGTATCCATGAAAATATTGTTGAAATAATTATCGTTAATAAAGTAGTTCTCATCTTCCAAGCTCTCCCATTTCTTCAAAAAACTTTAGGTATTTTTATACTCATAAGGATATTAATTATTCAATATAAGAATTTCTGCTGTAAATGTCCAAATGTTGATGGGTGTTGTTATCTTTTCTGGCTGACAAGAGGAGATTGCCACACTTCGTTCGCAATGACATAGCTTCACTTTATACTGTTTGCCTTACCCTCTCTTACCTTTCAGGGAGAATACATAAGCTAGTACTTGGGCTACGGCTTTGTATAGGTTTTCTGGGACTTCCATGTCTATTTCTACATTGAAGAAAAGTGTTCGTGCTAATGGTGGGTCTTCTACTATTTGTACTCCATTTTCCTTTGCTACTTCTCTTATTCTAGCAGCTAGGAAGTCAGCACCTTTGGCTACTACTCTCGGAGCACCCATATTATTATTATCATATTTTAGTGCTACTGCAAAGTGGGTCGGGTTTGTGATTACTACGTCTGCTTCGGCTACGTTTTGTATCATCATCTTTCTGAAACGTGAACGTATCAATCCTTTTAGCTTACCTTTTACGTGAGGGTCACCCTCTGATTGCTTTGTTTCATCTTTTACTTCTTGCTTGGTCATCTTCATATCCTCTTTGTGTTTCCATTTCTGAAACATCAAATCGCTGACAGCTATTACTATATAAGCGAGCCCAACACCTAGTATTATCTTGAAGCTCAAATCCGCCATTAATTCAATTAAAGCAGTATAGTTTTGAAGTGGAATAGTGACTATCGATTCTAAGTCATCATATACTATCCACATAATAACAGCACCTAGTAGTATTACTTTGGCGACGCTTTTGAGTAATTCGAAGAAGGATTGCGAACTAAAAAATATCCGCTTCAATCCTGAACCAATTTTGAATATTTTTTTATAAGTCTCTGGGTCAGTCCATTTCTTAGTTGCAACTGTTAGCCCTACCTGGCTTATCTCTGCGGCTAGTATTAGGAACATAAACAGGAGTAGCAATGGCAATATAAGTGATGCAATAAAAGTAATTAGGTCGGGGTACATCTTCAGTACGTTTGCTTCTGTTAGCTTTATACTCCATGAATTACGGAATGAATAATCGAAAAACTGAATCATCTTAGTGTAAATTGTAGCACCAAATACAAAGAGCGACATACCACCAATTAGTACCATAACAGATGTTGTTATATCGGTACTCTTGGAGACCTGTCCCTTTTCTTTTGCCTCACTAAGCCGCTTGGGGGTTGCGGACTCGGTTTTTTCTTGGCCTTCCTTATTCTCAGCCATTAAGGTACCCTCATAGGGTTTAGGGAAATCAGCACATCAATGAAATCACCTTGTACTACTGAAAGAGCGTTTTTACTAATCATTACGAACGCTGGTAATGATACTGTTAGCATTATAAGTCCTATCATCACCTTCATCTGGAAACTCAGCACGAATACGTTAGTTTGCGGTGCTACTCTTGCTAATAGTGCCAATCCCAAATTGGTCAGAAATAGTGCTATCAGCAGAGGTGATGCGAGTTTAACTGCAAGTATAAATATAGAAACAGCAGTACCAACTAATATATCGAACGTCGTTTGGGTGAATACCATAGTGTCGAGTGGAAGCACTTTGAAGCTATAGTATAGACCTTCGATTAGAAAATGATGCCCATTCATAATTAGGAAAAGCATTAATAATATTAGCTCATTGAACTCACCAACTAGCGTAGGTGTTGAGGCTTCTCTATCGAATAATGCTCCTGTTTGATAGCCCATTTCCATATCCACAAGACCACCAGCAAACCTGGCTGCGGTAAATGGTATATTGGAAACGAAACCCAGCAGAGCTCCGACCATAAACTCTTTTATTACGAGCATTACTAGATTGAAAACATTTAGTCCAATTTCGGGTTGCTCTTGCCAAAAAGCAGAGGTTATAATCACAGATAGCATTAGTATTAGGAATATCTTCATCTGCGGTACTATTGCAGAATTTTTGAAGAATGGACCAGTCGTAAAAAGTCCACTGACACGTACAAGTATAAGCAGACCAATAACAAACTTCCCTTCCAGATAAAATAGGGTGAGTGAATCTAGCATAGAATCACCTATGGGCCCATTTTTTCTATCATTGAAAACATCTCAATTGTGAAAGTTTTCATACTAGAAATCATAAATGGAAATATTAGAATAGTAACTAAGAATACTGTTATTACTTTAGGTACGAATGTTAGTGTTTGCTCAGATATAGAGGTAGCGGCTTGGAAAATTGAAATAATCAATCCTACAACTAATGATACTAATAGAATAGGCCCACTTACTATCATAATATAGTAAAATGCCTTTCCTGCTATTTCTGTCACCATTTGATCAGTCATTATATCACCTATTGTTGCATTATACTTTTCATGAGAGAATCTATTACCAAATACCAGCCATCGACTAGTATGAACAGCAGTATTTTTATCGGTAGCGATATTAATTGCGGTGGCAATAGGAACATACCGAGTGACATCAATATACTGGCTATTATCATATCGAGGACTAAGAAAGGAATGAATAATAAGAACCCTATTTGGAACGCTGTCTTTAGTTCGCTAATTGCGAATGCTGGAATAACACTCCAAGTGGAAACTTCCGAAATATCATTAGGTTTGTTTTTGCCACTAAGTTTTATAAATAAACCTAGGTCAGCTTCTCTAGTATGCTTTAGCATGAAATTTCTGAATGGCAATATAACGGCATCTAGCGCCTCGTCCTGAGTTATTTGGTCACTCATATAGGGTTGTATCCCCTTTTCGTTTGCCTCGTCCAAGACGGGCTGCATAACGAAGAAAGTTAGGAATAGTGCCAAGCCTGTTAGTAGCTGATTCGGTGGTTGGGAGTGAGTACCCAATGCCTGCTTCAAAAAGCTGAATACGACAATTATTCGGGTAAAACAAGTCATCATAATAAGAATAGATGGTGCCAATGCTAATACTGTAATAACACCGAGTATTTGCAAAGTTAAGACTAGATCGTTCTTATCGTTGGAACCGTCAACACTGACGGAAAGCTTGGGTAGTGAAATACCTTGTGGTTGCTTTTGCTGTGCAGATGCTTTCTCTACCATAGTGGTTGAGAGCAAGAAAAATACCGCAATGGCAATTATATATCGAAAAAAATAGTTCATCCTGAATATTAGCTTCCTTTGTTATAAAGGATACAATTGATGTGCCAAATAAAAAAAGCCCCGATAAACAGGGCTTCTTACGGTATTATTCCTTTTTGTGCTGCATTAGCATTTAGCTTATTGCACAATATTAATCATTTTAGGATTTGTATTGTCTTTATAGATACTTTATCATTTTCGATTAATAATAGATACGTACCAGATTCCAAATCATTTTGGAAAGTGTATGTTTTTGATTTTTTATTTGACTGCTTTACTAATCGTCCATTTATATTATAAAGCTTCACTTCATTAGCTAATTGAGGGATATTGATTTGTATTTCACTTATATCAACCGTTACAGCTATATTATCAATATCTGTTGCATCTACACCAGTAGTTATACTAGCAGGAATTAATCTGTTTTCATTGTTCAAAATTGTAGCTTCTGCTATTATTATCGGCTTAGTTAATTCCACATCACTTTCTACAAGCAGATACGCTATAATACCAGATTTATTTATCTGAAAATCACTCTCAAAACTGCCTATTGTGAATTCTAACTTATTATCATTTATATCTTTGATTATATGTGCATCGGTCCCTTCAAATAAATCACCAGCTATTATGGATTTGATTGACAACCCACTTGGTATATCAACTTTCGCTGTCATTGCTCTATAGCTGTTAGTAACAGAGCTGAAAATCGGGATTTTTCTGTATTCTGACTCATCTATATATTCAGCTAATCCAGCTGTTGTATTCTCACCAGTTAATCCAGTGCCCTCGTTATGAGTTTTACTGTCATTGTGGAATACCACCATACCATCAGCAACTGTAATTACACCATCACCATCGCAATCTGCGAAAGTAGCATCGGCATTATCCCAGACTAATACTTTTTGACCAGTCCACATAATAGTTGAGTTCTTTCTTTTAAATGTTCTTCCATCATTTTGGATTGAATTCCCTTCGAAATATAGTCCTATCTGATTGTAATCTCTAGTATCGACCAATCCATCATTATTACTATCACCAGGCCATACATTAATAAAGCTATGTATATTCAGCTCTAGTGGTTCACTTGATATTTCGACATTTGTTTGGCTACTATCAACGAACGCAGTTGCATAGAAATTCACGAAAGTGAATATAAGCGCCTCTCTATTCGGTATATCATTAGATATAGCGAACTCGAGATGAAGTATTTTAGGGCTGTCAAAATCGTTTTCACCGACTGTTGTCCCAGAGAAAATACCAACATTCATAAACTTGTCTCCAGTGCCAGGAATTAATTTTGGGTTGGTAATATAAACTGTACCATTATCGCCAAAATCTCCGATTTTATATCCAGAGAAGTGGACATAATCACCAAAATTCCATTGTAATTGGAAAGAAGCACTATTCACATTCTCTATTTCATCTATGTAAATATCAATTCCAAATTTGAAATTAGCAGTCACATGTCCGTATCTAGCAGTGTCCACATCGGTTCTCTCTATTCTAAGAGTTTGCGAAGTAGCAGAAATCGTAATAACTGCTAGAGCAATTAAATATAGTATTAGTTTTTTCATACTTATGTGCTATCAAGACTTGTGCCAAACGAATAATTTGGCAACCCTCTATTCTTGCAAATGATTATAAGATTATTATTTTTATAAAAGAAAATGATTGTTATGTAAACCAAAATTAAACCCTTACCGTCAAAGGGTAAAAATATAATCAACAAATAAAGAGATCGATGAAACGAATAATACTTTTATCTTTTCTGATACCATTTATGAGTCTATTCTCGCAAGAGGAATTTACACTCAGCGGTTATGTAAAAGATAAATCATCAGGGGAGAGCTTAATAGGTGCTACTATTAGCATCAAAGAGACAAAATTCGGAGCCGTGACAAATGCTTACGGATTTTACTCGCTTACCATTCCAAAGGGCAAATACACTGCAATCGCATCATATATCGGATATGAGAAATTAGAAAAAACAATCAATTTGAATAAAGACACAAAGATCAATCTTGAGCTAGGTACTTCTGATTTATTATCTGATGAAGTATTAGTAACTGCACAGAAAGCGAATAACAACGTTACTTCTATAGAGATGAGTACGATAGAGCTTAGTGCACAAACACTTACACGTATGCCTGCTCTATTGGGTGAAACTGATGTTGTAAAATCAATACAGTTGTTACCAGGTATTGGCTCCGTAGGAGAAGGCTCTACTGGTTTCAATGTGAGAGGTGGTGGTATAGACCAAAACCTTGTTCTTCTAGATGAAGCGCCAGTTTACAACTCATCGCATTTATTCGGATTCTTCTCTGTATTCAATCCTGATGCTGTGAAAGATGTTAAGCTAGTAAAAGGTGGTATTCCATCTGCTTATGGTGGAAGATTGTCATCTATACTAGATGTTAGGTTGAAAGAAGGTAATAGTAGAAAGTTCAACATAGATGGTGGTGTTGGAGCTATATTTAGTCGATTGGCTATCGAAGGTCCAATCATAGAGGACAAATTATCTTTCCTAGTGGCTGCTCGTAGATCTTATGTAGATGTATTAGCAAAACCATTCTTAGATGAAGGTTTGAAAGATAGCAAATTCTATTTCTATGATTTGACAGCTAAGACGAACTGGAAAGTAGATGAGAATAACACAGTATTCGCATCTGGTTATTTCGGTAGAGATGTATTCGGTGCTGGGTTCGGATTCGATTGGGGAAGTGAGACTTTCACTACTAGATGGAATCACCTATTCAGTGATAAACTATTCTCAAATCTGACATACTATTATAGCAATTATGACTATAAACTACAGTTTGGTGAAGATGATATAGATGTTTTCAAATGGCAAGCGAACATAGTAACACAGTCTGTGAAATACGATTTGAACTATTTCTTTAGCCCGAAAAACAATATTGATTTTGGAATTGAAGCTATACACTATAATTTTACACCCGGCAATGCTGAAGGCATTAGTGATGGTATTTCGGTACCGATTAGCCTAGATAATCAATTTGCAGGACAACTAGCAGCTTATGTAGGTCAAGAGTTAGAAGCGACTGATGATTTGTCGTTCAAGTATGGGTTAAGAGGTTCGTATTATACTTATATGGGGCCTGGTACTGCATATTATTACGGAGATACAACGATTGGAATCTCAAAACCACTAATAAGAGAAGAGAAATTCGCTGATTATGCTAATATTGCTGATTATTTTAATTTAGAGCCGAGATTCTCAGTCAAGTATCAACTAAATAAAGAAAGTTCTCTTAAAGCAAGTTATAACCGAATGGCACAATATGTCCATCTCGTTTCTAATACTGCGGCTTCATCTCCTTTGGATGTATGGACTCCAACTACTAATAATATCAAACCAGAACTTGCAGACCAAGTGGCTTTGGGATATTTCAAGAACTTCGATGATAATATGTGGGAGACATCTGTAGAAGTATATTATAAGGATATGAAAAACCAGATTGAGTATATAAGCGGTGCCGATTTATTACTCAATGAGAATCTAGAAGCCGACTTTCTGAATGGTGATGGTAGAGCTTATGGTGCTGAGTTTTATATAAAGAAGAACAGTGGCGACCTAACGGGTTGGATTAGTTATACATTAGCAAGAACAGAAAGACAAGTAGAAGGTATCAACAGAGGCGATTGGTTCCCAGCTAGATTCAACAGAACTCATAATTTGAGTATAGTTGCATTCTACGACTTATCTAAAACATGGAGTTTGTCGGCTAATTTCATACTTTCATCTGGTACTCCGGCTACATTCCCTACTAATAGATACGAATGGCAAGAATATTATATTCCACATAATTCCAATGAGTCAAGAAATAATTACGTAATACCTATGACTCATAGATTGGATTTATCACTAACTTATGACCCAGAAGATGAGTCTGGCGATTGGTGGACTGGCAAATGGGTGTTCTCTATTTATAACGTATATAATAGAAAGAACCCTTACTCTGTTTACTTCCGAAACAATGAAGACAATCCGAGGGTAACTGAAGCCGTTAGGTTTGCGGTGTTTGGCTCGATAGTTCCGGCTATCTCTTATAATTTCAATTTTGATGTAGATAAACTAATAAATGACTAATATGAAAAAATTAATATTAATACTATTCTCGACAATGCTATTCGCTTCTTGTGAAGATGTGATAGATGTAGATCTGAATGACGGGCAGCCACAATTAACAGTTGATGCTATTCTAACGAATATAGATAAGCCACAATATGTGCGATTGACTTTATCGGGTGAGTATTTCGATGCGGCTTCTGTAACTCCTATTACGAACGCTTTGGTAGAGTTGACAGATAGCGACGGCAATAATTATACTTTCAAAACACCCGATACAGATGGCAAATATGAACTAGATTCATCTTTTAGCAATTTGGTAGTGGGAAGAGAGTATTACCTAAAAGTAACTTACAACAATGAAGTATTCACCTCCAAAAGTACAGTAAGACAAGTCCCCGCAATAGATTCTATAACTTGGAAGCGTGAGAAATTGCCATTTGGTGATGTTGATTCTATATGGGCAGTCCAATTTTGGGCATACGACAGCCCAGGACTAGGTGATGCTTATTGGGTAAGGGGAACTAGAAATGGTGAACTGAATAAGTTATCTACTAGGCTAACTGTAGCTTATGATGGCTCTACTGGTAGAGGTTCTAAGACTGATAATATTCCTTTTATACTACCTATTCGCGGGTCTATATCACCGGGAGGAAGTTTTGCAGGGCCACCAGATGGACAAGAATTCGCCGAAGTTGGCGAGAAAGTTGGTGTTCAACTATATAGTATCTCACAGGACTTTGCTGAGTTTCTAACTATATTGGAAGATCAGTTAAACAATGGCGGTCTTTTCGCAAAACCACCAACAAACCTACCAAGTAATATCAGAAATGAGAACAGTAATGGTAGCAAAGCACTCGGCTGGTTCGAGGTTTCTAATACTTCAGTTGACGAAGCTGAAATAAGCTGGGAAAGGGGCAATAATAGGAAGTAAGCGAAAGCTAAGATAAATAGAAAAAGCCGCTCAACATATTGCTATGCTAAGCGGCTTTTTTGATTTTAGTCGATTCAACTATGTATTGTTATTTACTCAACCAAACATGTTTTTAATTTAGAAGCTTTACCATCTTTATTTTGAAAAAAGAGTTCTTTTTTAAGTAAATTGTAATTAAATTAATAGAAATAGTATTGTAACTCTCAAAAATCATTTTTTTTTAAATTTAATTCTAAATGATATGAAAAACTATATAAGAAATCAGAGAAGAGAAAATAAGAGTACTTTAGTATTTGTTCATGGAAATTCTAGTTCTAGTAATGTGTTTAATCCAATTTTTGAATCAGAATTATTTGACGAAAATTTAATTTCTTTCGACTTTTTTGGACACGGCAAGAGCCCTTGGCTAAGTATTGAACACAAATACTCAATAGAAAGTTATAGAAAGCAGTTATTGGAAATAACCTCAAATGTTATGAATGATGTTTATATTATAGCTCATTCATTGGGTGGACATATAGCAATAGAAGTTGCCACAAGCATAGAGAACTTAAAAGGATTATTAGTCTTTGGAACTCCGCCTATTAGAAAACCAATAAATTTCAATGAAGCGTTTAATCCTGTAGAAATATTAAATATGATGTACACTGATAAGGTTGATGATGAGAATTTAGAAATACTTTTCCAGAAGTTTACTCGAAATAAATCTTACAATGAAATTTTAAAAAAAGATTTTAGAAATACGGACCCTCGTATTAGACTTAACTTAGCAGCAGAATTACAAAATCCAGATACACTATTAGATGAAGTTAATATATTTAAAAATTTAAATTGCAAGAAGTTGATAATTAATGGTGAAAATGATCCAGCCATAAATAAAGAATACATAAGGTTAATTCAAAAGGAATGCAATTTCGATTTTTTAGAAGTAAAAGATTCTGGACATTATATTTCTGTCGAAAAAAGATTTGAATTTAATAGACTAGTTAAAGAATTTGTAAATTAAACTTTTGAATCTATTTATAATGAATTGATATCATCAAAAGTAGAATCAAGAGCACCTATCAGATTGAAAGCATCTGCGAATTTAATCATTCCTATTAAGTTGTGAATATCTAATTTCTTCCGAATATTTTCTCTATGTGTTCTTACAGTATTTTCAGAGATATAGATTTCATCAGCAATTTGTTTATTTGACTTACCTGAAGCTATCTGAGCTAATATAAATTTTTCACGTTTTGAGAGTGTTTTGAATTTCAGCCAAAGATGAGGGTTGTAATCAAAGGGGACTAAAATATTTTTTAGTTTAGAACCAATAATTCCTAATTCATCAAAAGTATATTGAATATTAAAAAACTCATCATCGTTTAGTATTATTTTATTACCAATTAGCCATGTCATTTTATCTTCAATTTTGAACTTTTGAATAGTCGTGCAGATAGATTTTTTATCGTTTTGAATATCAAATGTTTTGATTCTGTTGAATACACTTTCAGTCAATTGTGGATCGAACTTTTGTTTAATCCAATCAAGATTAACATTAGAAAAGTCTGAGGTTCCCAACGCAGCTATTGACTTAATGTTAGCATAATTATAGATATAATTTTTTTTAAAATTAGTAAATATAAAAAAAGGTAAATAACCAGCTATCTCAACAAAGTCTTTGTTATTGTTATTATAAAGTTCAGATAATCTAAAAATACTATATTGGTTGAAATTTAGATATTCACTTTCAGTATGTAATTTTGTATTCATTATTAACCTTTTATATCTTCAGAATTTATGAAATTTTATAATTAAATAGCTAAGAAATACATTCCACTATATTCAATTTAACAAAACTATAGTTAATAGACTTAGATAAATTAATTAGTTACTGTGTTATATTATAATTGCTTCCAAGTAACCTTATTCTATTAAAAATACGTTGAATAACGTATTGTGACAAGAGTTTAATTGATATAATTTAGTGAAATAAAATTCGGAAGAACAAGAATATTTAATTATCAAATAAAATAGGAATCTGGAAGGCACTTCTCTTGTTTTGCTTGAGCTTAAAAATAACTCCAAACGATTAGATAGTTAAATAATTGTCAACTTATTGGGGTACACTCCATTTCAGTTATTATTAGATATGCAAAAAAATTTAAAAACCTATCCATCAAATATAACTTTATTACTTGGGGGTTATAATTGTCCATTTTCTTTAGAAGTAGCTTTTTGCAATTTAGCCAAAGAACTAAAAATAAATATAAATATTCTCTATGTATATGGTATTGCTGAGGTTGAATCTGCAATATTTTTAGGTCGGAGAAACTTTGAGACCAAAGATATAATGTATAAATTAATTTCGAAAGATACATCTTATTTAGTTAAAGACGTTATGTTATTTTTAATCTATAATAAAATGGAGTTTGAAACTGGCGATTATGTTATGGAATTAAATAATAATTTGATTATTAAGCAAAATTCACAAAGTTACTCTAAAGAAGTAAGTAGTTTTTTGGAGAGTTGGAGTTATGAAGATTGGAGGAAAAACACTGGATATATATATATTGAAAATAGTATTATATATTTTCAGACAAGGAAAAACATTGAAACTACTTCAAACCTTGAAATTGAGTATTTCAACTTTTTAAGAACTACAAATTTAACTTGGCTTGACAAACCAAATTGGAAGTAGTGTTTTGAGTCACAAATTTAATAACTAACCAATGAATATTACAATACGAAGAAAACTTTTAGATATCATTAATAATTATGGTCCTGAAGAATCCGAATATGAGTTTTTAAATAGTTTGTTAATAAAAAATAAATTGGTAAGGTCCAATTTTATTCAAAATATTATTAATAACCTAGAATACTTAAATTCACTTGAAACAATAATGGGGCATAGCCGATTAAAACCATTTGGATACTCGGGTGATTTTCTCTTAATTGAAAAAATTTATAAAAATTTCACATCTTATAACTCAAAATTTGAAAAATGGGACAAATATTCAATTAATATGCCTGCTGCTCAAGCTGTCAGAAATAGAAAAACTATTTTCAAAAATTTAATATTAGAACAACTAAGTAAAACTTGTGAAAGTATTGATTTATTAAACGTAGCTAGTGGACCAGCAACAGATATTAAAGAGATTTATGAAATCATTGATCCTAGATTATTACAAACTACTTGTATTGATAGTGAAATAAAAGCAATCGATTATGCCAAAATTAATCTTCACAAATATCTTAAAAATATTACGTTTTACAATGTTAATATAATTAGATTTAGATCCCAGAAGTTATACGATGTGATATGGTCTGCAGGTCTATTTGATTATTTTAATGATGATATATTCATTAAAGTACTTAAGCAATTCAAAGATTTATTAAAGCCATTTGGTAAAATAATAATTGGTAATTTTTGTAAATCTAACCCAACAAAAGATTATATGGAATTATTTGGTAATTGGTACTTAATACATAGAACAGAAGGGGAGTTAAAAGAACTCGCACTAAAAGCTGGGTTCTTAGAGCAATCTATTACAATAATAAAGGAAGAACTAAATATAAATTTATTTTTAGTAATAGATTTAGATTATAATGGGAAAATGGAAAGTTCTTAATTCTGTAGATATATTTGCACATATTGTAATGGTAGTAGTGGGTTATTTATAATAAAATAACTTAGTTTACTCTATCTATTTGTTTAGCTTTTTGTTCACTTTTACAGTTAATAAAATTTTCATCTGATTAATTGCTATTTGATTTAATTTTTCTAATCTTACATTTTGTTGTAAACCATCACTTATAAAAAGTGCATTTAGATTTTCAAGATTAACCAAGCATACTAATTGGTTTTCATTTGCAAAATCTCTTATATTTCCTTTCTCGGTGGGGTTTTCCTCCCTCCATTGCTTAGCCGTTTTACCAAATAAAGCCATATTTAAAATATCAGCTTCATTGGCATATACATTTACTATTTGCTGTTTGCTAAGATAATCGGGTATGAGGTGTGAATTTATAGCATCAGTATGAATTCGATAATTTATCTTAGTTAAGTTTCTTTTTATATCCCAGCCAATTTGTTTCTGTTCTTTTTCTTTCAGTCGTTGGAATTCTTTAATTAGGTATATCTTAAATTTGGGGGAAATCCAAGATGCAAACTCGAAAGCAATGTCTTTATGAGCAAAAGTTCCACCATATCTTCCAGCTTTTGCAACAATACCAATAGAATTAGTTTTAGCAACCCATTGCTTAACTGAAAGTGCAAATCTATTCAAACCAGCTTGGTTTTTAATTCCCTCGAATTCGGGGGAATTAAAATCGGGATTGTATATTTCTTCCCATATACCTAAAAATTCAATTGTATTTTTGTTACGTAACCAATTCTCTATGAGGACAAGTCCATTCTCAACATCTCTAACCATATCAGTTAATGAAATATAATCCTTCTCTTCAAATTCATAAATTAAAATCTCTTTACCTTGTACCAAAACGGATTTATTGTTTTTACTCATAATTATCTCAAATATTCCTGACAATTTAATATAAAATAACTTAGTTTACTATATCATACAACCCCAAATTCAAAATTGAACATTAGCAATAAAGATAAGGCAATAAAAACAACCTACTTAAGTATAGTGGGTAATATTCTATTGGCTATTGTCAAAGGTTTGACCGGGTATTTCGGGAATTCGTATGCACTAATAGCAGACGCTATAGAGTCCACAACTGATGTATTCGCCTCATGTTTAGTCCTCTTCGGAATCAAATATTCTACACGCCCCCCTGATGATAATCACCCCTACGGACACGGCAGAGCAGAGCCACTAGTAACTTTCGCAGTAG
Source organism: Ignavibacteriae bacterium HGW-Ignavibacteriae-4 (assembly GCA_002839765.1). Classification (GTDB taxonomy): domain Bacteria; phylum Bacteroidota; class Ignavibacteria; order Kapaibacteriales; family UBA2268; genus PGYR01. The sequence goes on from PGYR01000004.1 coordinate 62,661, forward strand.
TTGGTTTTTTGCTAATATCTGCTACTTTTATTGCCTACGAGAGTATTGTCAATATAGGTTCACCACAAGTAGCACCCGAAAGCTATACGCTTTATGTACTCGCCGCTATTATTATTGGGAAGGAAATACTCTACCGAATAGTAGCTCGCAAGGGAGATGAAACACATAGCACATCCCTAAAAGCTGATGCTTGGCACCACCGAAGCGACGCAATAACTTCGCTTATAGCATTCATCGGTATTTCGGTTTCTATATTTTTAGGTGAGGGCTATGAAACAGCAGACGATTGGGCGGCATTGCTAGCTTCGGGATTCATCGTTTATAATGCATATCTGATATTCAGACCAGCCCTCAGTGAGATAATGGACGAGCATATATATGACGATTTCGTAGATGATGTACGTCGTATCTCTGCAACAGTCGAGGGTGTAGTTGACACAGAAAAATGCTTTGTTCGGAAGATGGGCTTGACCTATCACGTCGATTTGCACCTAATAGTAGATGGCGAAATTAGTGTAGCAAAGGGACATGATATAGCTCACCGCTTAAAAAATGAGCTTCAACACCAAATTCCCGAAATCTCCGATGTTCTAATTCACGTAGAGCCGGAGTAGGAATGGAAAAACAAACATTTCCCTCTTTCGCTGCGCTTAAAGAGGGGAATTGCTTACAATAACTGTTCTTGCGTTTCCTAGGTGGACCTTTTGTGATATTATTTACACTCATACATTTTTAATAAATATTCAGGGTATCTAACAGAATCAATTTTGGGTTTATATGTATAATAATCGACTCCCCTATTGATTACGTCTTGCATTGTAATATTAGGATTTATATGCTTCTTTAATATTTCAAGATTTAAACTATCTTTTTTGAACCTAATCTGTTCGTAGGTTATTGAAGTATCTTGTAATTTATTCCTCCAAAGATACAACTGCCATTCTATACTTCTTTGTTTCATATTTGTGTTGGCATATTTATAATATTTAGCAAAATCTAATTGATCTAAATAATAATCAAAACCTTGTTCAATAAAATTTTCATTATATGCTTTATTTGAATTAAATTGAAATGCATATAAACTATCAACATAGGTGGTACCTAATACTAAATCAGGATAATTTTCCCAAAAACCAGAATCATTCAAATTATATTTTAATTGTTTTAGATTTCCATCAGGGGTATGTTTAAGCTCAGATAACGAATTCTTCAAATCCCTAAAGTAAAAAGTATTCAAATCACGGATTAAGGTGTCCAAAGTTGGTGCATTAAATAGAATAATTTTATTATATGGGTAAAGTTTCCAAATGTCACATTTTGATTCTCTAAATCCCATAAGATTAAAAGCTGAAAAATGATCAAAATCTTCTGGCCACTTTGCTGAATCTCCCAAAGCCACACCAACAATAACATAAGAATAAAGTTTAGTAGTAGAATTATTATAAAATGTTCTAACAGGTACAAATCTATAGACCAAGTTATTATTATTTTCCTTTAAATATCTTTGGTACTCTGTTTTATAACTCGCATAGAACCCATCTAATTCTAGTCTGAAGTATTCATTACTAACATGTGAAATAAATAGACTATCTCTTATATAAGCTTCACGGCTAATGTTTGGCTCTTCATAATAAAATGATTGATCTACTTCTTCTCTTCCAGAACAACCAAATGAAATTAGAAAAATGAAGATGGTTAGATATTTTGTATAATACATTTTATTTTCCATTCTTATTATTATTCCCATATTCATTTTTCCTTTGCTCTTTACTTGGACTATCCACCGAATCAACCAGCATATTTAAGAATGGAAGACATCTATCATAATCAAGCTCATAATAGTTTACACCCAAATTAATATTATCATAGTAATTCGATTGGTTTTCTTTATAGTACTTCTCAGATTGTATGCCCCAAGCCATTTCGCCTATCTTCTGAGCTAAAAACCATTTTTCGAGCAATCTTGCTGCTCTGCCATTTCCATCTGAAAAGGGGTGGATATGCACAAACACCAAATGTATCATAGAAGCATGATAGAAAATTTCTTCAATAGACAAATCTGCAATTAGTAGCTCAGAAATATCATCGAAGAACTCGAGCATTTTAGCCGGTACAAACTCTGGTTCTACTGCCAAATAAACGAGCCCATCAGAATCGAAAACGCCCATCTTCTCACTTCTATATTCACCTTGCTTACTTTGGATTAGTAGATTCTGAGATAGTAATCTATGAGCGGTAAGAAAATTATCATGATTGAGCGTATTTGACTTGGCATACTGATAAGCTGCTACCAAATCATCTATCTCGTCCAAATCCTTTTCTGGTTTGAACCTCTTTTTACTTAACTGCGAGTTCATATAAGAGTTGAGGTCTATACTATTACCTTCGATGTTAGACGAGAAAACGGCTGATGCTTGTATCCTATAACCCAAGTCAATATCGGTATTGTTTGAATTTAATTCATTGATAATAGATTTCAAGTCTATGCTTAGACTTTTGAAGTATTCATCAATATATTTTCTATTTGAAGGTATCATAAACACAATATAAGTTTTTTATATCAAAACTTACTCTCCAAATACCCCTTATATAATGCCAAGAATTAATTAAATTGCAGGATATATTTAAACTAGGAAAAATTAATTTTATGAAAAGAATATTAGTAACAGGTGCTTACGGTCAAATAGGGACCGAATTGGTAAACGAATTAAGAAAGAGATATGGCGGCGATAACGTAATAGCTACTGATGTCAGAGACAATCCACCCTCACTTATTGCGGACAATGGCCCTAATGAAGTCCTGAATATAATGGATAAAGCGGCTATCGATAGCGTAGTTGACAAATATAATATAGACACTATCTTCCACATGGCGGCCTTGCTTTCTGCTACTGGCGAGAAAGATCCTTTCTTCTGCTGGGATATAAATATGAATGGTACTATCAATATAATCAAGACAACTATTGATAAAAAAATAAAGAAAATATTTGTTCCTAGCTCCATCGCTGTATGGGGTCCAGGTGTAGAAACTATTAATACTCCACAAGAATCTGTATTGCAACCTACTACTATGTACGGTGTAACCAAAGTTAGTGGCGAAATACTAAGCGACTATTTTGTGAAAAAGCAAGGACTTGATATTCGTGGATTGCGTTACCCCGGTATTATTTCTTCTGAAACTTTGCCAGGTGGTGGGACTACTGACTATGCAGTTGAGATATTCTACGAAGCTGTAAAACATCAGAAATATGATTGTTTCTTGAAAGCAGATGCTACTTTACCAATGATGTATATGCCCGATTGTATAAAAGCAACCATAGATTTGATGGAAGCTGATTTTGATAGATTAAAACATCACTCTAACTTCAACGTAGCTGCTGCGAGTTTCTCTCCTGCCGAATTAGCTGCAGAAATTAAAAAGCATATCCCAAATTTTGAAATTACTTATACACCAGACTCTCGACAATTGATTGCAGAATCTTGGCCACAAGTAATAGATGATAGTGCTGCTCGTGCTGAGTGGGATTGGTCACATGATTTTGATTTGGAAAAAATGACAAAAAGTATGGTCGAAGTATTGACAGAAAAACATAAAAATGGCTTGATTTGATTCCAGAAGTAAAAGATATTAGAATTCTAATTGTAGCAGCAATTATTCTGATACCGACTATTTTTTTTCCGGCATCATCAGATTTATCTGTGTTTATGCTTGGCGGGAAGATCATAGCTGATGGTGGTGAACTATTCAAAGATTTCTTTGATCTGAAAGCCCCTCTTACTTACTATTTCTTTGCACTAGTCGACCTACTAACTGGTGGTAATATAATAGCCACTAGAATTGTTGATTATATTATTACTTTATCCTTCATTTTTAGTGCTAATTACATACTATTTAAGCTGAATATTGACAAAGCAATTAGGTGGATATTCATAATTGGATTTTCCGCTAGCTATGTTACGCTGAATCATAGTAATACTATGCAATGCGAGACGCTGACATATTTGCCAATGATTTGGTATTTCTATTATATAATTAAACCCAACAGAAATTCGACAATAATCAAAGGGCTTTTGCTTGGAATAATTGTCTCATTTAAATATTCACTAGGACTCGTTTTCCTTGCTGATATTATTTATAGCTTAACTCAATCCAACCTCTCTTGGAAGTTCGTTCGGAACAAAATAATTGAGCTCACTGTCGCTTTACTTTGCGTATTCTTGAGTTTCTTACCAACTATTGCACAAGGTAATACTCAATACCTAGATGGTTTATTTGCATATCTTGATAAATACAAGGCACACCCACCTATCAACTTAGGATTTATAAAAGAATATTTGAAAGGACTTGGGTACCTCTTCGGTGATTATTATTCACTACTTTTCTCAGCGGCAGCTATATATAGTGTAGTATTGTTCCCCTTCAAAAAGAACGAAAATGCAGATAAAGTATTCAACTTTATACTGCTCTTTTTTATTCTACTTTTCGTCTCATTTCTGATAGAAAGAAAGCCGAATTTGTATCAGTTTAGCCGTGTTTATCCATTCTTGATAATGCTAAGTTCTTATGGCTTATACTCTCTTTATAAAAGCATTTCTGTTAAAAACAAAATAGCATTCACATTCGTACTCTTCTTTGCATTATTCCTTTCTCCATTACCGAGGGTAGTTAATACAATGAAAATACCAATGGATTATTTCCGGAACAAAGAAAATTACATATTCAACTTTTCTCACGATGACGGTACTGGCAACTATAATGCTATGGCTATACTTGAGGAATATACAAAGCCGAAAGGCAAGAGCTTTATATATGTGAACTCGGGTAGTCATCAGTATTTGCGTAGGAGCGAAAGCTACTACAAATATCCTCTTTCCGCTTTCTATCTAGGTGATTTTGACAACCAAAGCATAGTAGAAGAAGTGGCGAAAGATATGGAAAAAGTTGATTATTTGATTATTCAGAATGATGACAACCACTATGCTAATTTCTTCAATCATCTTTCTAGCTATGATAATATGATGAGAATAGTGATATTTAGAAATCTATTAGAAAATGATTTTGAATTAGACACTTTACTTGATGGCAGATATTATATATACGATAGAAAGAAAGAAGAATGATACAAGCTCCAGTTATAGATAAACCTTTAATAAAGTATTTCATTATAGCTTTCGTTATACTTTTTCCTACTCTAGCGTTCCCTTTATCGTCAGACCTTTCTGTATTTATGCACGGTGGTAATATAATAGCGAATGGTGGTGGGCTATTCAGTGATTTCTTTGATATCAAACCTCCACTTATCTATTATCTATTTGCTGGTATTAATTCGATTTTTGGTGATAATGTAGTAGCTTTCAGGATTTTTGATTTATTATATCAATTGACTTTTCTAATTATTACTTCATATTTGCTGACTAAGCTAGAGATACAAACGAAGGTAATAAAAGCATTTCTGATTCTATTCCCACTCAGCTATACTATTCTAAATTACAGAGATATATTCCAAACAGAATCATTAGCGTTTATACCTCTGATACTATATTTCTATTATATGATTAAGAATGAAAATACCTATAAGCAACATATAATAATGGGCTTAACCTTAGGTATTGCAATTGCATTCAAGTATACTTTGGGAATTGTTTTTGTCGGCTATTTGATTTATTTTTTCAAAGAATCTAAGATTAGAAATTATACTAAACCAATTGTTCAGCTAGCAATAGCATTTTTTATAGTATTCCTTAGCTTTTTACCTGTTATTCTTAGCGGCAATTTAAGTGGCTTTATTGATACAAATGTATATCTAGCTGAGTACGCAAAGTACCCACCGATTGGTATTGAGTTGGCAAAACAGATGATAGAAATACTAACTTATAACTTTGGTACATTGATTTCGGTTAGTTATTTGTTTCTTTTCCTTATTGCTTCTATCTTCTACAAGAACGGGAAGTATCAAATTATTAAAAAATACTTGCTACTATTTTGCTTTTTACTTTTCATATCAGTTCTGATTGAAAGAAAGATAAATATGTACCATATAATAAGATTATACCCTTATATGATGATACTAGTGAGTATAGGGTTTATTATATTATTTGAAAGATTTAGATTTGGCAAAAACCTACAAACTCTCGTAATCGTCTCAATGTTCTTGATACTTAGCCCACTATTGAGATTTGTGAATACATACAAGATTGCATACGATAGAGTGTTTAATTACGAGTCTTATGTATCATATTATACAAATGATAAACCGTTCACTATATTAGGTCAGCATATAGCTATTGCTGATTATATAAATAAAAAAGGCGATGAGAAGTTCCTATTTATGAATACTGGCGGTAACCAAACTGTACATTATCTGAATTTCGATTACAAATACAAATTCCCTCATAGTGCTTTTCATCTATCTCCAAAGGCACCGATGTCATATAAGAAAGCTTTTGAAGAAGATTTGCATGATGCTAATATAATAGCAATAGATAGCAGTGATGATATATTTATGATCTTCCTATCCGAAGGTAGTAGCTATGATTTGTTTTTTGCTGAGCAAACATACAAAGATTATATAGGACAAAATTTTATACTAGACACTATACTGATGGATAGATATTTCATTTATGAGAGGATAAAGAAATGAAATACTTCCAGAACAAATATGATTATCTTATATTGACACTTGGACTTTTGATTCTAAGTTTGATTATATTCTTTCCCGTTTCTTCTGATTTGGCTACGTTTATCCAAGGCGGAATGATATTGAAGAATGGGGGTGCTTTATATGTTGATTATTTCGATGTAAAACCGCCTTTCGTTTACTATTTCTTCGAGTTCCTTTACTCTATGTTTGGTAAGAATATAACGCTTTATAGATTATTTGATTTCGCTTATCAAACGGTTTTTCTTTTATCGAGTATTTATATATTCAATAAGTTAGAACTTAATAAGATTGCAATTCGATTATTCTCAGTGCTTATGCCTATGGCTTATACTACGTTAAGCTTTCCACACACTTTCCAAGTGGAGAGCCTGTTGTTTTTACCTCTAATATGGTATTATTATATTGGTAGCAAATCACTAGGTAGGAAGTACGATAATCTGATAAAAGGTGTTTTGCTAGGTATAACTATAAACCTGAAATATACATTTGGGATATTATTATTAGCAGATATACTTTATATGATAATACAAAAGAAGAGTATTCGAAGTATTATTAAACAAAGTGTAATCCAACTATTTATAGCTTTAGCCGTTACTGCTCTACTTTTTTCACCCATTCTTATTTCTGGGAATTTCCATTCTTTCTTAGATTTCTTTAACTACATGAAAGAGTATAGCAATTACCCAGCTCTTGGGTTTAATTGGTTGCAAGCCTCTATTAAGTTTGGGACTGGGTTTTTCACAGATCATTATTCTATTATTTTGCTACTAGCTGCACTTTATACTATTTTCTACATTGGATTAAAAGATAAAGAGATTGCAGACGCAGCAAAGATCAAAGGTTTAATCGTATTTTTTTTAGTTTTATATGCTTCGGTTATAATAGAAAGAAAAATGCTGATATACCATCAGCAAAGAATATTACCATTTCTAGTGTTTCTTTCTTCTATGGGTTTGGCTCTAATTTACAGTGAAATTCGAAATTATAAGAAATCTACTCTAGTGATAGCACTATTTGTAGTTACTATTTTTAGTCCTATCCCAAGGCTTATCAACTTGCTGAACTACCCTATAAATGTTATTAGCCAAGGAAGCAGGGCATTCTATTCAACACTGACAGAAGGTACAGAAGGACAAATACTTAAAAAACACTTTGCAGTTGCAGATTATATAAATGCTAATACAAATACAGATAAAGTACTTTTGATAAACACCGGTGGAAATGAGATGATTTGTTACTTTGATAGTGATTATAAATACTCATTCCCCCAATCGGCATTCTATCTCAATGACAAAGCACCAGAATATCTGAAGGAAAAAGCGTTTGATAATATAAAAGATACGGATGTAATTATACTACAGAATAATGATCAATCTCATATAATGTTCTTCAATGATGATACATCGTTATCATCAATACAGAAGAATTTGGTAATTTGGGATTATATTACGACAAATTTCAAACAAGATACTATAATCGAAGATAATTTTATTATTTACAAGAGAAATCCTTCGAACTAGATAAGAGCAAAAACAGATAATGAATTTCTTATTTTACTTATTATATATTCTCTACTTCGTAGGAGTATTCCAACTTTTCAGTATTGGAAATTTTGGGATTTCGCCTTCGTACCCAGTAATAGCCATTATATACTTTCTCTTTCTAGCAAAGTTTGTAGCTAATAAAATCACAATAAATCTGAATCCCATATATTCCGTCAAATCATTAATTCTATTGCAAGTGGCGGCAGGTGCTTCATTCTTATATGTGCTTTCTAATTACGAAGCAGAAAATATCCAGTTCATTAAGACTTATGTGCATTTCTTATTTTTAACTTCTTTCCCATTATTCTTGGGAATATTTAAGATAGAGAATAAGGTATGGGTTAACATTATTAAAATATGGTTATTCTTATCTATATTTATCAATATCTTCGGAATTTATCAGCTTTTTGCTCGTGCCTATGATTTACCATTAGCCTGGATAGATCTAACTAATGCTAGTTTAACAGCATTAGATGATACTAATGAGCCTTACCAGCAATTGAGTTTGAAATTCAAGAATTTCTATCGTGCTACCTCAATATTTTCCGAACCATCTGCCTTGGCAGGGTATAACCTTACTATAATTGGGTTTATGATATATCCAATGTTCAAATCTGGATCTATTGCTATACTTAAATCTAAAAAGTTCTTGAACTTTATATTTGTATTATCAGCCCTATCATTATTTGTTACTTTCTCTTTAACGGGTGTGTTAGGGTTGGTATTCCTAGCCATTGCATATTTCATATATAACAAAGGGATAAACTATAAGAGGATTTTTCAAATATTAATAGCAGTTATTATCTTAATTATAATAGGTGACTTTTTCATCATTAAGTTTTTTGATACAAGTTTACTCGAATTATTCTACACTCGAATATCTAGTTTGTTAGGTATAACTTCACATAGCATAGTCGGTGAGTCTTTTGATACTAGGAGTAATAACTTCGCTAGTTCCGTTGAGCTATGGCTAAGAAGCCCAATAATTGGTATAGGGTTAGGTCAGACCAAACACCTAGGTGAGATAGGATATAGTGATTTCGCAGTTATGCATTCACTAATAGAAACTGGTATTATAGGTGGATTGATTTTTCTTTCATTATTCTTTTTGAATTTAGTTGAATACCTTAGTTTAAGAAGTAGTTTTCATAAATTAAAACCAGATACAATTTTTCTACTTAATGCCTCTTTCTATGCACTTGTTATATTGACAATGACTAATTTCCTAACTAGTAACTCATTCGTTGGTTTAGCTTTGTGGTCTATGATGGGAGTTATCTACTCGATACTGACTAATGCCAAGATTGAATTGGGATATGATGCTAGACCCGTTTGGTTTTTCAAAAAAAAAAGCCCATTCTAAAATAGAACAGGCTTGATTATTATCTTAATAGTGATAAGCGACTTACGAACGGAAATCATTCATAAATTTCACTAATGCTTCTACAGATTCTACTGGGCAAGCATTGTAAATAGACGCTCTTACTCCACCAACCGAACGATGTCCTTTAAGACCTGACATGTTCAATGATTCAGCTTTCTTGATAAATTCTGCTTCTTTCTCTTCACTTTCCAAATTGAAAGTAACATTCATTGTAGAACGGTCAGCTTTATTAGCAACGGCAGCTTTGTAGAAACCATTTGAATTATCAATAGCATCGTAAAGTAAACCAGCTTTGTGGTCATTTCTTTTTTCAATTGCGTCTAATCCACCTGCAGATTTTATCCATTTCAATGTTTCATTGATAACAAAGACAGGGAATACAGCAGGAGTATTGAACATAGAGTCAGCGTCGATATGAGTAGAATACTTAAGCATTGTCATATTACCTTCTTTCTCAGCTTTTGCAGCCCAAGATTTTTTAATGACAACTAAAGTAACTCCAGATGGGCCTATATTTTTTTGAGCACCAGCATATATCAAATCAAATTTTGAGTAATCCATATTTCTACTGAATATATCAGAAGACATATCACAAATCAAAGGTACATCACCTACATTAGGAATATCTTTTACTCTTGTTCCGTAGATAGTATTATTTGTTGTGTAGTGTACATAATCCGCATTCGCATCGAAGTTAAATTCTTTTGGTATATAATTAAAGTTCTTGTCAGCAGAAGAAGCAGCAACATTCACGTTACCAACTAATTTCCCTTCCGCTATTGCCTTTTTAGCCCATACACCAGTATTGATGTAATCGGCACTTGTCTTCAAGAAATTGAGTGGGATCATAGCAAACTGCATACTCGCTCCACCTCCTAAGTAAAGTACAGTATAATCATCGCTATTCAAATTCATCAATTCCAATACATTAGCACTTGTTTCATCGAAAAGTGCAATGATTTCTTTCGATCTGTGACTCATCTCCATTACAGACATACCACAACCATTAAACTCAATGCATGCTTGCTTTGCAGCTTCTAATACAGGTACAGGCAAAATAGCAGGGCCTGCACTAAAATTATGAACTCTATTCATGATAAATTACCTTAGGTAAATTTGTGACAATTGATAATACAAACTTAACACATATACTATTGATTCCGAAAATAATTGTATAAAGTGCGTGAAAGTTGGATTTATGTTCAAATCTATTGATAATATAGTTTCTTTTGGCTAACTTTGAAATTAGTTGTTTGTCCACTAAATTATAATAATAGAAATGAGAATATTAGCTAATGACGGACTATCCCAAGAAGGGATTGACGTAATAAAAAATGCTGGTATCGAATTAGATACACATCATATACCACAAGAAGAATTGTTCGAAAAATTGAACAACTATGACGCTATTATAGTTAGATCTGCGACTACTGTTCGCAAAGACCTAATAGACGCTACAAAGCTAAAAGTAATCGGTAGAGCCGGTGTTGGTATGGACAATATTGATGTTGCTTATGCTCGCGAGAAAGGAATCGCCGTAGTTAATACTCCAGGTGCTTCTTCTATCTCTGTGGCTGAACTAGTATTTGCTCATTTATTCTCGCTATGTAGATATACTCATAGAAGTACTCATGCTATGGAAAATGGTGAATGGCCTAAGAAAGACTACACAGGAATAGAATTAACTGGCAAAACTATTGGATTAATCGGATATGGAAATATAGCAAAAGAAGTTGCTAAAAGAGCACTTGGTTTAGGTATGAAAGTTTGCTCATATAGCCATTCTGAAATACACCCTGAACAAAAAGTTGATGTTTGTAATGACCTAAATGAATTACTTGCTAAAAGTGATTTCGTATCTCTACATATCCCATTAGATAAAGAAAAAGGTGCTACAATAGGCGAAGCTGAAATAGCTAAGATGAAAGATGGTGCTATACTTATCAACTGTGCTCGTGGTGGTACTGTTGACGAAGCTGCGTTGCTTAATGCTCTGAAATCTGGTAAATTAGCTGGTGCAGGTATTGACGTATGGACAAATGAACCATGCACAGTGGCACAGACAGAATTAATAAATCATCCGAACGTAAGTGCTACTCCGCATATTGGCGGCTCGACTAACGAAGCTCAAGACAGAGTCGGAATAGAAATAGCTGAAAGAGTAGTAGCAGAACTAAAAAAATAAAGGTAAAAACATGGCGATATTCAAACCATTCAAAGCATACAGACCTACAAGTAACAAAGCGAAAGACGTTGCAGCATATCCGTATGATGTAGTTAACTCTGATGAAGCAAGAGAAATAGTAAAAGGCAATCCCGATTCTTTCCTAAGAGTTGGTAAGCCAGAAGTAGATTTGGATCCAAATATCTCACTTTATGACGCAAAAGTTTATGCTAAAGGTAAAGAGAATCTGACTAGATTAGTTAATGATGGTATTTTGGTAGAAGATGCTACGCCTTGCTATTATGTGTATAGTCTGACTATGAACGGACGCACTCAGAATGGATTAGTCGGATGTGCTAGTGTCGAGGATTACTGGAACGATGTAATCAAAAAGCACGAATACACTAGAAAGCAAAAAGAGCAAGACAGATGTGAGCACGTACGAATTACCAATGCACATACTGGTCCAATCTTCTTAACTTACAAAGATGATAGGGATATAAATAATCTTATCAATAAAGTAAAGCAGAACGCACCTAATAACGATCATGTAGCTAATGATGGTATTCGTCATCAAACGTGGCTAATTGACAAGAAAGAAGATATTGAATTTATCCAAAATAGATTAGCAGAAGTGCCTAGCTTCTATGTGGCAGATGGTCACCATAGATCAGCAGCTGCAGCAATAGTTGGCAGAGAACGCAGAGAAGCGAACCCCAACCACACTGGCAATGAGAACTATAACCGCTTTTTGGCAGTTTTATTCCCAGCTAGTGAACTATATATAATGGATTACAACAGATTAGTAGTTGATCTGAATGGCAATAGCGTATCTGAATTCTTAGACAAAGTTGCTGAGAAATTCACAGTTGTGAAATCGGTTACAAAAGTAGCCCCATCTAAGAAAGGCGAATTCGGATTCTATGCTGAAGGCAACTGGTACAAATTGAATATCAAACCAGAATTAGTTGACTTGAACGATCCAGTGGAATCACTTGACGTTGCATTGCTACAAAAGCACGTTTTAGACAATCTACTTGCTATAGAAGACCCACGTACTGACGACAGAATTGATTTTGTTGGTGGTATCAGAGGGTTGGACGAATTAGTAAGAAGAGTTGACAGTGGTGAAATGAAAGCCGCTATTAGTATGTTCCCTACTTCTATCGAAGAGCTGATGAACATAGCTGATGCAGGCCGAGTAATGCCTCCGAAATCCACTTGGTTCGAACCAAAGCTAAGAGATGGACTATTTGTTCACTTCTTGGGCTGAGAGTCAGAGTGAAAATAGACTATAAAATGAAAAACTCCCGCAGATTGTGTGGGAGTTTTTTTTGTTTAAATAGCAAAAGAATTTAAACATTACTTTGTAATAATAAATTTAATATTTATACTATTTTCTGATGTTTTTAGAATCAAATAGTGGGTACCCGAACTTAAACCAATTGGTAGTTTAAATCTTGTTGCATCTCCATTAACTTCCCAATTATTTATTTTGATGGAAGAGCCAGTAACATCTACGATTTCAGCAGTTTCAATTGTATTACTTACTGATTTGATGTTCAAATACTCATCAGAAGATTTGATAGGATTTGGATATGCAATAATATGATTAAACTCATCATCTTCTACGCTTGAAACCCCATTATTATATACAAATATCCCAATATTTGAAGTGATGAAAACTCTTCCTTTTGAATCTGAAACTATGTCAATTAAATATGGCTTAGTACCTTCTTCTTTATTTTTCAACCTACTAAGAAATTGTAATAAATAATCGTTTGGCGTATTTGTCGTCTTATGAAAAACTGTATTATCTAAGAAATTCACAATGCTGAAGTCTTCAATTTGAAAATTTTCATTAATGTACATCAAATCATTTTCAAAAAGAACCAACCAGCCATCATTAAACTTTGTTATTCCTTTAGCCGCGTCAAAAGCCTCATTAACTTTTGGGTAACCATCTTGATTAGTAAAGTGTACCCATTCACCATTCTTTTTCAATACACTAACACCAGATAAAGTATTATCATAATTTGGATCCGTATATCGTTTCCCAGTATAGCAGAACCATATATTCTCATCCTCATCTGTATAGATTTGATTTATATTTTTGTATTCATGTTTTCCATTTGCAGAAGGCAATTTATAAGTATCAAATAATTTTTCATCTTTAAATAGATAGATATCATTTCTACCATTAATAGTATCATTTCCATAAACACCGCAGCTTGTTATCACCATGTCATTATAAGTTTTATATAATTTATTCATATACTTTGGATAAATAGATGAATCAATTACGTAACTATCTGTCTTATCAAAAGTTGATATATATGATAATAAAAAGTTGTGTCCTTGTTTTTTAGATAATGTTGCCCAATAATTATTATCAGAATCAATTATATAATATTCAATTTTACCTTCGGTCGAATTGTCAAACTTTCTATATTCTAACCATTTATCAGCATTCTTTCTAAATATTGATTGTTCATTTGAAATAAATAATTCTCCATTACCTGACACTTGTATTTGGGGTATATAAGAAGTGACAAATAAAGGATTATTGTCTTCCGTTAGAATTGTCATCAATTCAAATCTATTATTATTGAAATTATATAATTGAATTGGTCTTGTATCAAAACCATTATAAGATGTAGCGATTATTACTTGATTATCAGTGGTTACAATATCATCCGTAATATGAGATTCCCCTGTAAAGTTTTCAATAATTGTTTGGGAGAAAACAGAAGAATAACTTAGAATCAGACAAATTATAAATGCTTTCATTATGATTTTCATATTGAGTACCTATTAGTTAATATTCGCAATTGCTAATACATGGAAGTGGTGCATCCGTTCCCCAATCTGTATATGTAGAAGAAATGCGTGATGTTACTTCATATTTTATTTACCATAATTACGTAATATAAATCAGGAAGTTGATTATAAATATAAAATAATCCCTCATTCAAAAATTATTATTTCTTAAATTACATTAACAAAAAATAATATTTATAAAATAATAATACAACTATATGACTAAAACCTTAACTCTATTTGTTGCTTTACTTATGTTTGCTACAATTAACTCCAATGCACTAGATAAAAAATGTGCTACTATGGATGTTTATAGAAATTCTATCTCAAAAGATGCAACGATTTTAGAGAAAGAAACACAAATAGAAAATAGAATTCAAGAATTCATAAATTCTAAATCGGCAACTGTTCAAGCAGGTACAATACTAACGATACCTGTTGTTATACATATCATTAATAATGGTCAAGAAGTAGGCGTAGGCCCAAACATAACTGATGAACAAGCTATTAGTCAAATTGAAATTCTGAACAGAGAGTTTAGATTGCTAAATACAGATGCTTTAGACGAATCTCATCCTTTTTACTATGCTCAGGCAGATTGTGAGATAGAGTTTTGCCTTGCCACAACAGATCCCGACGGAAACCCTACTAGTGGAATAACTCGTTTTAATAGTGGAGGAGAATTCTGGTCAATAGCTGAGTTTGATAGTTTAATCAAACCGGTAACAATTTGGGACAGAAATCAATACATGAATATGTGGTGTGCTGATTTCCGTGAAGGTGATGAGAACTCACAAGTAGATGGATGGGGTACTTTCCCTTCGGAAACTACTGATACAACAGACGGAGTTGTAATACTTTATACTAACTTCGGTGTTAACCCAGAAGATCCAGAATACAAATCTATAGTTGCTACACACGAAGTTGGTCACTATTTGAACCTAAGACATATATGGGGTGATGATGAATGTGGTGACGATTTGGTAGATGATACAGAACCAGCATTCAAAAGTAATGAAGGTTGCCCAGAATTCCCACATAATGACTTCAGTGAGTGTGGTACAGGTGAGTATGGCGAAATGTTCATGAACTATATGGACTATTCGGATGCTGTATGTACTGTCATGTTTACAACTGGACAGAAAGAAAGAATGCAAGCTACATTGAACACAGTACGTTCTGGTTTGATTAATTCTAATGGTTGTCAAGTACCTGCTGGCGTTTATGATGTAAATACGTCGAATGATGTTCTTATAGTACCTAATTCTAACAATGGTATTTTCAATTTGGTTGTGAATATTAGTAATAATCCAAGCTTCAAAGTTGAAGTAGTAGATATGTATGGTACTTTCGTAAAGGGATTTGATGTACAGTCTAGTATTACACTTGTAGATTGTAGCGAGCTTAGTTCAGGAGTTTACTTCTTGAAGATAACTGGAAAAAATTTCAATCAATCTAAGAAATTATATATAACTAAATAATTTTTCTGAATGGGGTAAATAGCCCCATTTTTTTATAGGAAATCCCCACAATGAGAATTCTATTATTAATAATTTGTACCCTTGCGGTACTATCTTGTAAGAGTACAAAAGAGTCAGATCCGAAAGTTGAACACGCTACTCAGCAAGTGGAAGCAAACAATGTTAGGTTCATAGTCTCTTTTATCAGTATAGGTAGTGGGACAGACCAAAAAGCAAAAAGCAAACTTGCTGATTTATTGAAAAGCTTAGAAATAGAATTCAATACTGTGAGTTGGGGACGAGAAGGCGAAACGGACTACTGCTTAAAGTTAGATGATTTAGATTCTGCAAATCAAGTTTCATTCATAGAAGAAGTAAAGGAATTACTAGAACATTCTGAACTTGTTCGATATAAAGAGAACGCAACTTGCCGCGAAGATAAATAGTTAGAATCTGATAAAAGAATTATATAAAAAACTCCTGCAGAAATTTGTGGGAGTTTTTTTTTGAATTCAAGATAGCGATTACTTCCAATTCCGTATATTAGGGTTGTAAGTATTGAAAATTTTATTCTAAGAGTACAAATGAAAAAGATTATAAATTTTAAAATAATTCTTATATTTGCTTTACTTGTAGTCACTTATGAATCAACAGCCTGTGACTGTGAAATCTATTCTGACAAAAAAGTATATCTTTCAGAAGTAGATTTTGTTTTTATTGGAAAAGTTGTAGAATTGATAAGAGCAGAATCTATAGATATCGAGATTCCGCAATTCATAGACACAGTTCCTAAGTTAAGAGAGGATTGGAAGAAAATGTATCCTGATAGATATTATGCTAAAGTAATAATGATAGAGAATATCAAAGGTAAGAAAGTAATGAGTGATACAATGTTCTTTACATCAGAATTTACGAACTGTGACCCCAGATACGAATTAATTCAATCGTACTTATTTTTCGCTGACAGATTAAAAGATAATCAATTTATAATGACACATTGCACACCTTGGGGTAAACTAGAAGATTGTGAAGAAATTATTGAACAGCTGAAATAAAGCCACAGCCTAACTAAATATCTGTAGCAAGAACATATCAATTAAACACAAAAGCCACAGAGTGGCGATATAAAACCCCTACGGGGCATACTCTATCATAATCTCTATACCTACAGATATTATGCCTCTACGAGGCAAAAAAAAAGACGCATATTTCTATGCGTCTATGTAGTCTTATACACTTATTCCTTTACGAATTTAGATATAGCCTTCCCAGTTTCATCTAATATAAAATAAACACCCTCACTCAACTCCGAAATATCAATTTCACTAGGAGTATCTAGTTCAATTACTCTTATAGACTTGCCGTTCATATCGACTAGAGTGATAGTAGTTGGTTTCACTATTTCAATGAATACTTTATCAGATACTGGATTGGGATAAACGGCTACCTCGCTAGATTTGAAAACCTCACGCTCTACATTGGACATAATTGGACTCTTAATTCTATATAAATTGTAATGGTCGTGAATATTATAATAGTTAGCTAAAAAGTAAACATAACCATTAACTTCAATTACACCCGAATTGTTACCTACTTGTCTTGTTAATGGAGCGTCATCCATTTGAATTATATCAGTACCTCTACGTTTCATATCTGTCCTGCATAATTTTTGCATACTTGAATGATCAGTCATGATAAAGTACATCATATTATCTATTAATTTAGAATAATATAGCCCACCCGAAAAACTCACAGAGTCCTCTAAAACAAAAGTAGGCTCATTATCTACACCATCTGTAGTAAAAAGACTGTACATCTTAGGATCTAATCTGACATTATACAAACATCTTTCATTGATTGTTGTTGTGTCTAATACAGCTGAAGATTCTGCAATGTCATGTTCTGAATAATCAACAACCAACTGTTTAACATCATCATAATAATATTGCATCCATAATACCCTTTTCTTTTTTGGGATATTGCTCATATAAAATATCCTATCTTTTGTTAAAGCAAAACGATAATCGAGAAAACTATAATTACTATATGTCAATAAATTCAAATCATAAAAATTTGTACCATATTCTGTTCCATCTGTTCTCATTAGATTGTAATCGCCAATGCTATCTTTAGAAATCAAAATCAATTTTTCATACTTTGATTGATCATTAGGTAAAAAACCAGCCCACAATGTTGTATCATTTAATTTGAATTGCTTAGTCCCTTCTCTTGTCCCATCCGATACCCAAAGAGCCCCTGAATTATCAACATTGGAGGTTGTAAAATATAATTTACCTTTAAACAGACTAGAATATTTAGGTGGTGTAACTCTCAAATATGAAAATACTTTATCGTTAAGAAGTCTTTCAGTTCCTTTGGTTGTGCCATCAGTGATCCATAGTTCTTTATAACCATTGTCTTTTATAACTCTTGTAAATAATAGTTTGTCCCCTACAACTGCTACTTCTCTATCCTTATTTTTATAAAGTTCCCTAGTCTCGTTAGTCAAACTTATAAATACTTGTCTCTCATCATCAAGTGCTAGAATTTCTCTGTAATATAGCCGATCTCTCATTACTATTACTAACTTATTATTAAACTCATATAAAGTCGTCTCCAGATTAGATTTCGACCCAATTGAATCGCTTATCATCCCGGTTCCTTCTACGGTTCCATCAGAATATCCAATACCCACAATATCATTATCATATTGTATTTCGAAAAATGCCTTATTATTATGAACTATACTTGATTCAAAAGTTTCAAACTGTCCTTTTCGAATCCTCATTAACAATATTGTTTCTTCTTTTGTCCCATTAGTTGACCAAATACCAAGACCTAATGTATCTAAAGCTGAAAATATTAACTTTCCCTTTATATTACTACTAATAATGATAGGATTAGAGTCTCCATTTGGATTTATATCTTTCAGCATCTCTAAATGTCCATTCTTCCCATTGAAAGTCCATAACTCCTTACCATTTTCACCATCATCACCTATTAAATACCCCATATTATTATGTTCTATAAATTGCCAGAAACGAATATCATCAACAAACTTTTGTTCACTATATAGCTCTGGCTCTATAGCTAGGATATTAGATGAGAGTAATATTGCAATGATTAGGAGAAGTATAGTTTTCATACAGATTGTGCGAGATTAAATACATAATTAATTTAGAAGTTAATTAATTGGGAAGTAATAACAAAAAAAAAGACGCATATTTCTATGCGTCTTGGTGAATTTATATTCTTGTTCAAGTCCTCCCTTGAGGGAGGATTTAGGTGGGTGTAATAGTTTCCTCATTAAAACACCCCGTCTCACGCCTTCGGTGTGATCCACCCCTCTAAAAGGGTGGAATTCCCAGATGTTACTTCTTGTCTTCGTCGTCAACTACTGTGTAGTCAGCTTCTTCTACCTCTTCTTCAGCACTTGGAGCTGGTTCGCCAGTTGGCTCGCCACTCGGTGCCGCACCTGGAGCACCTTGTGCATTTCCGTCGCCGTACATGTTTTGCGATGCTTCGCTCCATGCTTTGTTCAGCTCTTCCATAGCAGGTTTTAGGTCAGCTTCGTTTTCTTTCATAGCTGTTTCTAATCTGCTTTTTGCACTTTCGATTCTAGAGATTTGCTCTTGTGTCAATTTCTCGCCAAGTTCACTAATTTGCTTATTAGTCGAAGCTATCAAAGAGTCAGCTTGGTTACGAGTGTCAACTGCTTCTTTCTTTTTATTGTCAGCTTCAGCATTCAACTCAGCATCTTTTTTCATTTTCTCGATATCTTCTTGAGATAATCCAGATGAAGATTCGATACGAATTTTTTGCTCTTTGCCAGTTCCTTTGTCTTTAGCATATACTTGCAAGATACCGTTTGCGTCAATGTCGAATGTTACTTCTACTTGTGGTACACCGCGTTGTGCTGGTGGAATTCCGTCTAAGTGGAATTTACCTAACGAGCGATTGTCCGCTGCCATCTTACGCTCACCTTGTAGTACGTGTACTTCTACTGATGGCTGGTTGTCAGCCGCAGTCGAGAATACTTCCGATTTTTTAGTCGGTATAGTTGTGTTCGAAGGTATCATAGGAGTTAATACACCGCCTAATGTTTCGATACCCAAAGTAAGTGGAGTAACGTCTAGTAGTAATACGTCAGTTACGTCTCCGCCTAATACACCACCTTGGATAGCAGCACCGATTGCTACTACTTCATCAGGGTTTACACCTTTTGAAGGCTCTTTACCGAAGAAATCCTTTACTAATTCTTGTATCTTAGGGATACGAGTTGATCCACCTACTAAGATGATTTCATCCACTTCGTGGTTAGATATACCAGCATCTTTTACTGCTTGTTCACATGGCTTCAATGTTCTTTGGAACAAATCTTCGCATAAGCTTTCGAACTTCGAACGTGTCAAAGTTACATTTAAGTGCTTAGGACCATCTTGAGTAGCAGTGATGAACGGTAAGTTTACGTCAGTTTGCATAGAGCCTGATAATTCTATCTTAGCTTTTTCGCCTGCTTCACGTAATCTTTGTAATGCCATAGCATCGTCACGTAGGTCTATACCTTCTTGCTTTTTGAACTCATCTGCCAAAAAGTCAATTAATTTTCTGTCAAAATTGTCACCACCAAGGTGAGTATCACCATTAGTAGATTTCACTTCGAATACACCGTCACCAATCTCTAGGATAGATACGTCGAATGTACCACCACCCAAATCGTAAACAGCAACTGTCATATTCTTGTGCTTTTTGTCTAATCCGTAAGCTAATGCCGCAGCTGTAGGCTCATTGATTATACGTCTAACTTTTAGACCAGCGATTTCGCCAGCATCTTTTGTAGCTTGTCTTTGAGAATCATTGAAATAAGCAGGAACTGTGATTACAGCTTCGTCAACTTTTTCACCCAAATACTCTTCAGCAGTTTGCTTCATTTTAGTCAATATCATAGCTGATATTTCTGGAGCTGAATACTTTTTGCCATCTATATCTACTCTTATTGAGTTGCCATCATCAGACGGAATAACTTTATAAGGTACTAATTTTGCTTCTTCGCTTACTTCATCCAAACGACTACCCATAAATCTCTTGATAGAGTAGATAGTGTTATGCGGATTAGTAACTGATTGTCTTTTAGCAGCTTGACCAACTAGTCTGTCGCCAGTTTTGGTGAATGCCACCATCGAAGGTGTAGTTCTAGAACCTTCTGCATTAGTTATTACTTCTGGTGAACCGCCTTCCATTACAGAAACGCACGAATTTGTCGTTCCTAAATCGATTCCTATTATTTTACCCATTTTAATATCCTTTTGTTTTATTAAATTTCATTATTTTGTCGTTATGTCACATATTTCAGGACACAATGTCTTATCTAACATTATTTATGTTCTGAAATGTATGGCAAAATTATTGTGCCAAGTTTTTATCTTAGTATTGATTCCTTTATAATTCCCGCCCTATTTCTAGGGCGAGATGAACTATAATAATTTGTTTATTTTACTTAATGCTTACTTCTAATTCTTTTGGTTTAGCTGGTTCTTTTTTCTCAAGAACTACTTTCAGCAAACCGTCTTTGAATTCTGCATCTATGCTATCCGTATTTACATTGTCTGGCAATACAAACGAGCGAGTGAACTCACCGAAGTTGCGTTCTACTCTTAAGTATGTAGCGCCGTCTTTAGTGTCTTCTGTTTTAGTTTCTCTGTTCTTAGAACCCTTTAGTACTAGTACGTTTTCGTCATTTACGCTAACTTTTATATCTTCTTTTTTAACACCAGGGATTTCCGCTTCTATAGTGATGTTCTTCTCATCTTCGTGAACATCTACTGTCGGGTTGAATCCGTTGCGAGAATTGAATACAGCATCTGTATCAAATTCATTCATCATGCTATTCATTCTTCTGCTTAATTGGTTCAGATTTCTGAACGGCTCAAATTTTACTAAACTCATTTTAGTATCTCCTATGTTTTTTATTTAATATTAATTGTTTTTGGTTTTAGAGCTTCTTTTTTGGGAATGCTAATCAGCAATAACCCATTTTTGAAGTTCGCTTCTATTTTATCAGTTTCGTATTTCGTTGGGATTATAAATGATCTCTTATAACTAACAGAGTCAAACTCATTCATCATCATTGTTTCGTTTTCTTTTGTTTCAATTACTCTTTCGCCACTTACAGTCATCACGTTCTCATCGTTCACTACTAGTTTCATTGTCGTTTTGTCCACTCCTGGTAGCTCTATAGTAAAGCTCAGTATATCATCTATGTCCGATACTCTCACTCTTGGCTTTATGTCGTTTGTTCTTTCGGGGCTTTCAACTCCTACTGGGCTGAAAAATCTATCGAAATCTGTCATTGGCATTCTTCTTTGTACTAACATATTATATCTCCTTTTGTATTACTATTTGTTTTAATGTTATTGTCAATGTTATGATAGTACATAATGGAAAAGTGTGCCAAAACACTGTTACCAGACGATATGACAGAATAACGACATAATGTCGCCTTAGTTGGCAGTAATTTTGTCAGAGATTTTGGGGTTTAGGTAATGGGTGTGGCAGAGGTGGTGGCAGGAGCAAAAACCCCCAAAGAGCATTATGCTTCTTGGGGGTTCGTATTTTTGGTTAACTGTTTGTTGATTCAATTAAATATTCACCCAAGCCCCACCATTCCAGATTTTTAAAGCTGAAGCACCTGTGTCATACCAAAGACTACCAGTTAAAGGAGAACTAGGCGCCGTTGCAGAGAAATGCACAGCAACACTGCTAGAACTACCATTCGCATTGATACCTTGATTCATATTCATAATTCCCCGAACAGTATGAGTTGCATTGGCATCATCTCCAATAACAACATTCCCATTCTTATAAACCTCAAAAGCGTTAGTAAGTGCTGAGTATCCTGTACCATTTCCTATAGTCAATAACTCACCTGTTATTGTATAGTCATTATACATACCCATTGCAACAGACCCCGACTCATTTGCTAATGTACGATAACCCATTGCTGTGGAATAATCACCACTCGCTTCCGTAGAAACTCCCATTGCTGTGGAACTATTGCCACTTGCGGTTGTTTGAAAACCCATTGATGTAGAAGCAATATTGCTTGAGACTGATTGATTACCCATTGCAGTTGAATAAATACCACTTGCAGTTGTGCTATGGCCCATTGCAGTAGAATAACTTTGATTTGAGATCGTATTATAGCCCATTGCTGTTGAGATGACACCACTTGCTGTAGTAGAAACACCCATTGCTGTTGAAGCACTACCTGTTGCTCTTGTATTAAATCCTGCTGCAAAAGAAGAACTACCTCTTGTATCCCAATGGTTTCCATCTATATTACCTACTCGGAAAGAACCGTTGCCTCTATCATAAAACATTTTGTATTCTTGACCTGGACCAGTATAAGTAAAATCATCATCACCGAAGATGAAATCTTTGTCAGCACCAGTTGGATTAGCTGTTATTCCACCATTTATTACAATACCATCTGAATTGACTAATAATTCGTTAGCACCTGCCACGGTCACAGTTGCAGTGTTTGTAACATCGTTATAGCTAAATGCCAACTCATCTGTACCTGCCATACCGCCATCAGGACCTATATGGATAGTGTTACCTCTCACATAAAGTTCACCCCAACGGCTGTTGTCTTCACCTAAGTTGTTATCACCACTTTTAGTGGGAGTTAGATTGCCTTCGTTGTTATATAGTGTTGATTGACTTTGGCTTAATATTAGTTGATCTAATCTGTATTGAGCATAAAGAGTGCCACCAACTAACACATCCAAAACATAGTAAGAGTTGACTTCTGTTGCAGTTATGTCGTCCCAATCCGTTCCGACGTTATTAGCCACCTGTACTATAATTATGCCCGATCCATTAGGCGTAAGCGATTGTAAAGCACCTGTATATTTTGTAGTAGCTGTGCCACCAGTATAATCGTTAAGTTTCACTTGCACACTTACTGCCGAACTGCTATTATTCATAATAGCCACTTTAAGCGGCTCGAGGGCAGATAATGAGGTAAATGACATTAATCCCAAAATGATCAATGAAGTAAATTTTTTCATATTGTTAAGAACTCCTTGTTATTTAAAAAAATAAGTTAATTGTATTTTATTAGAACCTTAATTTACACTTTTTAGAAAAAAATTGCACAATTTTGCTTTTGATCTGCTCCTTTTTTTTCTTTCTTTCCCACAACTTTTTTTACATATTAACCTCTTTGTATTCTTTAGAATTAATGATATTCTTATATTGCATCTCTTAAACATTAAACAATCAAAATAAAACACGAAATGGAAAAAATCAAAGTAACATTAGCCAAGGGCGACGGAATTGGGTTAGAGATAACTGATGCAGTGATAGACATACTAGAAGCAGCAGGTGCACCACTAGAATACGAAGAAATCAGCGTAGGCGAGAAAGTCTATCTAGATGGAATCAAAACTGGTATTCCCGAAGAAGCGTGGGATATAATCACTCGCAATGGGGCATTCCTAAAAGGGCCTATCACTACTCCACAAGGTGGCGGTTACAAAAGTTTGAACGTAACTATCAGAAAGACTTTGGGGCTTTTTGCTAATGTACGTCCAGTGAAGGCATATCACCCTTACATCAAAACTCACTTTCCGGGTATGGACCTAGTAGTAGTTCGTGAGAATGAGGAAGATCTTTACGCAGGTATCGAACATCAGCAAACTCCAGAAGTAGTACAAGCACTAAAGCTTATCTCTAGACCGGGTTCAGAGAAGATAGTTCGCTATGCTTTCGAATATGCTAAGGCACACGGCAGAAAGAAAGTTACTTGTATGACTAAAGATAATATAATGAAGCATGCCGATGGTTTGTTTCACCAAGTATTCAACGAAGTTAGAGTAGAGTATCCAGAAATAGAATCTGAGCATTACATAATCGATATCGGGACAGCAAGAGTAGCTAATGACCCTAATAGATTCGACGTGATAGTAACTCTTAACCTATACGGCGATATAATATCAGACGTAACAGCTGAAATAGCTGGTTCAGTTGGGCTAGGCGGCTCGTCTAATGTAGGTGAAAACGTAGCTATGTTCGAGGCGATACACGGCTCGGCACCAGACATAGCTGGTAAAGACATGGCAAATCCTAGTGGATTGCTTAACGGTGCTTGTATGATGCTAGTTCACCTAAACCTAGGTGAGTACGCTTACAAGATACAGAATGCACTATTCAAAACTATAGAAGATGGTATTCACACAGGCGATATGAAGAGTGAGCACACACGTGACCTAGTTGGAACGAAGGCATTTGCTCACGCAGTAATAGCTAGATTGGGGCAAAAGCCAGAACACCTGACTATACCAAAACCTACTAACCACCAAATAGTAATCCCGGGGTGTAATATCCGCCGAGTACCTAAGACTTTGGTTGGTGTAGATGTGTTCATAGATTGGGTAGCACTAGGCAGAGACCCACACGAATTATCAAAAGAGCTACAACCATTGGCACCGAAAGGAACAATGCTAAAAACTATCTCGAACAGGGGAATAGCAGTTTGGCCGGGCAAAGCTCGTGATATATTCTGCTCTGATCACTGGTATTGCCGATTCGTAAGTGAGGACTATGAAGCTACTGAAGGACAAGCAGAATTCAGCTATGACGCAATAGTTGAACTACTAGGCAACTTCAACACTGCTGGCTTCAACTTCATCAAAATAGAGAACCTATATACTTTCGAAGGGAAGCGTGGTTACTCACTATCACAAGGCGAGACGAGTTAGTCTATCTACAGAAAATTAGAATCTATTTAAATCCTCAGCTGGTAAAGTTGGGGATTTTTTTGGGGGGGGGGAGAACATTTTTTAATTTCAGTTGTCCGATTTTTCCGGACAACTTACTTCATTCTTTCAAGAATCCGTATTCGTATATTATTCTTTATTATCTTGATCTAAAAGCTTTTTAGGTTTTTGTATCTCTGGTGCATTTTTAGAAGAAATAACGCTTTTACCTGTTTGTTTTTCCAATGTTAATCTTGCTTGTTTTGCAACATTTCCACCCTCTTTTGCCACTTTTTTATTTGCGATAAAACCATTCGGTTTTTGTTCTTTTGAGATTTCCGATGTTGAAGCCTCTGCTAGCATATTTAAGACAAGCTCAAGATTCGTCATATTATCTCTCAAGTTTTGCTTTTTGAGTCCTTTGAAATTTTTATATTGTTTTACAGATTTATCCGCCCAAGCTTTTGTGATTTCATCTGTTAAAATTGCAT
This sequence comes from Ignavibacteriae bacterium HGW-Ignavibacteriae-4, assembly GCA_002839765.1. Classification (GTDB taxonomy): domain Bacteria; phylum Bacteroidota; class Ignavibacteria; order Kapaibacteriales; family UBA2268; genus PGYR01. The sequence goes on from PGYR01000004.1 coordinate 88,947, forward strand.
ATTCCAATCCTTCCTTCATTCCTCTTTCTTTCCATTCGTCAGTAAGTTCTTTTCTGACTTCTATACTTTTAAGTCTCTGATTTATCCAATCTTTGGAATATCCTTTTTTGAGATAAGTTTCCATTGCTCTTTCAAAAGCAAGCTCTGGATCTTCAGTTTCTTCGATTCTTTCATAGCCAACTTGTGCTAACCAAATTTTGAACGGCTCAGCTTTTGGTGATGGTATTGATTGAATGAGTCGAAGTAAAGTTTCTGTATCAGCAACATCAGTAAGGTATTTTTTGCCATCTGAAGAAATTAATTTCAGTTGGTTACAATTTGTAACCGACTCACTTCCTTCCTTTTTCAATCTGTGTTTAAGGACTTTCCAATAGTTATTTGGGTTGGTGCTGTCTGTCAAAACAGCAATTACATCAACAACTGAAAAATACCAAAGTTCTTTTTCTTCGTCCCAATGACGACGAACTTGTTTTTCGTGAAAAAGTACAATTGAATTATCTTTTTTCATATTTTATGTTAAATTAAATTTTTAAAATTCTAACTAAGTTATAAAAAGCTTATGTATTTGGGTTGTTTATTTTTTTGTATAATCTCTATTACAGTTATTACTTATATACTTTATTGTGTGCTGCGTTTTTTAGTTTAGTTTTATTAAATTGTTTTGAGCCAGATAATTTATAAATTTGGTTGTAATCTCTTCTGTTCTAATAGAAATGTCTTGTTCAGTAAAGTCGGAATTATTTACTGCAAGATTTAATAATTCAGTGATAATAGTACCTTCTTTATTTTGTCCTTTACTATTTGTGAATCCCGTGTAATATTTAGTTTTATCACTAAATCTGTAATCAGCAGCTCTAATATTAATTTTGTCTTCAAGCAATGCTTTATTTCCAAGAGCTTCAAGATTTTTAATGTCGGTTAAAGTTTTATCGTTTTCTTGTCTTTTTCTTGCAAAAATATGTTCAATATCAAAATTAGTGTTTATATTCGGAATTTCTTGATGGTCATTGTTAAACGCCCACCAAGTTAACATTGAACGTGTTATGGGTCTTCCATTTTTAAATTCAAAGTTATTGATCGCGTTTTTTAATGAGTTAACCTCGAATTTATGTTCATAAAAGTTTACATCTTTGTTTGTAACAACATTTATCATTTCCGCATATACTGGAGTTCGTAAAGCATTAACTCCTGGATTAGTAAAAGCATAACCCCAGACAAATGCAATTGTTTTATCTAGGAAAATTTTAAGTTTACTGTCATCAACTAACTCACTTTCATTTTTGTTATGCAAAAAATAAACAGATAAAAAATATGTCCACATACTATTTGGTGCATAATTTAGTATGAATAATTTCCTTAAAATATTTTGTGAAAATCTTTCAGAATTTTGAGTATAAACATCGTTCCAAAAATCTACAAGTATTTTTAAGTTTGGTAAAGTTTCATCTAGTTTAAGAATTGCATATTTATCCTTTTCATAAAATTTTCTAAGTGCTTCAGTTGTACTTGATTTTATTCCTTTTTTTGCACGAACAAAATACATATATCTTGTAAATAATTCGTCCATTGGCGTACCATTAAGAGGTTTGAAAATTTTACTGCTAATTTCTTCTAGCTCTTTCCATTTTTCAATAAAAGCATCCTTTTGATTTTTAGCACTGTAATGTTTATAAAATTGGGCTTTAAAAATGTCGGCATCGGATAAAGGTAGACCTCTATCATTTAATGTTGAGAAAATTCTCAATGCAGTATCTTGAGATTCAGCTTCAATTGGTAAAAGAATACAATTCCCTAAAATTCTAGCAGGCAAGTAGGCAAAATATGACGGGAAATCATTTAAAAACTCATCAATTTTCTGCTGAAAAAAAATGAAATTTTTAGCATAATTACTCTTTTGACCCTTTGTTACTATTCCAGTCTTTAAAATTTCGAGAAATTCTTCTTTATCGTTGTCTGTCGCAACTTCTGAATCAATTTTCAAAACATTTAAATCAGCTTGTCCGAATTCATTTGTTTTCCATAGACATTGAGCAATTCTTTCTCTTGTACTTTTAGAATTTTCGTCTTGCATATTCCCGAATTTTACGTAAAAAGCACGAAGTAGAAGCATTAAAGTTGTCAAACGTTGTTGTCCGTCAATTACCTCCTTTTTGTTGTTATCATTCTCGAAAGTAACAATTGAACCCAAAAAGTACTCCTCATCTTTGTCAAACTTTTCGTAGTTATTATCAGGAAATGCAAATGAGAATATATCGTCCCAAAGTGTTTGGCATTGCCCCTCTTCCCAAGCATAAGGTCTTTGGTAATCAGGAATTAAAAAGTCCGATTTTTTGTCGGAAAAAAGTAATATTATCGTCTTTTGGTCAACATTAAGTTTTGACATAGATTATTCTCGTATTTATATTTTATTTCTGCACTTTTTAGAAAAGTCGTTTAACTGTAACTCAATACTTTCCCAATTCGCAAACATCCGCATATTGAGAGTTATTAGTGCCTCAATATAACAAAAAAACTAATTTCTTCATCAGCCCCAACAAAAATATTCCCCTTTCATCTTTCCCTCCCTTCCCTTAATTTACCAGTCTATGAAAAACAAAGATCAAATAAAAGCAGACATAATAACCAATCTATTCAGCAAGCATAGAATGGGTATAAAACCCGGATTGGAGCGAACTATTGCTTTAGCGGAGGCGACGGGTAATCCACAGAATAGATATGATAGTATACACGTAGCTGGTACTAATGGCAAGGGGAGTACTTGCTCGGTGGCTAGCTCTATTCTGATAGAATTGGGTCTGAAAGTGGGGCTATATACTTCACCGCATATCAAGGATTTCAACGAGAGGATTAGGGTTAATGGCATTGCTATAACCGATGATGAGTTAATAGAATATGCCGAGAAATTGCTCCCAATAGCCGAGGAGATGGACGCTACTTTCTTCGAGATTACTACTGTTATGGCATTCTTGTATTTCGCGGATAAGGGTGTCGATATTGCCGTGATAGAAACGGGTATGGGTGGGCAGTTCGACAGTACGAATATCATCAATCCCAAAGTATGTGTTATCACAGATATTGATATGGATCACGAGGAGTTCCTGGGTGATACGATAGAGAAAATTGCATTCGAAAAAGCTGGAATTATCAAGCCAAATACACCGATTATAACGACTAATGAAACAAGAAATGTACTTAGTGTAATCAGAGAAAAAGCCACGAAAGAAAACGCGGAGTTGATATTAACTACGGTGCAGAATAATGATGAAGTCGCTACTACTATCCGCTCCAAATTCATCAGCCATTCTTTCATCAAGAACTACTCTGCGGCTCTGAAAGCATGCGAAGTATACCTTGGAAAAGCAATACCAGCAGAGATACAAAAAATAGCTATTGAGAATATAGAAAAGAACTCGGGCTATTTTGCTCGCTTGCAAATGATAAGCAATGACCCAGTTTGCATACTCGATATATCGCATTCGGTAGCAGCGGCTAAAAACCTAGTCGAGTCATTACAAACGACGTTCAAAGACAAGAAATGGACGGTAATACTAGCTCTGATGAGTGACAAGGATTACCGTGGTATAATAGATGAGTTAGCGGTAATAGCTGATCTTATGATACTTACGCAAGTCGAGAATGAACGCTCTATGTCAGCGATTGACCTGAGCTATTATGCAGAATCCATAGGCATAAACTCAATGATAATGATAAACCCAAAAATGGCAAAGAAATTCGCTTTCGATAGTAAGTTAGATTGTATTATCACTGGCTCGTTCTATTTAGCAGCAGAGGTGTTTTGAAGTTAGCCCCTAACAGAATCAAATTCTACCAATTTCTAAATGACGACCTCTCGTTAGAAGAATTAGTAGAATGGATTTATACAAATAAAGAACTTGAGAATATCATACCTAATGACCAGTATCTTGATTTAATTTCAAATAATTTTTATGATTCTGCCGTAGATGTGTTTTTAAAATCTTTTATCAGAAGAAACTTTGATTGGGATGAGTATGAGAAATGGAGAACCATTAAATTACTAGAAACAATTACAACCGGTGAATTTGATATGTTCAATGCTGCATTCCAATTAAGTCAATTATTTCTGGAACAAGATGAAGATATGGAAGAGCCGCTAATCTCAATAGGATTAGCTGTTGGATATGCTAGCGAACTTGACCGTTTACCAATGGAGTCAGAGTATAAGAACTGGAATCAGGAAGCACTGGAGATTAAACTAGAGGAGCTAGAAAGATTGAAGACTTCTATGCTAGCGGATATTGATAATGAAATAAGAAGATTAAAAAAATAAACCACAATCCCTATCAATTAAAGCTATATTACAAGTTAATGGATATTTATTCGTAAATTAATAGGTCTTATTCTATCAATAAATATAGGTGTTTTTATGAAAAAATTATTGCTTTTACTAATGCTAGTTACTCTTGTGGCATGTAATCAATCGGAAGACGATTTGCATGACTCACAAGAATGGTCAAGCGATACTATTCCAAATCCAGAGGATGGGAGTACAAACTCCAAATATACTGCTAAAAATGAGAAAGAAGGTAAGTCTTCTTCTGAATCTACTACTCCTTTCAAAAAGGAAGAAATAGCTGGTGCGTGGGAAGTCAAATTAACCGTTACTAGCACTAATTGCGAAGGTATAACTACAAATGAAGAAAAGGAAGAACGCTGGTTTGTGAATTTCGAGACTGGTGAGCTGAATATAACTGTAATGACAAAAGGCAGTAAAACAAAAGAGTATTGGGGATATTTCACTGGTAAAAATCTAGAAGCATTAGCTGATAAAAAGCTAACAAAACAGGAAATGATATCTTTGAATAGTAAAAATGTTAACCGAAATACTCTTAATCTAAAAGTAGAAAACAGCAATAGTATCACAGGAAACAGAGTAGATATTAGTAAAGATCTATGCCGTACAGATTATTCTATTATCATGACTCGATAGTCCAAAAAGAGCTTGAATAGAAATATTTAAAGAAACTACACAAGCCCTCTTATGCTAAAGAGGGTTTTTTTATGTTGGTAGGAGTTGGCATATATTTTTATCCAAACCTTCTACTCGCCCACGACCATAAATCCTTATCATCTATAACTTCATATTTCATCTTATTAGATGGGTATTGAGTTATACATTGCTCTATTTCTTCTTTGCTTTTCAGATTAGAAAGCCAATATTTTTCATCTTCTTTGGCTAATATAACCGGCATTCGGCTGCGGTTATTGTGGACATATTCCATTAGCTCGTTCGCTTCGGCAGTGAGTATGCTGTATGTGTGAAGTATCTCACCGGTGCTTTTGTCAGTCCAATTTTCGTAAATCCCAGCGAAGGAGAATATCTCCTGGTCAGTCGTAGTTACGAAATGTGGAATTTTATCTTTGCCTTCGTGTCTCCATTCGTAAAAGCCAGTCGCTGGTATTATACAGCGTCTGCTCTTTATTGCACTCCTGAATGATGGCTTTTCGAAAACAGTTTCCGACCGAGCGTTACCCGTTTTTTTGCTTATATCATCTGCATCTTTTCGTGATTTTATCCATGATGGAACTAGGCCCCAGTTATAATAGCTTATGATGTTCGGCTCCTCCGCTGTTATTACAGGCATACTTGGGTTAGCAAAAGCATTAGCGTGGAATACGGACTCAAATTCGGGTGGGTTTGCAACCCCGTAGCGGTTTCCTGTTTTTATCTTATCAGCAATATAGGCATAGTGAAAGCACATAGTGTATAGTATTCATAGTTAAGCAATAACACAAATATACAAAATAAATGGAGGAATTATAATTCGTTAGGAGCAAAAGAAATAATTCAAAAGGATATTTATTCTATTGTTAGTAAAATGAATATTATTATTTTTGTGAATATTGGATATTATGCTGGTACTTAATTACAAAACCAAATATTGAGAATAATAATAAATCCAATCAGGGTTAATATTTAACATTAAATTTTCTGCTTATAATGTAGTTTATGAAATGAGACTGATGAGATACCAAATTGCCTTCTTGTTTTTGATTGGATTAACACCTAAACTGTTTTCACAACCAATGTTGTACTATAATGGTCAAATCTACACTTCCGATACCAATAATCTTAATATAAGTTATTTCGTTGTTAACAATGGGGTTATCATTGAAACAGGTGATGCAATTTCAGCTGAACGTATAGCGGAATTTCAAAAGTCAGAAAATCTAATGGGAAAGACAATTATCCCTGGGTTTATCGATAGTCATATTCATTTTATTGATGGGGCATTAGGTCTAAATCAAGTCAATTTAGTTGATGTGAAGGATTCGGTAACATTGAAGCAACGAATATTAGAAACTCTAGGTAGTAGTTCGGATGGTGTTTATGTAGCTAGGGACCTTTCCTCTTATGCATTGTTAGGGGTATCAAACCCGTTAAAATATTTAGATTATATAAGCCCTGAATTCCCTGTGATAATCTTTTTGAAAAGTGGCCACGCAGCTATCGCAAACTCAGCAGGTATGAACATACTCGGTTTTAATGAAAAAACAAAAATAGCTGATGGTCATCTAGGTCTTGATGAAACAGACAAATTAAATGGGTGGCTTATGGAAGCTGCCGCAATGGAAGCTCTCAAGAATATAGGAGAAGAATATAAGTATAAGACATTAGAAAATGCTATTTTAAGAGGTCAGGAACTTGCCTTATCTTATGGAATCACAACAATCGGAGACAACACATTCTCTCCCTATAATATGAAGATTTATCAATCGATGCAAAGAGAGGGGAAACTTAAATTGAGAATCTGGACCAGAAGCTATGGCCGGATTCCACAGACTACAAACCTTATGGGGCCAATGGGACTAAAAAAGCTTGGCTTCATAGGACCGCAGAATGATTTCAATCGTGTTCACTATCATCTAAGCAAGTTATTTACGGATATGTCATTATCTATTCCAACTGAAATTACAGGAAATATAGAGCCAGGTGGGGAAGTGTACTTAAGCAAGAATGAAATTGAAAATTATTTACTCCTAAATCCTGAAACTACATTTGCATTTCATGTTCAAGGAAAAAAGGGGTTGCATAATATCATTGATGCTCTAACTGACTTAGGCTCAAGAAATAATAATCGCAGACATGTAATTGATCATGCTGGCTATTGTACAGAAAAGCAATTAGAACAATTACACAATTTGGGTGTGTCAGTTACTATTCTTGCTTCACAAACTTTCGATTATCCAAGTCTTATTAAAGAATACAGCAATAATAATGTAAGCTTAATAGAAGATGATTTATTAAATGTTCGAAAAAAAATTAAAATTCTACATGGGGCTTTAACTAGCGACTTTCCTTATGGTATGGATACGAGTTTTGTACAATACCCTAGTAACGATGGACTCAACCCACTTTCGAACATGGCTATAAATATAACTGGAATGTTTCCAGATGGGAGTGAAATAAATGGATTTGCAAATAAAACAATATCTGTTTCGGAAGCAATACAATCATATACAACAAATGGTGCTTTTGTACTAGGTGAGGATAATTTTCTTGGTAAAATATCAAAGGGGTATGCCGCTGACTTCATTATATTAAATCAAAAAATTCCTTTTACAAATCCAATGGAATTATATAATATGGAGGTATTACAAACTTATATCGGCGGAGAAAAAGTTTATGATAGATTCAACCCATTAGAACCATTTCAAGTCGACGAAGCAATCACACCATATGATTATACAGTTAGTCCTTTATTTGGATACGACCCAACGGTAGGTTTTATATTTGGAGCTGCGGGGTTCGTTTTCCCTCTGAAAATACCTAGTAACTATGGAAATATACAAATAATGGCTTCATCAAATGGAAATTTCAATATACAGGGAGTTTTCAAAAGATTTGAATTGTTCAAAAATATTGAGTTCAAATTACCCGTTACAGCTTCCAATTTTGTACAGTATTATTATGGGGAATCAGACACAACTAACTCTTCGAATTATAAAGTCCTTTTTTCTGATAGAATATTAATACGACCAGAATTCACATTATCACTAAGTGATGGCTTTCAAACTTCGTTATTTGGCGATTTTAGATATTTAAATAAAACGAATTTAAAAGATAAACAAGGTAACCAATTAATTGAAAGACTAATGCCAAATGAGACGTCATTGGGTGTAGGAATGGGATTAAGTTACGATACTCGGGATAACCCAATTTCCACAAAACTAGGTTTCTATGGTGCCGCTCAATACGTCAATGTATCTGGTATCGGACAAACGAATAACATAAACTCGAATTTGATTATGGTTGACTTTCGATATTTTAATTATATTTATAACTCTAAATTTGTATTGGCTACTCGTTTTTCAGCAGGTGCTTTATTTGGTAACTCAGGATATATGTTTCGCTATACATTAGGTGGAGCTGAGCGTTTAAGAGGATACTATACTAATAGGTTCAGAGGCGATTTGTTTTACTCTGCACAAGCTGAATTCAGATTCCCATTGTATAAGAAGTTCTCAGGGGTTTGTTTTATTGATGAAGGTGATATTAGTGAGAAAAGTCTTGATAAAACACTAGTAACTTTTGGTGGAGGTGTTCGCTTTTCAATTAATTCAAATGTTGTATTAAGACTCGATTATGGGATTGCTAAAGACCAGAATGGAGTATTCTTCACTTTTGGCGAAGCTTTCTGAGATTACTCAATACTATTCACAATATGTAATGAATAAGGAACACAAAAATATATTGAAGATATTAGTCTCATTTTTAATGTTGTTTGTGTTGTATCATTCAGCAGAATACATGATTTTATTTAAAAAAAGTATTAGTGGATTCTTAATTTTTCAATTTTTGTTTTTTCTGTCTGCATGGCTTTTAGGGAATTGGAATCAAAAAAATGGATTTGATTTTTGGGGGTTATCATTCTCAAAATTTAGAATAAAATACCTACTAATCGGGTTGTTTTTAGGTGTAGTATTATATGCTATTCCGTACATTTTCTCATTATTTTTTGAAATAGAATTTATTACAAAAGCTCCTTTGTGGACTGATATTTTGAAGGCAGGTGTTCCATTTTCTTTTGGTTTAATATTCTCATCTTTTTCTGAAGATGTCTTAACGAGAAGTACCGTTTTTCGTCTTTATAATAACAAAATTAGTTCTAGTTTGATTATCATTATCTCTTCATTGATATATGTATTAAACCATATTTACAGACTAAATGCTGGAATTGAGACTTTTGTATATCTGTTTTTGCTAGGTGTAGTATTGACAATTCCATTAATAATTACAGGAAATCTATGGATTACTGGGATAATGCATTGGTCTGGAAATACTTTCTTTTATATTTCACATGAAATTATTTTGATTAAACACAATCCGATTTACATAAATCCAAACCTCATATTTATCTTTTGGATTCTAATACTAATTCCAATTGTATGGTATTTAATCAGTAAGTTTAAATCTAAATTAGTTTGATAGGATATTATCTAATTAATGAGATATTCAATAAATCGAATATTTATTTTCGCAATTTTTTACTAAACCTTAGCTCTTTTAGATAAGAACTCGCGGAGAGCCTTGTCAAATGGGTCTGAGGTAACTACTAAGTTGTAGTCCACGTTTTGGCTGTAGCATACATTCTTTATTTTACTAATGAAATCTTGCATTGCATTTTGGTAAGACTCTTTTAGCTGATGACTATTAGTTACCATTTCCTCTTTGGATTCTAAGTCGATGAACTTAGCTGAGCGCCCGAAATTGAAATCTAGTTCTCGTGGGTCTAGTAGTTGGAATAAAATCACCTCGTTCTCTTTGTGGCGGAAGTGTTTCAGAGCTGAGCTAATAGATTCTATATCATCGAAGAGGTCTGAAATTATGATTATTAATCCACGTCTTTTTATCTGGTCTGCTAATTGGTCTAGAGCAGCTGCCGTGTGCGTCTCATCCGTTGTTTCAATACTTTCTAGTGACTTTAATATTAGGTTCAGGTATGACGGTTTTGATTTAGATGGTAAGTAAGTCTTCACTTCCTTATCGTAAAGTGCCAACCCAACAGAATCACGTTGCTTCATCATCATGTAGCCAAGAGATGCTGCCAAATAGGAAGCATACTCAACTTTAGGTATATGCCCTTCGGAAGCAAATCCCATAGAGGCAGAAATATCTACCAAAATAGTCGCGCGTAGGTTCGTTTCCTCTTCGTATTGCTTTACGTAATAGCGATTAGAACGTCCATAAACCTTCCAGTCTATGTTCTTTACCTCATCGCCAGCTCGGTATGGGCGATGCTCGGCAAACTCCACACTGAAACCATGGTACGGCGATTTGTGCAATCCCGTTATGAATCCCTCTACTACCATTCGTGCTTTTAGGTCTATGCCCTTTAGCTCGGCAGTGGCTTTGGGGTCTAAATACTTTCTGTGATCATCCATAGCCGATTAGACGAATTTTGGTGCTATAAGTTGCATGTTAATATTGATTTTAATTATTTAGGAATAAATTTATTTCGGCTAATGTTTTATCAAATTCTTCTTCTTGTAAGAAATGGCCACTTTCTAACTCAACAACTCTAGCGTTTGGGAGTTTAGTTCGCCACTTTTTTAAATATTCTGTTGTAAGAAAACTATCTTTAGTTCCCCAAAGTATTAACCATTTTTTTTCGGATACCTTATCCAAATTTTGCCATTGTTTTTCATACCAATCTGATGATCCAAGTAGCGATTTCGCAAGATTATAAGTCGAATTTCTAGAGCTACTTTCTAGAAATGGCCCGATGTATTGACTATGTAGTTTTTTCGTTAAAAGCTCGTTATTATAGAAACCTTTTTTCAATAATACTTTTGCAGAAAAATTCAACTTCATATACATGAATTTGCCGATAAAGCTATTTATCACTTTGTCTATCTTCACAACATCTTTGTTAGATTTCGTTTCCCAAAGCCAAGTGTTAAACATTATTATTTTTGATATTCTATTGTGATGAGTCATAGCTGCTGACAATCCTATAGGACCACCAAAATCATGCACTACTAAGTTGATATCATGAAGCCCCATTTTCTCAATAAATTCTATAAGATTATTGGAATGTGACTGAGGAGTACCATCAAACCTTATTTGATTTTCTGAAAGCCCAAAACCAAGATTATCAATAGCAATGCATCTATTTGTTTTAGAAAGTTCTTTGATATAGTTCCTATAAAGAAATGACCAAGTAGGAGTTCCATGGACAAAAAGAACTATCTCGCCAGCCCCCTCATCGATATAGTGCATACGCCCATTTTTTAAATCAATAAACTTGCTTTCAAAAGGATACTCGGATTTATCCAACCACTTTTCAGAATTATTACTTTTCATTTATTACTTAGCCCTATTTTTTTAATGCAAGTTAATACAAGAGAAATTTAGGTTTCTTGGTATAAACTAATAATTTACATCTTCGAGATTAATTTGCTTAGGTTAGTAGGATGAATTCTCAAATACGAAGCTATGTCTTTTTGATTTACTAATTGTAGTAGTTCGGATCTTTTTTCGACAAAAGAACTAAATCGTTTATTGATATCAAATGAAATCATTTCATAATACCTATTTAGTATATCTACTAAGATCAGTTCTGTAGCTTTCCTGAATAGAGTCTCTATAGGTCTGTATTTTTCAAGAAGTTCAATGTGCTTAGAATACGATATTCTCAGAAAAGTACTTTCAGTAATAGTGGCAAGAAAGTACTTGGAGGGTGATTGAGTGATAAAAGATTCGGGAATCCCAGTGAATGATGGAGAATATGTAAACTCTATAATTTCTTCTTTTCCTTCATTTATGTAATATGACTTTTGTACACCACTTTTCACAAAATATAAGTATTTTTGTACTTCATTCTCCCATGTCATAATAGTGTTTTTTGGAATGCTAACCTCCTCCCAATGTGAAATATATTCATTATAAATATCATCACTTATAGGATGAATCATATCAAAATATTCCTTTATCATACTGACAATATCTCTTTATCTCCTATAGTTCGGGAACTTTTTACTCTCGTGATTATCTCTTCTAACTCTGCTTTTATGGACTGTATATTTGAATAAGAGAACCGAACGAATAGAATTATCATTTTATTTACTTCACCCTTATTTATAACTATTTCGGTTTGCGAACGATCTATACTCTTAATATCTGAAATAGAAATAACTTGGTCGTTTTTTTCATCGTAATTATATAGTTTAATAGCATTTTCGGTTATTTCTAAGCTCATTACTAATTCTTCTTTCGGCATTTTCGATAAAAAGAACTCTAAAATTCCGAAAAATAGAATAGTCCAAAATATTTGTAATAAAGCTTCATAAAAATCAAACACGTAAAAATCAAACGCTGTTATTAGTACAAACCCTATACCTAAGGTTAGTACCCTATTTTCTCTTTTACTAAAGAAGTATTCTTTCTTTTGTCCAGCTATGTAGTATTTCATTGTGTTTACCTATTTATCCCTATCTTCTAACCAACTTCTGTAATACTCTTCGTCTTCACAATCATTTACATTGTAAGTAGGGTAGAGTGCCCCAAATGTATCAAGCATTATTGCATATTCTTCAGTCTCTTTTGCTCCTATAGATGCTTCAGTTCTACCTGGTTGAGGGCCATGTGGTAATCCAATCGGGTGTAGAGTAATAGAACCTTCGACTACCCCTGTGCGTGACATAAAGTCCCCCTCTACGTAGTACAACATTTCTGCACTATCTACATTCGTATGGAAGTATGGTGCTGGTATAGCATCCGGATACCAATCGAATGGACGTGGATTGAAGTTACACAATACGAAATGCTCTGTATTATATAGCAAATGAATAGGTGGTGGTAAGTGAATACGACCAACTTTAGGGTGATAATCACGAATATTGAACGCCCAAGGGTAGTGATAACCGTCCCATCCCACAATATCGAATGGATGATAAGGGTGTACATATTCGTACATCTTTTTACCAGCTTTTAATCTGATTGTAAACTCGCCTTTCTCATCATGTACTTCTAACTCGGATGGAATTTTGAAATCACGCTCACAGTAAGGAGCATCCTCACTACACTGACCATATTGATTACGATAGTGTTTCGGTATTTCGAAAGAAGAATCAGATTCAACTATAAATAATTTGTTGTCTTTCAAATCATCGAATACCATTTGGTGAACAGTCCCCATTGGGATAACTATCTGGTCACCAGCAACGAAATGAATTACCCCATAATCAGTTAGTAATTTGCCACTACCTCTATGAACGAATATAAACTCACTAGCATAAGCATTTTTGTAGAAATCTTTCGGGTTTTTATTAGGGTGCGCAGTATATACTACTACATGGTCATTACGTAAATATGGGATACGTGAATCGAAAAAATCACCGTCTTTTTTCAGCTTTTCAGTATAGAAATGTATATGCTTAACAGGTGGATTTTCCCATAGTTTTAGGTCAAAATCAGGTAGCTCATTTATCCTAAGTACTTTCGTCGGAGGATGAATATGATACTTGTTGCTATAGACATCCGAAAATCCTTTTGTGCTTACTAATTCTTCGGTGTATAGACTACCATCAGTCTTTCTGAATGCTGTGTGTTTAGGGCTTGGCATAATCCCTAGCTTATGATAAAACGGCATTTTTAGTTTCTCTCTTTTATTTGATTTTCATTTTACTAATATAATAATTATTTAGAGACAGGAAAGTATTTTTTATTGTTTTGGGAGAGTGTTTTTTGAAAGTCATTCAGAAGAATAAGGAGTATAACGAGTTGTTCTGAAGAATCCAGGTAGAAGTATAAAAAAAAAGCCGAACAATGTCCGGCTCTGTAATTTATATTTATGTTATGTAAATCATTTATTCACCATTAGGAACGTGATATCGTAATGCTAAATAACCGTCATACTCTGGATAGATTATTAAATTATTGCCTGCTACATAAATGTAAGTTGCTGTATTAAAAATAGAAAGATACTCCATCGAATTAACACAAGCCATTTCTGTAACACTTCCTGGTATCAGTTTTATCATATTATTATTTAACTCATATTTACCATCGAAGCTGTTACAGTTTGAGATTCCTTTATAAGTCCCATCTTCAAAAAATTCTATCTGATAAACAAATTGATAAAACTTAGTTTCTTCATCTTCATACCAAAAATCAAATGGCAATTCATAACCCCCAATTGCAGCAACATCATACAATTTCCATTTCTTGTTGATTAGGTTTTTCTTTTGAAACTCGTAAGTTTTGTCTCTTACATATTCTAATCCAGAGAACTCCTCAAAATCAGAATGGAACATAAGCGTATTTTCAGTGGCATTGTAAGTAGGAGAATTATCGAGGATTGAAATTAATTCTTCTTGAAAAGCACAACCTATTTTGGTTCTACCTCTATAGAAATCCAATTGTATATTATTACCATCTATCTTGTAGTCACATTCTGTAGAGTTGCAGCCATCAGTTCCTCTTAAGTAAGTATCTGTAGTAAAGTGGAGGTAATAATTTTGGAGAAATTCATCCTCTTTTACACCTACTATTTGATTTATACTTTTTACCGTCCCATCTTTGAAATGTACATTTTTTAGTACCCAATTCGTACCAATAAAGTTTGTTAATTGCGTTTCTACTGGTTCGGTTGTCATTTTTTTACACGAAGTAAATAGTGACATTAGCAGTATTACAAAAATTATTTTTTTCATATTATATCTCTCAATCTGTTTTAATATAACTAAATAGATACAAAACACAAAAGCCGAACTTCAAGTCTGACTTTGTAATTCGGAAGTTATCTTGCTCTTTCAAACTCTAATGCTTTGAAATTATCAAGAGAAGAATAGATAACTAATTTCTTCGCGTCAGCCATAAATGTTGTAGAGTTATTCAATATTCTATCATAGTCTGCTGAAAATTTACAACCTACTTCTGTTATGCTCCCAGCAACTATTTCGATAGTGTTTTGTTCTATTTTATAAGTACCACCATAAGTATTGCAACCAGAGAACCCGCTAAGCAGATTGTTCTCTTTGAAATCTAATAAAAAGTGATTGAATGTAGTATTAGAGCCATTACTAACTAATATCTTTTCAATTGGTACAATTTCTCCACTAGGATAATGTACGTTTCGTAGTTGCCATTTAGTATTTTCAAGAGGATATTCTTCTCGCTCAAATACTCTCTCAAATTCTAATCCTGAATATTCATCATGATCTGAATTTATTATTAAGGTACTTTCAGTTGCTTTGTAAGTAGTGGACTTATCTAATATAGCAGGGAATTCACCTGTGAATGGACAATAAACATAAGTCATACCTCCAAAGAAATTCATTTCTATTTTATTCTGGTCTAACTTATATTTGTATTTAATGCCGTTGCATCCTGATATCCCGTGTATTTCATCGTTTGAAATAAAGTCTAGAACAAAATTATTACTCCCAGGTAAATTACCAACACTTGTTATCTCATTGATACTCTTCACACTTCCGTCTTTATAATAAACATTCTTCAATCGCCATTTGGTACCTACAAACTCCTTCAGCTCATCAGTTGGCTTTATCAAATCACTTATCAAATCGAAGCCGCTAACATCGCCCAACCAAGGATTCATTCCATAGTGTCTTACCATTCCATATTTAGAATTGTATGCAAATAAGAGTCCCATACCATCATAGTGAGTTGGTGTGAAATCTGAACTAACGTCTAGTCTGTCATATTCTTTGCCTTTTACTTTGTAGTCACTGACATAGCCATCATAAGCAGCAGTGCTATTCATCTCACCAACTCTCCAATCCATAAAAGGTACATTTTTTGCATTTCCTAATGGTAGAGAAACAGTGTCTTTGTAGCCCAATAGAGGACTGCTTGTTGTTCTTTCCGTTACTAAAAGAACTTTATCTGAATCTTTGAATAATGTAATTATTCGAAGTGGTTGGTTGTTTGCTTCATCACCAAAATAGTCACCGGACAACCGCTCAGTTATCTCAAAAGTAACTCTATTTATTTGTTTCGTTATTTCCCAATAGATAGTATCTCTAGTATAAGAGATTGGAGAAGGTGTAGCTTCCCAATAGCCCTTCGCGTAGAAATGGACAAAGCTACTTTTCTGCCCCACGGCTGGGGATTCGAACTGGATAAATCCAGCATCTTCTTGCGGTTCGCCTGGTCCAGTGTTAGGATCCTTACATGCCGTGAATATCATCACCGCCATTAATAAATATAATAATTTTTTCATTTTACAGTTACCTCAAAATTCTTAGAAATCGGTATGTTTGTTTTTAAAATTCTTATAAATGTAAAAGCATCATAGCTTTTAGTGTCGCCAGTTATATCGGGGTAGAATATCGCCTTGCCTAGTATCCCCCAATCATCTCTTCTTAGATAATCTAATTCACTTTTCAATGAAGTAGTTTGCATTGTTGGTGATTTGATTACAAGCAAATCAAAGAACTCAAAATCCACTTCGAGGTTACTTGGATTCATATCATCACTTGAAACAATTACACCAAATAACTCTGCCATATTAGACACTTTTAAGACCTTGGAGCTTGTCTTTTCACTTACTACCTTATTTAAAGTTCTATAGTTTTCGTAGTAGAACTTACCAGCAGGGAATACATTATTTGTAATTATAGTTGGATTAAAATATATTGGTAATCCTGTCTTTTTTATTTTTACGAAATGGTTGGAGTGCTTACCCGAATTTGCATCTGTTTTTATCATCAAGAAATTAGAATTAACAATTATTCTACTACCTTGTTGTTTTATGTCTGTGATATTATACTTATGAATTCCTGTATTAAAATTACTGTTACCTACACTTATAACCATTTCTGTAGTAAAGTCAACTCCATTTATGAAGTCAGTTTCGGCTAGTTTATATTCATTTGCCCATTGTTTGAATTCATCGGCTGTATTGAATACTACTTTCCATTTTCTTTTGCCTTCTACAGTAATGTCTTCAGCAATTGTCTTAAATCCATCCAAGTTTTGAACATCACCATCATCTTCG
The DNA here is from genome assembly GCA_002839765.1 of Ignavibacteriae bacterium HGW-Ignavibacteriae-4. Taxonomy (GTDB): domain Bacteria; phylum Bacteroidota; class Ignavibacteria; order Kapaibacteriales; family UBA2268; genus PGYR01. The sequence continues at coordinate 105,950 of PGYR01000004.1, forward strand.
AATCGTCTGTTAAATTTAACTTTAGTTTGTTTTCTATTCTTAACTAATATAGCCAAAGTGGGTGAGCTAACTCTAGAGTTTAGTCCTAACTTTCTATAAACACTGTAGTTTAATTGAATTTGCCCCAAATTATCAAGATATATAGAGTCAAGATATATAGTAGCTTTTTCGGAGAATGTATTCCCAGAAATAATTATCAAAATATCTTTACTTAAATCTAGATTTAGCAAATTGTCAATGAGTTCTAAATTGTAAGTATTAGAGTTATTTGTTATCACTCTTTTCAATTCTTGATCATCTCTTATTATCATTTCATTAATAACTTCTGATTCGAATCCTAGCTCCGTTTGGTCAATTATACGGTATTCCAATACCTCGTTTATATTCCATTTGGTATCTGGCTCAGTCGGATTTGGCTCTTTGCATGCAGTAAAGAGAAGAATAACAAAAAGCAATATGTAAGAATATTTTTTCATTAGAATTGGACACTTATTCCATAGTTTATACCAATTTTATCAGAGTTGAATCTAACACCTTGATATTGGAAAGACATATTATTATACTCTAGCCCTAATATCATATTCAAATTTTGGTACGGTGAATACATAAATCCACCCATCAAGCGACCAACCACTCCAATCTTATTGCCCCCGACTGTGAACTGAGCAAATGGGTCTATAGTAGCACTCATATCGTAAGTATATCTACCGAGGAAACTAAGAGTAGTAAAGTTTGGTTCTTGTCTATATAAAAAGTTAATATCGTTTACATCTTTACCATTGAACTCTAGCAAGAAAGTCTCTTGTCTTAGTTCAGAACCAACGGAAAATCCATTCTCAAAATTGTAAATTATAGAAAGCGAATTATTGTTAAACTGTGATAAATCTGTTTTATTTAATTCATAAGAGTTAGTGTTGAAAGTCTGACTTCCTTTCCATTCGGCAGACCAGCTACTAGCACCATTTTTGAGTTGTAAGAGCATTGGTTCTATGTTGTTGTCTATTTTCATTGAGCTTATTTGCTCTTTCAATTGGAGATTAGTAGCTCCAAGTTCACTATATAGTTTTTCGCTTTCTTTTTGCTTTTGGTTTAGATCTTGATAATTAGCATTATTCATAGTTAGATTGCCTTGCAGTGTGCGGACTTCATATTTGAGAGTAGAAATCTCAGCACTCTGTCTTGATATGATAGCGTCTTTCTCTTCTGTTTTAGCAGCAAACCCACTTATTTGCTGTTGTAAAGAGTTGTTTACAATCATCGCTCTTTCGTACATTGCTTTGTATTTTTTATCTTCCTTATACACTATCACTTCTTTGGAAGAAACCATTGGTGTTTCACGAGGTATTTCCACTACTAATCGCGGAGAAAAATGAGCCGTGTTAACATTCCGTATTTCATTCGTATCGCTTGTTCCCATTCCCCATAAAATAACAGCAGTAACTACCGCCGAAAGTACTCCAGTTGCCAGAAGTGATTTGAAACCATAACCAACAGCTGCGCCAGCTGCAGTTGTAACTACTCCACCAGTTACCGCATCGGCTACTGGTATTGATAAACCAAGCATAGCGAAGACAGCTTTTTTAGATTTTTTATTCTTAGTAAAAGCGTTTCGATTATTTTTGACAGCCGCAGAAATAGCGAGCAAGTTTTTGAACTCACCTCTCATCACTTCGTTTGTTGCCATTTCGTTGAAAAGCTCTTGCTCTTGCGAAGCGTCCAATTCACCTTCGACGAAACTATTTATCTTCTCAAATTCACTCATAATCTTTACCTTTCGGTCTATTTACTTATATCTTTTATATACGGTTTTAACGTACTTATTATCATTTTTCTAGCTCGCATAACTCTGATTTTTGCTGTTGGCAAAGCGATTGATTCTATTTCAGCTATTTCTCTATACTTCAAACCTTCAAACTCTTTGAGCATAAACGCTCTTCTGTACTTATCTTTTAGGAACTCTGTGGACATTATTATCAATTCTAATAGCTCTTTATTCTCATATCCAACAGTATTATCACTAGCTATGTCATAGTCCCCAAGTGGAGTATTTCGACTTTCTTGTCTTTTCGAATTCAAACACAAATTGCGTGCAACTTTTATCAAAAAACCCGGAACATTTGGAAATTCATTTCCTTTCTTTATCGTGTTATAGAAACTGATGAAAGTCTCTTGAACTATATCTTCTGTTTTTGCGTCGTCTCTAACCACAGTTGTCACATAAGCTCTCAGCATAGACTCATAGCGATCATATAGCTCACTAAAAGCTATTTCCTCTTTTTGCTTGGTCTCAAACATCTCTGAGATCAATTCTAAGTCACTATGTTTCTTTAAATTTCTTTTCATAATCCGCATTATGTCACTGTCTGATTATAATAACACATGAACTCCAAAAAGGGAACAAAATCGGTCAACTTTCTATAAATTAATATCCATTGAAGGTAATATACTAAATATTTATCTATAATATGTGATGAACTCCTACCCAAACCAGTCATAAATAAATCAATTTATATAAATATTCACAAATAATTTATTATATTTACCAATAATAATTTTTCAAAAAACTCAACAGGAATAATGAAAACACTATTTATATCTATAATCGTATTGTTTTTTGGGGCAATCTCCCTTCAATCTCAGACTAAAGATACAGTATATGTGGTAACGAAAGATACAGTGTTCGTGAATAAAAAAGCTAAGTTTGACCCAATAAATGGAGAAATTGGAGCTGCATTGGGAACACCCGGTGGAATCAACCTAACTGGTGCCATTCATTCGGATAAATTAGTTGTCCGATTATCTGGAATGCTTCTTAATACAATTAGTGGGATACAAGTTGATTTGGGCTTTAAGTTTAGTGAAGTCAAACAAACTTATCATGCTCTTTCTTTGGTGGCCGGTATGTCTAAAATTGAAGATGCAGATTTGAGAGGGTACGGATATAGCATTTATAACACATGGGATTACGTGGGAATAAATTACAATATGAACTCTAAAGGTTTTCTTTTGGGTGTCGGATTATCAGCAGGTAGCGGTTCTTACTCCAGTCCCCAGCTGTTATTTCAAATAGGATACTCATATCAGATAAGGTAAGAATAGACTTACTCTAGTTTATGAGTATAAAAATTATCCTACTTACTTTTATTAAGTAAGTAGGCGAGGTCAATTTGCTAATATTTATTGTTAGTTTATTCTGATTTTGAGAGTCCCTCTGCATTATATCTTTGCCGTGCATATAAATTACCGAGACTACTTCATCACCAAATATATGCAATATCAATCCATAGTAAAACTATCTGGATAATATTTGTTTGCTAAATTCACAAATTCATCACCACGGACAAACATCCCCATATCTACTTCTTCTATTTTGTCTTTACCACAAGCTGCTAATAATTCCATAACTGCATAAACTGTGTTATTATGAAAGTTGAATACTCTCTCCGATTTATCGCTGACTACAAGTCCTTTTACTAGTCCTTCCTCTTGGGTAGCAACTCCAGTCGGACAATTATTAGTATTACAACGAAGCGCTTGGATACACCCAATAGCGAACATAAATCCACGAGCAGAATTGCATATATCAGCACCCAATGCTAGATTCTTCAATACAGATTCGGCAGTCACTATTTTGCCAGAGGCAATTACATTTATTTTATCTCTTAGCCCATATTTTATCAATGTCTTATTCACGAAAATAAGCCCCGGTTGTAGAGGCATTCCTACTGAATCGGAGAATTCTAGTGGAGCTGCACCGGTTCCACCTTCTGCTCCATCTACGGTGATGAAATCGGGCATCATACCTGTCTTTTCCATCAAAGCACAAATCTCTTTGAATTCCTCAGTACGCCCAATGCAAAGCTTCATACCTATTGGTTTACCTCCTGACAAATCACGTAGTTTTTCTATGAATTCTAGTAATCCTTGAGCATTGTGAAACTCTTTATGGCCTGGAGGTGAAAGCACCGTAGTACCAGGTTTTATATGTCTTATTGCGGCTATTTCTTCTGTGTTTTTTATAGCGGGAAGTACCCCGCCATGACCCGGTTTCGCACCCTGAGATATTTTTAACTCTATCATCTTCACTTCGGGAATAGCAGCTTTTTCTTTAAAAGTATCAGGGTTAAAATGACCATCTTCAGTTCTACAACCGAAATAGCCAGTACCTATTTGCCAAACCAAATCCCCACCTTGTAAGTGATATGAAGATATTCCACCCTCGCCAGTATTGTGGTAGAATCCTCCTTTGAGAGCACCTTTGTTGAGAGCCATAATTGCGTTTTTACTCAATGCACCGAAACTCATTGCTGAGATATTGTAGATAGAAGCAGCGTAAGGTTTTTCGCATTTTGGGCCTCCAATTATTACCCTTGGCAACTCGTGTTTAGGTTCTTTAGCGTATATGGAGTGTCTCAGCCCCTCATATTCCATTCTATCCAAATCATTCTGTGTACCGAAAGCAACTGTATCGCTAATGTTTTTAGCTCTTCTGTAAACAAGAGAGCGATGATTACGAGAAAAAGGTCTTCCTTCCGTTGAGGTTTCTATGAAGTATTGTTGTATCTCTGGTGAGATAAATTCAAATAAGTATCTAAAGTAACCTAAAAGAGGAAAATTCCTCAATATAGTGTGCTTCGTTTGGAATACATTGTATATACCCAATATGTAAAGGGCTGCAATTATTGTAAATATCCAAGTCGGAAAAATTTGTAAATATGTAGGTATAAAAAGAATTATCAGGATGATAAGACCACTGGTTAAATATTTTGCTCTCATAAGTTATTGCTGCTTATTATGAATTGAATTTAATAACATACGAAATTCATCTAAATAATAGAAAAAAAGTGCAATAATTTATTATAAATGTAATTATTTTGGTGTAAAAGTGTTGTTATGTAGCACGAACATTACTATATTTAGAAATTATTTTAAATTAAAATTATTAAAAAGGTGTGAAGATGAAAAAAAACCTACTGTTTTGTTTTGTTATCCTATTAGCATATAGCCATAGCTTTTCGGCTGAACCAAAGCTAATATTAGTTGAACAACTGACGACAAGCTCGAATAATAGCCCTGATTTATTACCAATTGCAAACCAATTCAATAATATTGTAAATGGTAGCCCTGAAGTAATTCCATTAACTATACACATGAATTTCAATGCTGATCTTTTTTGGGAACAAAGAAAGGATTTATCAAATAGAATCCTGATGTACAAAGAACAAGGGCAAAATTTTCCAATTCCTAGTTTTTATGTGAATGGTTCTGAGGTCGTTGGTATCCAAGGGCTACAAAACAAAATTAACTCGCAGAAAAACCAGACTGCACCTATCAAAATGAAAGTACAAGTCGGCAATAATTCTGATAAATTCTTTTTCGTAGAAGTAAAAATGGACTTAGATACTATACTAGATCCATTAGATGGGCTATATTGCGCTATGATAGAAAAACATATAGTAGCTCCGCAAGTAGGTAATACTAATGAGTCTGACTATTATTATGTAACTAGAAAGATTGATTTGCAACCTACTGGTGGTGATAAAATCACTAGAAATGATCTTGGGTTCTCAGGTAATAGATTTGTATTCGATATAGAAGATTATTGGAATTTGGAAGAAATGTATGCTGTTGTTTGGATACAAAATGGAGTTACTAAAAAAGTACTGCAAGTTGAAAAAACAAAAGTTTACAAAGAAATGCCTGCAATAGCAACTAACAGAGATACATTGAAATTCGATGATACGAACAAAAATGAACCAGAGTTTATACAATTCTATAATAATTCGATGAATTATCTTGATATTGCTAGTATAGCATTAGATTCTGATGAAGATTTCGATTTAAAAAACCCTCCAGATCAAAATAGAATCTATCCAGGTATGACAAAGCAAATAACTATCAATCTAAAAAAATTAGAAACAGGTGAGTATAGTACTAATCTAAGAGTAAAATCGAATGCTGATAATACTCCAGAGTTAGTTATACCCATCTACGCTAAAGTAGAATCAAGTGACAATCCTATATTGACTACAGATGTTTCGACGATAGATTTTGGTAAAGTTTCTAAGGCACAAAAAGAAGTAATAAATATCACTAATACTGGTAAAGGGGCACTGAAAATAAGCTCAGTTGAGTTAATAGACAACGAGGAAGGAGCCTTTTCAATACTTAATAGTGAAATACCAGACATAGAAGAAAACGAGACTTTATTCCTACAAGTGAACTTCAAACCAAAAGAAGAGATTAACTATTTCGCTACTATGGTTATCAAATCTAACGCTAGTAATGAGTCTTCTTTAAGCATCACTCTAAGAGGACAAGGCGATAATCTGCAAAAATTCTCATCTATCCAAGTATCAACTGATGAAATAAATTTCGGTACTACCGATTTCATTGAACCTGTTAGAAAATCAGTTATAGTTAATAATATTGGTAATATAGATTTAGTATTGAGTAATAGCGAAATAGAAGACAAAAATTTGGATGGTGTTTTCAAGTTTGTTGGTGGTTCCGGCAAAACTATACCTGCAGAATCGAAAGATTCGTTAATAGTAGAATTCCTACCCAAAGACAATAAAGCATATACTGACAAAATAATTATCCGTTCAAATAATACTGACGCAGGACTAAGAAGAATAGAAATACCGATAGTGGGTATGGGTGACGGCGTCTCTTCAGTAGAGAGTTTTATCAGAGATTTCAAGGTTAGCTATTATAATCAGAATTTAAGAATAGATAACAAAAATGAGAGCGTAAGTGCAATTGAAATCGCTTTCTATGATCTAAGTGGTAATTTGTTGAATAAGCAGATCCAGAATATTGGGATAGGCAATAGAATCATAGCTACTGGAGAACTTAACCGCAACCAAGTTATTATCTATAATATTACTTCTAATGGTAAGATGATTAGTGCAGGCAAGTTCATAAATAACTAATCCCAACATAAAAGTAAAATTAATTAAGAGCTACCAAATTTGGTGGCTCTTTTTTTTGATAGGTTAGATTCTAATCTATTTTCTTTCTGCTAGTATTTGGTAGAGTTTTGTGTTTTTGAATCTGTCCCATTCTTTGCTTATTATATAGGTTGTATCTTTTATATTAATATTGGAGTCTAGAGTTCGGCGAGGTCTTGGTTCGCTTGGGTCTGGGATTCTTCTTCCGAACAATTCAATACTAGTTTTAAATGAATTATGGTCTTTATTCGCTGAAATACTTACTTCATAAGAGTCAAATATAGCTTTCAGTATGCTGTCTTTCTGTGAATTTTTATACTTGGAGATTTTGTGTTGAATAACATCTTCTATTGCATCAACATTTTGAATTGTAGCCATAGAATAAATATTGTCCAAGTAGATATAAAATGATGTATCAAGCTTATTGAGTTTATAACAAAGATTAAAAGTTTTGTTGACGTATATATTCAAATCTTCCCAGTAGCAATTCATACAAGAATGTGTAATCAGGTCTTCTTTATTCGTTAAGTAATACTCTAAAGCCTTCTCCAACCTACCCGTATTTTCATAGATTTCTATATACTCTTCTGGAAGTCTATTTTTTATTAGGTTATGCATATTTACTTTTGCTGAATCTACAGAACTAAATACCCAGCCACCACTCAGATTTATATTCTTGTATTTATCTAAGTTTACCTCGGCATTGTAGTAATCTTTATCCTTAATCTGAATACTGGCAATTTCAATTAACTTCTTAACATACTCAACATTGTCATTCGTAAGCTCTGCGTATTCTTTGTAATATTCCAATGCTCGCTGATAATCTTCGATTTCTTCGTGTGCTATTGCTTTGTTTTTAAAATCCTCAATAGTATAAAAATACCACACAAGCACTGCTGAAAGTAGAATTGATAATATGAGTAATGCTTTTTTCATAATTTATCTGGTCTTTCTGCTAATAGTTGGTAAAGCCGAGTTCTTTTGAATGCATCCCAGGTATATAGTTTTACTTGAGCTCTGTATTCTACTTCCTTTTCTTTATCGGGTTGAAAGCCATAATATAGAGTTGTATCAAAAATTTCTATAACAGTTGAGTATCTTTCTTCATGATCCCTTTTTTCTATAGAAACTTTGAGACTTTCGTACGCTTTTTTCAAAATGCTGTCTCTTTGTATAAAGCTATAGTTTGATAATTTATTTGTAATCACTTTAGTTAACCCTGTAGTATCTGACTCATCATAGTGGTAATCTATATAATCTAAATATATCGCAAATGATGAATCATATCTTTCTAATGCAAAATTGAATTTGAATATCTTATTGGGATATTCCAATAAGTATTTAATAGTACCTGTTCCGCAATAGTGTTCTTCCTGGTATTTTAATTTATTGTCTAAATATACATTTAGTGCCTCTTCAAATCGACCAGTATTTTCATATATCTCTGCAGCCTTAAATGGCATATCATTTCCTAGATAAAAATTGAGCTCCTTGTCAAGCTCACTTATTTCATGACCTTCTATTATAGCAGTCTCAGTAGTATTTTTTGGATAAAAATACCACACCAGCACTGCTGATAAGAGTATAGAAAATATGAGAGTTGCTTTTTTCATTTCATAAAATAAGAATTTGGTATCAGAATACAAACCTATACACCACACCTTCAGTTAAGTATTTCACGTAAAACTTAACTTTTATGCTATGAAATATGGTTAAAGGTACAAAAAAAGCCCATCCTAAAAAAGGACGGGCTTGTTTTTATGCTGGCGGAGAGACCGGGATTCGAACTCGGGGACGGGAAACCCGTCACAGCTTAGCAGGCTGCTGCATTACCACTCTGCCACCTCCCCAACAGTAATAAATCGCAGATGCGAATTATATAGATAGACAACTTAATAGATAATTTTGAATATTAAAAACATTATTTGAAATAAATTAATACTTTTCTTTGTTATAGCTAAAAATATATCTAATTTTGCATTCGAATTAATAGTTAAACTATAATAAGATATTAATTCCATAAAAAAGAAATATAATTCAAGCAATCAAAAAATTTAAGGTAGCTCTCAAATGAAAGAAGGATTAATAATACAGGTCATAGGACCAGTAGTTGACTTAGAGTTTTCTGATGGTAATATTCCTGAGATTTTAAATGCAATTAAAATCCCAACAAAGAACGTAGAAACTGGCGAAGAGTTAGACCTTATCTGCGAGGTGCAACAACACCTTGGAGAAAACAGGGTTAGAACTGTTTCTATGGAATCTACTGATGGTTTAGTACGTGGAATGAAGGCTTATGATATGGGTGAACCAATATCTATTCAAGTTGGACCAGATATTCTTGGTCGTATGTTCAATGTTATCGGTGACCCTATTGATAATAAAGGCCCTATAAAAGGTTTACATACTTCTCCAATTCACAGACCATCTCCTGATTTCAAAGTTCTATCTACAACTTCTGATATGTTTGAGACAGGTATCAAAGTTATTGACCTAATCGAACCGTTTACAAAGGGTGGTAAAACTGGTCTATTCGGTGGTGCTGGTGTAGGTAAGACAGTTATCATCCAAGAGCTAATCCACAATATAGCAAAACAACACGGTGGTTATTCTGTATTCGCTGGTGTTGGAGAGCGTACTCGTGAAGGTAATGACCTTTATAGAGAGATGGAAGAATCAGGCGTATTGGACAAAACGGCATTAGTATTCGGTCAGATGAATGAACCTCCAGGGGCTCGTTCTAGGGTAGCACTTACAGCTCTAACGGCTGCTGAGTATTTCCGTGACGAAGAAGGTCGTGATGTTCTGCTATTCGTAGATAATATCTTCCGTTTCACTCAAGCTGGTTCTGAAGTATCTGCACTATTAGGGCGTATGCCTTCTGCTGTAGGTTACCAACCAACTTTGGCTACTGAGATGGGTGCATTGCAAGAGCGTATTGCGTCAACTGATAAAGGTTCTATCACATCTGTACAAGCGGTTTACGTTCCTGCAGATGATTTGACAGATCCAGCTCCTGCTAATACTTTCGCCCACTTAGATGCGAAGACTGTACTTTCTAGGGATATCGCAAACTTGGGTATTTACCCTGCGGTAGATCCACTAGATTCTTCTTCTCGAATCATGGATCCGAATATCATTGGTCAAGAGCACTATGACACAGCTCAAAAATGTGTTCGTACACTACAAACTTACAAAGATTTACAAGATATCATCAATATCCTAGGTATGGATGAGCTTTCTGACGAAGATAAGATTGCAGTTTACAGAGCTCGTAAGATAGAGAAATTCTTCTCTCAACCTTTCAACGTTGCAGAGCAGTTTACTGGTTTTGCTGGTAGATATGTAACTATAACTGATACAGTGGCAGCTTTCAAAGCTATCCTGAACGGTGATTGTGATGAGATACCAGAGAATTTGTTTACATACAAAGGTACTATCGACGAAGTTTTTGAAACAGCTAAGAAACAAGGCGTATAGTAAGGTATTACTATGACAGATAAAATTTTATATTTGGAGATAATCACTCCTAAAGAAGTAATATTCAAAGGTGACGTACAGGCAGTTACTGTTCCTGGGTCGAAATCACCTTTCCAGATTCTATTCAATCACGCACCTATTGTGTCTTCTTTGGACGAAGGTCAGATAAAAATTGCTGATGCTAACAACAAAGAATTAGTTTACACAAATGGTACTGGTTTCGTAGAATTGCAAAATAACCGCATTTCTATACTAGTAGAAGATGCAGTTATAGTAGAATAAGAAAGTAGAAAATAAATGGCAGATATAGAATTTCTGTATTTGCCTTTATTATTTAATATGTTTCGTATTCAATATTTTGAATTCACTAAAATAAAGTCATACCGCTATGGCACACGATAAAATTCTGCAAGAAGGAATCACTTATGATGACGTTCTTCTTGTGCCCGATTATTCGGAAGTCCTCCCTCGCGATACTTCGCTAAAGACAAAATTAACTGACGGAATAGAGCTTAATATCCCATTCATAAGTGCGGCTATGGATACTGTGACAGACGCAGAGATGGCTAGAGCTATAGCTCGTGAAGGTGGTATAGGTGTTATCCATAAGAATATGTCTATAGCGCAGCAAGCATCACAAGTTGACCAAGTAAAACGTTCGGAAAGTGGGATGATAATGGATCCCGTTACCCTAACGGTTGATAAAAAAGTCGGCGATGCAATCAATCTGATGAATAAATATCATATTTCTGGTATCCCTATCATTAATAATGAAAATGAGTTGATAGGTATAATCACTAATCGTGATTTGCGTTTCAATCCTAATAAGTCGGAAAGCATAGCTAATATAATGACTAAAGATAATATCATAACTGCACCAGAAGGCACTACGCTAGAGGAAGCAGAAGAGATATTGCAAAATCATAGAATAGAAAAATTACCCGTAGTAGATGGTAATAACAAGCTTTGCGGTCTTATCACTTTCAAAGATATTCAGAAGAAAAAGAATTTCCCTCAAGCGTGCAAAGACTCACATGGTCGTTTGCGAGTTGGAGCTGCAGTTGGCGTTACAGCTGACACTATGGATAGGATAGATGCGCTAATCTCTTCGGGTGTAGATGCTGTATTTGTTGATACTGCACACGGACACTCTCGTGGAGTGTTAGAAACAATTAAAAAAATACGATCAGCTTACAAAGATTTACAAATAATCGGTGGCAATATAGCAACCGAAGCAGCTGCCCTAGCATTAGTAGATGCGGGTGTGAATGCTGTAAAAGTAGGTATTGGTCCAGGTTCTATATGTACTACACGTATCATAGCAGGAGTGGGAGTACCACAATTAACTGCTGTTCTTAATGTAGCAATGGGACTAAAAGGTACAAATATTCCTTTGATAGCAGATGGTGGGATAAAGCAAACTGGTGACATAGCAAAAGCGATTGCTGCTGGAGCTGACTCTGTTATGATAGGTAGTATGTTCGCTGGTCACGAGGAATCTCCAGGTGAGAAGATTATATTCGAAGGCCGTTCATACAAAATGTATAGAGGAATGGGTTCTATCGGAGCTATGAAAACTGGCTCAGCAGATAGATATTTCCAAGATATGGAAGACGAGATTTCTAAATTCGTTCCTGAAGGGATAGAAGGAAGAGTACCTTACAAAGGACAGGTAAGTGAGACGCTTTATCAATTAAAAGGTGGTCTTAGATCATCTATGGGATATTGCGGTTGCAAAGATATTCCAACTATGAAAGATAAAGGAAAATTCATAAAAATAACAAGTGCGAGCATCAAAGAGTCACACCCACACAGTATTCGCATTTCTAAAGAAGCACCAAATTACTTTGTTTAAATAAATAAAAGTTTAACATTATGGCAAAAAAAGCTACAACAGAAACGACTAAAAAGTCAACAGCTAAAGCTGCTACTAAAAAAGCAGACACAAAAGAAGCAGCTCCTAAGAAAGCGGCATCAAAAAAAGCTGATACTAAAAAAGTTTCTACAAAAAAAGAGAAAGCTGGAGCGGACACTTCAATAGATAGAGCATTGATGACATTTACTCCATATCCTGCACTAAACGATAAAAGATTAGAGCAGATTAGGTTTATGATAGATGATCAGAAGCTTGATGCTATGATTGTAACTCACATGCCTACAGTTAGATACCTAACTAAATTTTCTGGTTCTAACGGAGCGTTATTAGTTACTCCAAATGATTTGCATTTCTTCACTGATGATAGATACGAAGAATCAGTTAAAACTGATCTGTACGATCTACCTAACTTATCTGTGCATATCACTCGTGATGTTTGGCAATATATGGTAGATGCTAAAGTATTAGCTAAAATCAAGAATCTTGGTTTCGAATCTGATAGAATAGCTTACACCGAAGCCGTTGACATAAGAAACGTAATCAGACCAGTTAAATTCAAGCCTGCTCCGAGAGAAGTAGAGCCATTCACTATGCCTAAAGCACCAATTGAATTGGAACACATAATGGCTGCTTGTAAAATAGCTGAATCAGTTTACGAAACTATGAAGAAGAAAGTAAAAATCGGCATGACTGAAATTGAACTTCAAAGTGAACTAATCTACGAAGCTCGTAAACAAGGATCCGAAGGCGAACCGTTCAACCCGATAGTATTAGCAGGTGAAAGAACTTCTATGCCTCACGGTCGTCCATCACATAGAAAAATCAAAAAAGGCGATTTGATCCTTTTGGATTTTGGGACTATGATCGAAGGATTCGGATGTGATATCACTAGAGTATTCTGTATGGGTAAACCAACTAAAGAACAAGAAGCTGTTTACAAAATAGTTTATGAAGCTAAACAAAAAGCTATAGCTAATCTTCGCCCTGGTATCAACGGTAAGATACTAGACGAATACGCTAGAAAGCATATAGAAAAAGCTGGTTACGGCGATAATTTCAAGCACTCACTAGGTCATGGTATCGGTGTTGCTGCTCATGAGATGCCTTTTATTACTTTCAGAAAAGAAGATAATGTACCAGTTGGGGTTGTATTAGCAATCGAACCAGGTATTTACTTCGAAGGTAAATGGGGAATCAGATTAGAAGATAACGTTCACGTAACTTTCGATGGTGCTGTTGCCTTTACTAGTGCACCTGCTACTTTGCCTGTTGTTAAATAATTAGTAATAACAGCGATGACAGATAAAAAAGTTCTTGTATTGGCATATTATTTCCCCCCTATGGGACTAAGTGGTGTGCAAAGAACTCTTAAATTCGTAAAATACTTGCCAGAATTTGGATGGGAACCCATTGTTCTCACTACGAATTCTGGCTCTTATTATGCTTATGATGACACACTTCTTTCAGAAATAGAAGAAAAGAACATCAGAATATATAGAACTGATGACGAATCATCCAAACCACGCAATTATCCATCTACCTTCGTTCAAAAAGTAGGTAGATATGTAAGCGGAATTTTTCGCCAACCTGACAGCAAGATATACTGGAAGAAAAAAGCAATAGAAACAGGCAGTAAAGTAATAGAAGAGGAAAGACCAGATGTTATTTTCTCTACTGCTCCACCGTTTACTAGTCATCTGGCAGCAGCAGAGTTAGCCGAAAAATACGGCATTCCGCTAGTGCTAGACTATAGAGACCAATGGTACGGCAATCCATTCAATGTTATGCCGACTAAGTTTCATAAACACTACAACAAAAAGTTAGAGGCTGAAGTTCTTTATAAATCGAGCAAGATAGTAGTGATATCAAGAGAACAGAAGGAACGACTACTAAAAAACTATAAGTTGTTAAAACATAATGACATTAGTATCGTGTCTCATGGATATGACAAAGAAGATTTTGAAAATATACAGCCGAGATCAGATAAAAACGATTTCGTAATTACTCACTCAGGTTTATTCCAAGACAATAGGAATCCTCGACCTTTTTTCGAAGCATTTAGAAAGCTTATAGATTCGAATCAATTAGATAAGAGTCGTATAAAGTTAAAATTAGTTGGTTTAATGCGAAATAACCACCTAAAACAAATAAAGAAACTGAAACTAGAAGAAAATGTAATACTGACAGGAAATGTTAGCCACAAAGATGCCGTAGCTCACTTAATGCAATCGGACATTCTTTGGATATTACAAAATGATGATGTTCGTACTCCGGGCAAATTGTACGAGTACTTCGGATCAAAAAAGCCAATAATAGCTACTATGCCTAAGAGCTATATGAGAGAATTGGCAGTGTCATCAGGAATAGCACTAACGGCTGAGCCTAATGATAAAGATGATATATACAAGGCATTAAGTGCGTACTATGATTTATGGAAGAGAGGCTCACTTCCCAAAGGGAATAATGAGTTTGTAAGTAATTATGATAGAAAAGTATTAACTGAAAATCTATCACAAATCTTATCTTCTTCTTCCATTATATAATAGTATTTAGTAAATTTGAAATTATATTTTATTAACTATTTAAACGGAGGTATTTTTTTATGAATATAATAAAAAAATTATCACTTTTGACTGCATTAGTTGCAGTTATGTTCGCGTTCAATGCTTGTGAAGAAGATACGGTAACACCTACTGTAGATACTCCAAGTGCTCCTATCGGTCTAGAAGCAACATCTATCAACAGTACAACTGTCCATATCAGATGGAAAGATGCTAGTGATATAGATAAAACTATGCTTAAAGACTACACAGTAACGTATTACCCGTCTAATACAAGTGCAACTGATGCACCAATGATGCCTGCTACAGAATCAGGTGTTGCATTCGAGATTACTGATCTTGATTCTACAAAAGAATACACTTTTGAAGTAGTTACAAACTATGATAATGGTGAGTCTTCATCTAAATCAACTATCAAATGGGCTCCTGCTATGAGATTTACTCAAGTAGCAGCAAATACTATCAAACTTTATGCTTCAAATGTAAGCGGTCAAGGTAGTGGTTTAAAATTAGCTGAATATGATGATACATTTAATGAGTATTCTCCTAAGATTCTTTTCGTTGGGGAAATTGCTGATTGGAATTTAGGATTAAATACTAAAGATAGTAAAGTTAAATTCGGTTCTGCATCTTTATTAGATTATGTTGGTGCTTCTACAGCTACACAATCAGCAGATGTTTCTATAGCAGTTCCTGCTACTAGCTTGAATGATGTATTTGACTCACAAAAATTAGACAATAAAAACTTTAGTCAAGATGTACATGATTTGACAAATACTACTTCTAGTGTTGTAGTTTATGTTAGAACAACTGAAAACGATGGTGTACACTATGCAAAAGTATTTTTGAAAAATGTGAATGGAAGTTTCTTACAAGGTGCTGCTGGTAGTCAATATGTAGAAATACAAATTTCATATCAGGTAAACGCTGGTTTCCCTTACGCTAAGAAATAATAATCAAAGGTAAATAAACAATGAAAAAATTATTCATAGCTATTTTGATCTCTGTTTCTGTTATAGGTTTAGCCGTAACTCAGATGGATATCAATGCGCAATCAGGAATATCTGGTACTACAGTAAGTCTATCATCTGAATTTATTAATTCAAATGTATCAATAGACAAAGATAGAGCATTAGAACTTTTCAAAGCAGGTCAAGCATTAGCATTCAAATCTAATGGTAAAATCTACTTTGTGATGAATGCGGCTGGAAATTTAGATACTAAAAACCTAGTGAAAAATGCTGGCGGCGATTACACAATCGGCGGCTCAGTAAAATCAGCTAAGGGATTTAATTACATCATCGCTAATTCATACAACTAAGGAGTAAATCATGAAAAAAATACTATTAGTATTATTGCTATCGGGTTTACTATATGCTTGTGGCGGTAAAGAAGAAGATAAGGACACTCCTGCTGAAGAAGCAGTACAAGAACAATTAGATTCAGCTGAGGAAGCTGTAGAAGAAGCTGTTGATGCAACTGAAGAAGCGACTGAAGAAGTTGCTGAAAAAGTTGAGAAAGCAGTTGAGAAAGCGAAAACTGGTGGCGAAACTACAAAACCAACAAGTGGCGGTTGGACTGGTAAAGTTGTGAAAATGACTGATTTCCTTTCTGGTAACTAC
Organism: Ignavibacteriae bacterium HGW-Ignavibacteriae-4; assembly: GCA_002839765.1. Classification (GTDB taxonomy): domain Bacteria; phylum Bacteroidota; class Ignavibacteria; order Kapaibacteriales; family UBA2268; genus PGYR01. Next base: position 122,442 of record PGYR01000004.1, read on the forward strand.
GAAACACTAAGCGTAGCTAGAGTAAAAGAATTAGTTATGGCTGGTCAATATGTTGGATTCTTGTCTAATGGTACTTTCTATATGGTTTATAACGCCGCTGGAAACTACGATTGGAAAGGTCTTGCTAAAGTTGCAGATAAAGAAACTGTAACTATCGAAGGTAAAGTAAGTAAAGTAAATGGTGTTTCTATTATAACAGCTACTAACATAGCTGGCTAATTGCCCACACACTTTGCAATACATTAGAGCCACTCTTTAGATAAGAGTGGCTCTTTTTTTTGGAATTAGTAAATATTAAGGATTATTATTTAACATCCTAAGAGTCCGGCTACTTCACTACGACAAACGATTCGTCATCAATTTTTTTACTTTCTTTCTCTAAAACTAAGTTATACTTACCGCTAGCTAAATCTGATATATTCAGTATATGAGTGAACTCAGATTCTTTGACTAAGTTGCCTTGTAAATCATAGATTTTAATGTAGTCGAATGCTTTACTTGTATTAATTACTATCTGCTCATTTGCAGGGTTTGGAGATATCAGTGGTATTTCGGGTTTGTACTCTATTCCAGATGTTGTGAAAATGTCTGATAATTTCTCCCATAACTTTGAATCGTACGAAGAAGCTGCAAAATTATTATCTCCTGCATCTTCGCCTACTCGAACTACTACCATATTCATAGATGGTATGACGTATATTTTCTGATCATTTTTCCCAAGTGCTGCGAACATATCCATCGGTGCGGTTGGTACTAATGGTCCATTGAACACTATGTCGAAGCCGGGTAACTTGTATTTGTCCTTACCATTGAGCCACCATAAGTAGCCATAAGATTTATTCATTTCCTGTGAAGTATTTATCATTGCATTGTAGTATTTCGGGTCTAGCTGAAAGTCATCACCCCACTTTCCTCCAGCTGCTATGAATAAGCCGAATCGAGCTAAATCTCTAGTTTTACCCCATCGCACATAGTCTATCCAAGCACCCCCCATTCCAATTTTATTTCCAATCAATTGGTTAGTGACTTGGTTAATTCTTTTACTATAAGCTGAATCCAATACATCTAGCAATAAGCGATAGGGAGCATTGTGGTAGTACCAATGTGTCCCCGGCTCGTTCAGATAGTCAAGGCACTCAGGGAGCAAGCAATCAGAATCATCTACGTTATAATCGATGCCAGTGCTCATTGATAGATTATGGAGTAGCTTTATATTTCGCTCTTTTTCTATCTCCATATTAGTCCAACCATTACCAAGATAATCTGAAGTCGGATCGTTTATATCAAGCTTTCCTTCTTGCTGAGCTAAGCCTATCATTGCACTAGTTAGAGTCTTTCCAGCTGATGCCCAATACCAAAATTTATCTTTATCGTGATCGCCGAAGTACTCTTCTATTACTATCTTCCCCTCAACAAGGATGATGAATCCTTTAGTATTAGTAGTGTCAAGGAAGTCAATCAATACATCTACTTTTGGAGGACTCCACCCAAGTTCAGAAATAGGAGTCGCCACCCAATCATCGGAATCAATCGGTGGAAAATAATAGTCGCCTGCCGAAGCAGTAGTTATAGCAAGTAAAAATAGTATTAGTGTTTTCATAATTATTCGACATTATTTATTTTATTTGGTTTAATATAGGAAGAAAATGATAATAATTGATACGTTTAAAAAATTAGCTATGAATTATTCTAAACCTGTTTTTAAATTATACTATTTCTAATGATTTTTTGGGAATCCTAAGTTATTGCAATTTTATGACTTCCTAAACGTTTATAATAAGTAAGTCTAAAGGTTAGATATTTTTACAAATAAAGAGAGCAAATAATGAAATTTATAATTAGAGCCGTTATTGCAATTAGTTTAATAGCAATGTTTACCGCATGTAGTGATGATGAAAAAGTAACTGAACCAACTATCACTGAAGCTGGATCAATTACAGTTCAAGATCAGATGATTTCACAAAATATACTTATAGTGAAGAGTATTACGGTTGAGAAAGATGCTTGGGTAGTGATTCACGCTGACAAAAATGGTGGACCAGATGTCCCAGAAATTATTTCGCAACCTGTATTTGTAAAAGCAGGTACTAGTAATGATATAATGGTACCGCTTACTAGTAACGCTCAGATGCTAGGTACTAATAACCAGTTGTGGGTAATGTTACATACTGATGATGGTCAATTAGGGTCTTATGAGTTCGATGGTAGTAATGGTTTAGATGCTCCATTGGAATACACAACAGGTGGAATAATATTAAAAGCTATAACAGTTACTCCCACTACTATAACTGTTAGTGCGCAATCAGTAACAAATAGCGTGACATTGTCTGTGAATGCTGCTACAGATGGTTGGATAGTAATCCATAATTCTAATTCTGATGGTTCTATAATTACACAAAGTATAATAGGAAAAGCTGCTGTTAAAGCTGGTTTGAATCAGAATATAGTTGTTCAACTTGATAATAACATAACAATAGGATCTGGTAAAAAGATTTACCCTATGGTACATATAGATAATGAACCCAAAGGTGTATATAATTTCCCAGGTGTTGATGCTCCAGAAGTTTTTGGATTTGACGAGTTCGGCATTCCTAAAGTCATAGTGACTTCGTTTAATACAATCTAATTTTTAAAGTCAGAATAAACTGATTAGAATTCTAATCCTCTATCAAATTGTGGTAGAGGATTTTTTTTTGATCAAACTTCCCAAAAAAGAACTCTTACCTTAAGTATTTATGTTTAATATTTTATTCTTAACTTTGATATTTGCTAGTTTGCAAAAATTTAGATTTTACTCGCTCGTCTGTAGCGAGGAAAGTTTTATATTTTATGGAGATAAATATATGGAAAAGAAGAAACCACTGCGCGGTAGTAGTGACAAATTGAAAGATTTATATAATACTTATGTTAAAAATGATGAAAGAGAGATAGATATCAAAACAGAAGATGATGGATTAACAGAAGAGCAAATCAACGAATTGGAAGCAGAAGTTTCTGTTACGGAGGACTTATTGAATGATGAATTGGAATTCAAAGTAGATGAACTAGAAAATCAGGTGGAATCGCTTAAAGATCAACTACTTCGTAAAACTGCGGAAATGGAAAATCTAAGACGTAGAACTCAGAAAGAAAAAGAAGAATTAGTAAAGTATGCAAATGAACGATTAATCATGAATTTGCTTGATATACCCGATGATTTGTCTAATGCGCTACAGGCGGCTAAGCAAAACAATAGCAGCAAAGAGTCTGTTATACAAGGTATAGAGATGATTAATAATAAAGCTTTCAGGTTATTCGAGAATGCTGGTTTACAAGCAATGACAGTAGAAACTGGCGCTGAATTCGACGTAGAATATCACGAAGCTCTTATGCAACAACCATCCGAGGAAATCTCTGAAGGGCATATAATAGCAGTGATTCAACCTGGATATTTGCTGAATGACAAAGTAATCCGCCATGCGAAAGTTGTAACATCTTCTGGTTCTGCAGAATAATAAATAAGTGAGAAAATGAGCGAAAAAAGAGACTATTACGAGATACTAGAAGTAACGAGAACTGCTGATAAAACTGAGATAAAGACTGCCTACAGGAGATTGGCTATCCAATATCATCCGGATAAGAACCCGGATAATCCCGAAGCGGAAGACAAATTCAAAGAAGCATCGGAAGCGTATGATGTGCTTTCTAACGAAGAAAAACGCGCTAGATACGACCGATTCGGTCACCAAGGAATGCGTGGAGCTGGTGGCGGACAACCTGGGTTCACTAATGTAGAAGATATATTCTCCAATTTTGGAGATATATTTGGCGGCTCAATTTTCGAAGATTTATTCGGAGGTGGTAGCGGACAGCGTGGTCAGGGAAGAAGACGCGATGAGCGTGGTGCCGACCTAAAAATCAAAATGCCACTTACGTTAGAAGAGATAGCTACTGGAGCAGAGAAGACTATAAAGGTTAAAAAATACAACGCTTGTGGCGATTGCTCTGGTAGTGGTGCTAAGGGCGGAAGCAGTGGGTACAAGACTTGTCAGACTTGCCAAGGTCAAGGTCAAGTGAAGCAAGTTAGTCGTTCTATGTTTGGACAATTCGTTAACATTCAGGCATGTCCTGCTTGTCATGGTAGTGGTCAGACTATAACTGATACTTGTAATACCTGCGAAGGCGAGGGTAGAGTACGCGATGAGGAGAAAATCTCTGTCGAAATACCTGCTGGAGTTGAAGAAGGCAACTACTTGACTATAGCTAGAAAGGGACACGCAGGCCGCAGAGGTGGTTCTCACGGAGACCTAATAGTTATTATCGAAGAGAAAGAACACAAGTACTTAACAAGAGATGGCGAGAACGTTATCTACAAACTGAAGATTAGCTTCCCAGATGCGGCATTGGGTGTTAAAGTAGAAGTGCCTACTCTATATGGTGCTGAGAAAGTTGACATTAAGTCTGGTATCCAACCTGGTGAGACTGTAATACTGAAGAACAAGGGTTTACCAAGACTAAATTCATATAGAAAAGGCGACCAAATTATAATAGCTGATATCTATGTACCGAAGAAAGTTTCGGGTGATGAAAAATCTCTCTTGAAAAAGTTAAAAGAAAGTGATAATTTTAAACCTAACAATGATGGCAAAGGCTTTTTTGAAAAAGTAAAAGGTGCATTTTTCTAAACGATGAATATAGCTAAGCAAATAGCGAAAATACAGACTATCTTCGGAGCATCGAAATTCGAGGTTATGTTTGCATCGCTTATCTTAGCTGCACTGACTATAGGTCAGTTCGTTAATTTAGAAAGAAGGGAAGATCTTAGTGTATTGACCAAAGAGTTAGAAACGTATAATTCGGCAATGCAAACGTCTTTCATCGGTATAGATAATGAGGGAAATGTAAACGAAGAGCTGGCACTAGGTGATACAGTTATTAAAAAGAAGAGCAAGTACCCAGAGAAGAAAAAGGAAGAGAAAATAGTTGGTAAAATTAATATCAACACTGCATCGAAAGTGCAGCTAATGAGACTAAAAGGAATAGGCGAAAAAACGGCTGAGAAAATAATAGATTACAGAAGCAAAACGCCATTCAATTCAATAGAAGATATACAGAACGTAAAAGGCATAGGGCCTAAGAAATTTGAAAGTATGAAAGAACACATAACTGTTTAATAAGGAATAATAATGAAAAAGACTGGTTTTTATAATCAACACAAAGAACTGAATGCTAAGATGGTTAGCTTCGCTGGTTTCGAAATGCCTATCCAATACCCCAAAGGTATAATCCACGAACATAAAGTAGTGAGAAACACTGTAGGAGTATTCGATGTGACTCACATGGGAGAATTTTTTGTTCAAGGGCCAGAAGCGTTGAACTTAGTACAAAAACTAATCACAAATGATGCATCTAAGCTAGAAATCGGTCAAGTATTGTACACAGCAATGTGCTACGAAGATGGTGGTATAGTAGATGATTTGTTGACTTACAAATTGGCTGATGATCACTATTTGCTAGTTGTTAATGGCTCGAACGTAGATAAAGATTACGCTTGGGTTGAGAAAAACGCTGCAGGATTCAACTGTGAAATCAGAAATGAGTCAGATGAGTATTTGCTATTAGCAGTACAAGGGCCAAAATCAAAAGACACAATCAAGAAATTGACAGATTGCAATCTTGACGATATGGAGTTCTATCACTTCGCTGATAAGCAAACATTGGCAGGAGTTCCGGCTATAGTTTCAAGAACTGGTTACACTGGTGAACTTGGTTATGAGCTATACTTCAAAGGTGGCGAAGCTGAAGCAAAGAAAGTATGGGATGCAATAATGGAAGCTGGAGCAGAGTATGGTATCGAAGCTGTTGGACTTGGCTGCCGTGATACTCTTAGATTAGAGAAAGGGTATGCACTATATGGCAATGATATAAATCAAGATACTAACCCAATAGAAGCAGGTCTTGGCTGGATAACTAAACTAGCAAAAGATGATTTCAATGGTAAAGCTGTAATGGAAAAAGTGAAAGCAGAAAACCCAAATCGTCGTTTAGTTGGATTCGAAGTAACGGCTGATAGATTCATAGCTCGCCAAGGGTATAAGATATTCAAAGGCGAAGAAGAAATCGGTTTCGTAACAAGTGGTAACCTATCTCCATCACTGGATAAGCCGATTGGTATGGGCTATGTGAAATGGGATTACAAAGACCCAGAAACAGAAATCGAAATAGAAGCAAGGGGTAAAAGATTCCCTGCTACCGTTAAGAAAATGCCCTTGATATAATCTAAAATTGACAGACAATTAAGAATAATAAATCCGAATTTCCGAATGAAGTTCGGATTTTTTGTTTAAATATTGCTATTTTGTGTATTGTTTGATGAATAAATAAAAATGTATCTTATGACTTTTGAAGATGTTTTGAACAGTCTAGTAGGTCTTGAATTTTCAGGAAGTTCTAGAGCAGTAAATATGGAATGTTTTAAATTTGGTGAACTTACAAATGAAGGTGACAAAGTTTTTGGCAAATTTGCATTAAATATCCAGTGCCCTTGGAGAATTACAAATTCAGAAGAAATAATTGTAGCTAGCGACGATCTATTTGAACATCCAGAAAACCTTACTGAATATGACCAAGAATTTGATTGGGACAAGCCAAATGGAAATTATAGAGACCTAAAATTAAAGGATTTTTTCGAGAATAATAGCCATAAAGTAATGAAAGCAGAATTGAATCTTTACGGAGACGTAATTATTACATTTGAAAAAGAGGTAAGACTAACTCTATTTCCATCTCTATCTAAAAAAAGTGAATATTCCGAATTTTGGCGAATTTTCGAATCAAGGAATGAGCATTCTAAACATTATGTCTATACAACAATGGGTAAAGAGTTTGATTGAAAAAGTATTAAATCCAAATTTCTAATAGAAGGTTGGGTTTTTTTTATATTAATATTAACATTCACTACAGTAAAACCGTATTCCGTAGATTATCAATCTATAACATACTACGAGTATTTTCAATGAATCTTATTACTAGCTTTTTCTCTATAATTTTGTTTTCATTATTAATGTTCACAAATGTGTCTTGTTCAGAAAAAGGAACCTCTAAACTATCATCTAAAGATAGTGATATTAACGCAACGAAAACAGAATATAAATTGACATTTACCTCAGGTGTTGGTGCTATATATGAAGATAGTGATGGAAATATTTGGTTTGGTAGCCATAGTGAAGGAGTCAGTTTATATAATGGCATAACTTTCCGATACTTTACAACTGCCGATGGGCTAAGTAGCAATCAAGTGAGAAATATAGAAGAAGATAGTGATGGAAATATTTGGTTTGGTACTCAAAACGGTATTACTAAATATGACGGCAAAAGATTTACAATTCACAAGCCAAGTGAAACATCATTTAGTTTACTTGAATCACCTGGAATTACCTCTAAAAAAGAACCAATGAGTTCGCAACAAAACCAATCTGTAACTAAAGTAAATAAGTCAGATCTATGGTTTAATGCAGGAACAAAAGATGGTGCAATAGGGTTTGATGGGAAAGAATTGACATATTTACAATTCCCATTACCTAATCCTAGGAATTCACAGGATTCCTACTCGCTAACAGATTATACCAAAGGGAAAGATAATATGACTTGGTTTGCTACTTATACGAATGTGATTGGGTATGATGGGGAAAACTTTACAGTGATAGATAACAAAAGTCTAAATCTTCAAAAGCAAACAGGAGTACTTCATGTAAGGAGTATATTTAAAGATAGTAAAGGGAACTTGTGGATTGGCAACAATGGGATTGGTGTTTTATTAAGGAAAGGGGATAAGTTTATTGACTTCACCAAAGAACAAGGATTAGCAAGTAATAAGACACTTAAAGATGGTTCTGATTCGCCGAAAGGAACACTCGAACATGTTTTTGAAATAGCTGAGGACAAATCTGGTAATATCTGGTTTGGAGATAGAGACACTGGAGCATGGAGATATGATGGTACATCTATGACTAATTTTACGACCGAAGATGGATTGACAACAACTCAAATAAGGTCAATATATCAATCAAAAAATGGTGATTTGCTTTTTGGGATGGGAGATGGTAGTGTTTGTATTTTCAATGGAGAATCATTCGAAAGAAAATACTAGTTTGTTTAACATTGATATACTAATTTTATTTTCCACCAATCCTACAATCAAGAGAACAATTATAGCCAATTAGTTCAAAGACTAATTATTATAAGAATCAAAATGTAAATTCATTCTTCTGTTTAATTAGCAATATAACATAACTTACAGAGGGCTCACATAATTAGTTGGTTTTGTGGCACGGTTATTTACTATTAATTTTGTTGGAAAACTTTGTAAAGAACTAATGTATAGATATATTAATTCCGATAAAGTAACTACAAACAAAAAATAATTGGAATTCTAATGGCTGACGATTTAGAAACACAAGACGTAAAAGACGAAAAAACGAAGAAAGACAAAAAAGGCTCACCTCTCAAGATGATTTTGTTAGTTGTGGGTATTCTTGTAGTTAATGCTATTATTGTAATAGGTGTTGTCAAATTCTTCTTTGCTGATGCTGGGCATGACGAACACCCGAAAGAAGCGAAAACCGAAGATAAAGCACATAACGAGAAAGACGAGTTTGCTGAATTCAAAAATCCAGAAGAGAGCTTTTTTGAGACAGAGAATCAACGTAAGATGTTGAGTACTGGTCGTATAACTACGAATCCGGCTAATTCGATTAAGAAATTTGTAATTATAAACCTAGGTTTAGAGTACAGAATTAAACCAGATTTGCCAGAAGAAGAATTCGATTTGGAAAAACCACTAATGTTAAAGCTGATGATTCGACTAAAAGCGAAAATTACTGACCGCTTAGGTAGTATGAGAGTAGAGGAATTAGTAAGACAGAGGTCAGAACTAACTAAGCTTTTCAAAGAAGATTTGCAAGAGATTTTCAATGAGAATCAGATGTTTTTACGTGAAGTATATTTGAACGAATTTTTGATACAATAATAAAAGACTAATGTCACAATCATTAACACAAAAAGAGATAGATAGGCTACTGAATGACATGTCATCGGGGGCTCTAAGCATAGACCAGATATTGGAAGGTGCTAAGAGAAAATCCGAGGTCATGAACTACGATTTCAGAAGACCAAATAGAATATCCAAGAATCAAATACGGTTCTTGCAAAATATTCACGAGACATTCTCCGAAGTGTTTGGTTACTATTTGGTTTCGAAATTACAGACTATAGTATCCGTTGATTTGACAGCTGTAGATCAACTGTTTTACTCTGAATTCATACTTTCTGTGAACACTCCGGGTTGTTTATACATATTCGATATTGATGGTACAGAGGGTTCGGGTATATTGGAAATCAGCCCGAATCTAGCACTCAACTTAGTTGAACGTATGCTAGGTGGTAACGCTGAGACTCAACAAAAGCCTAGATCAATCACCCCGATAGAACAAGCAGTATTGCGTAATCTGATGGAGCATTTGTTTTCTGATATGAGCAGTGCATGGGATGTAATAGGTGGGATGAAATTCAAGCTAAATCGTATGGAATCCGAAGCTGATTTTGTACAAATAGCGCCTGCATCTGAGATTGTTATTGTGCTTTCGTTCGATGTCCATATAGGGCAAAACTCGTACTCTATGACACTATGCTACCCAACTTTTTCGTTGGAAGATAAGCTAAACAAGTTGAATGTACAGACAATGGCGACAAGTTCTATTGGTTCTAATAAAGCAAAAAATGCACATGCCGCAGAAAATATCAGAAAGCAGATGGAAAAGACTTTTCTACCTGTCTCTGTTGAACTAGGACAATCTACGATAACTGTTGCAGATTTGCTAAAGCTAGAAGTCGGAGATATGCTAATGAGTACTAGAAGAATAAATGAAGATATTGAAATATCGATTTCTGGACAGAAAAAACTGACTGGGAAAATCGGTAACGTAGAAGGAAAAAAAGCCGTTAAAGTAACGGGAAAAATCAGAAATGAAGACATTATTGATCCAAATGTTTATTATTACGAGGAGAGTTAGACATGGCTATGTCACAAGATGAAATAGATGAGCTAATGAAAAGTGGAGAAGTCGAGGAAGAGAAATCACCAGAAGACGAACTGCTGGAAGATTCGGCTCCTGCGGCTGAAGATAAGCCCGCAGAAAAGAGTCAAGATTATGCTACGCTCGACCCAAAGTTAGAGTTACTGTATGACCTCTCACTACCGGTTTCAATAGAGCTAGGTAGAACTAATATGCTAATCAGAGATATTCTGAAGCTTGGTCGTGGTTCGGTTATAGAATTCGACAAATTAGTTAGTGAACCAGTAGATATATTGGTAAATGGCAAGAAAGTTGCTGCAGGAGAAGTAGTGGTAGTAGATAAACACTTTGGTATTCGTATCACTACACTAGTAGATCCATCAGAAAGAATAAAAGGTTTGAAAAAGTAATGTTCGATTCGCAGTTATATTCGTCGTTTTTTACTCTTATGGGTATAGTAGCATTCCTCGGTGTGCTATACCTAATAGTGAAACGGTACGCAAAATCGAATACTGCACTCAAGGGGATGAACATAAAGATACACGAACGAGTAGCAATATTTCCCAAAGGGCATCTGATAATAACTGAAATAGGTGGTAAGTTCTATCTACTAGGTGCCACTGAGCAGAATATAAATATTCTCAAAGAATTAGAAATAGACGAAGTTCCAAACGAGACTCAGAAGCTGAATATATCTGCTATCAAAGAGCCCGAAGATTTGTCATTCAAGTCATTCATCAAATCTGCTATCAAAACAAAACACAGTAATTAAGAAACTTCCTCATTCAAAAATTATAGATACGAATTGCTTGAATTAAGCATATTTCTCATAGCCCATTTCATTCGGAGCGAAACGTGTCTGTGGCTTGTCAAGTGCGTCCAATTCGCTACGCTCAACGTCCTAGCAATGACCAGTTTTTTTAACTATTCTTTACCTCTGCCTCCATCTTTTTTAGACAGAAGAATCAACTTACCTCACCACCTCGATTATCTCTGTCTTAGTTATTGTTGGAGTTGTTAGCTTTATGTAATAACGACCGTTTGCATATTTGCTTAAGTTTAGGTTTATTTCTTGTTGCCCTGCACTTGGAGTCCCAGAGTAAACGGTCTCTACTTTATTACCAATTTGATCATAGATTTCTAGCTCCGTTTGTCCAGTCTCTATAAGTGTTAGGTGTATGAGTGCGTTTCCAGAATTACTTTCTGGGATTACCTGCATATCAACTGCTTCGCTATTCGGGTTGATAAGTCGTGTGCCACCTTCCTCACATATACCAAGCACATTGAACTCACCAACACCGGGTTCTATGTCATAATCTACTGAGT
>PGYR01000045.1:0-4003 GCA_002839765.1 Ignavibacteriae bacterium HGW-Ignavibacteriae-4
GAGTGGACGCAATCAACAAGAACTAAGCAGATGCAGATTAATACGCTTTCTATTCCAAGTGGGCTGTACCAAGTAAGATTAATAACTCCTTATGACGCAATTACGAAGAGTGTTGTGGTGGTGGAGTAGGTTGCACTATATCAAAACTAGTATCTAATGACACTTGAATTGCTCGAAGGGTTGCTCACATGCGTTACAGTAGTATAATGCTTTGCAGGATGTAGCAGAGAACTTAGCTCTTAGTTCTGTATTCTCCGAATTACAATAAGGACAAGGGACGAAATCTATATGATTAATTATATTATCTAAGCTGAATTCGGTTGTCTTAGTAGGGGGGGCTATTCCAGATTCTTTTAATTTTTGTTTGGCATCATCTGTCATCCAATCTGTAGTCCAAGCTGGCGATAGGATAGTGATTATTTTCACTCCTTCCACTCCGTTATCTTTTAGCTCTTGTACTATTCTCTTGCGTATATCGTACATGGCAGGGCAACCAGAATAAGTAGGGGTAACAGTTACTATCACTTGATTATTGGTGATGGTTACCCCACGCAAAATACCCATTTCAGCTATACTCAGAGCAGGTATCTCTGGATCGCTGACATTATCTAGAATTGTTAATATTTGTTCTTTCGACATTACCATTTTTCGTCTGGCATTGACCTCGGCAAATACTGCATTGTAGCTAATATATGCCCCATGAATTCTGTGTGTCTTCCATCTCTACCGCCAGATTGCATCCAAGCATCAGGATCCATTTTATCTAGTTCTGATTCTACTAATATCTTATTCAAAGTATTGTAGTATTCGTCGCGGAACTTACTAGTGTCAGGTGCTATACCTGCCGAAACTAATAATTCATCCACTTCATCTGCGTAGAATAATTCGCCTGTGTACATCCAAAGTAAATCGACGGCATCGCGCAATCTGCGATTACTTTCCTCAGTACCACCGCCCAATTTGAGCATCCATTCGTGGCTGTGACGTAGGTGATATTTAGTTTCTTTTATAGATTTTTCAGCTATTGCCTTTAGGTCTTTGTCTTTGCTATTTACCATTTCGCCATATAGTAATATCTCGAATACATCGAAGAATAGTTGCTTAACTATAGTATGAGCAAAATCTTCATTATCTTGCTCTGCTAGTAGAACATTCCAGTACTCTCTTTCATCGCGGAAGAAAACCCAATCGTCTGCAGTTACTTCGCCTTCACTCATCTCAGCTACTTTTTCATAGTATAATTTCGCTTGACCTAGTAAATCTAGCGATATATTAGTCAATGCAATATCTTCTTCGAGTATGGGTCCGTGACCACATAACTCGGCTAACCGATGTGAAAGTATCATCCTATCATCAGCTAAGCGGAGTAAATACTCGCCAAGTGCTTCTATTAATTCATCAGTGTACGTCAACGTTTACTCCTTTAGGAATCTTGTAAAAAGTAGGGTGACGGTAAACTTTATCATTAGCTGGGTCAAAGAAAGACCCCGAATCTTCTGGAGTGCTAGCAGTTATTGCTGTTGCTGGAACTACCCATATAGCAGAACCCTCTTGGCGACGTGTATATACGTCTCGTGCATTTTGCAAGGCCTGTTCAGCATCTACTGCGTGTAAGCTACCTACGTGACCGTAAGGGCTTCCAGATTTAACTTGAAGAAATACCTCCCAAAGAGGCCATTGTGTATCTTGATTATTTGATGTCATTTTATATTTCCTGTTGGATTTAAGCTACTTTTGTTTTCTTTTTCAATGCGTAAGCTGCAGCGGCATCTCTTACCCATTTGCCATTGTCGTGAGCTGCATTTCTGTCTTTCAATCTCTTTCTGTTCATCACACCATTACCTTTGATAACGTTGAAGAACTCATCCCAATCAACTTCACCGAATTCCCATTGTTTTGTTTCTTCGTTGTATTTAAGATCTGGGTCGGGTATAGTAAGCCCACGAGCATGAGCTTGTGGAACAGTCATTGTAATGAATTTTTGACGTAGGGAATCGTTTCCCTCAGTTTTTATTTTCCATTTGAGCGCTTGTTCTGAGTGAGGAGATTCAGCATCCGAAGGTCCGAACATCATAATAGATGGCCACCACCAGCGGTTAAGTGCGTCCTGTGCCATTTCTTTCTGCTCTTCCGAACCATTACATAGTTCAGCGATTATCTCGTATCCTTGCCTATTGTGGAATGCTTCTTCACGGCAAATACGTACCATAGCACGGGAATAAGGCCCATAGCTTGTGCCTATCAAGCTAACTTGGTTTACCATTGCCGCTCCATCTACTAGCCATCCGACAGCACCCATATCAGCCCAAGTCAATGTAGGATAATTGAAAATAGAAGAATACTTGGCAGTACCATTATGTAGAGCCTCTAGTAGTTCTTCTCTAGATGCACCCAGAGTTTCGGCAGCAGAGTATAGATATAATCCGTGGCCAGCTTCATCTTGTACTTTGGCTATAGCTATCAGCTTACGCCTAAGCGATGGAGCTCGTTGTATCCAATTGCCCTCGGGCAACATACCTACTATCTCGCTGTGTGCGTGTTGCGACATCATACGAATTAGGTTTTTGCGGTAAGCATCGGGCATCCAATCTTTGGGCTCAATCTTAATGCCAGCATCTATTTTCGCCTGAAATTCTTCTAATTTTTTTATATCTTCCATTTTCAATTTGCTTTTATCTTTAACAATTTTTTAATATAATATAATTACGGAAGAAAAGCAATATTATTTAATAGCCGAATGTCTTTTTGATAAACTTTTATTTATTTTATGTAAATTGAGGTTTACATTAAATAACAAAGAACAGGAATACTTATGAAATTTGTATCTACTTTATTGGTTTTTATAATTCTGCTTTTTAGCTCAAGTTTGCTTAATGCTAAATTGGATGTTGAAATTCAAAATAATATTAAAGCTACTACTACAAATTCTACTGAAGGAACAGAGTTCTACGTTGCATTCCCTCTTAATGACAATAAAAGTCAAGCTGGACAGAATATGGCTATATATGTTACATCCAGAGTTGATAATGAGGTTACAGTTTCAAATGATTCTTCGGGTCTAAGTATCACACAAGTTATAAAAGCAAATGAAACTGTCGAATTCTCAACATTCAAAGATTCATTCAAATGGGGTTACGAAATGGGACAAGATATAGATAAGACAAATAAATGCCTAAAAGTAACTTCTATTAATCCTGTTTCTGTCTATGCACTAAATTCGAAAATGGTAACATCCGAAGGATATATGGCTATACCTACAAGAAGTTGGGGTAAAGAATATATACATAATAGTTTTTTTGATTTTGATGAAATGAGAGAATGGGCTGGTGGTTTCGTAGTACTAGCTAAGGACGATAATACAGAGATACAAATTCAAATAAAAGATGGAGCGAATAAAACCCCCGGGTTTGGTAAAACCTTAAATAACAAGGAACACGGTGATATAATTACAATAAAACTAAATGCGGGTGAAGTTTATAATGTACAAGGTAATGGGAAAACGAGAGGAATTTTTGATTTGAGTGGGACACACATCTCCTCTAGCAAACCAGTGGGACTAATATCTTATCACAATAGATGTATGATCCCATCTACGATAGTTACAAGTGGACGTGACTATCTTATAGAAATGATGCCACCAATACATTCATGGGGGACAGAATATGCTTCAATTGAACTTAACAGAAAAACTGACAAAGGCGACTATTATAGAGTTATAGCTGGAGAAGATAATGCCACTTTCGAGATCAACTGGTTCGACAAAGATAGTAACTATAGTATTGGACATTTTGGGCCTATAATTCTTAGAAAGAAAGGAGATTGGTTTGAGTATAATGGTTCAGGTGCAATATTCCCCCATAGCTTGGAATCTATACGTGGAGTTACATCATTCAAATCAAATAAGCCAATCCTAGTAGTCCAGTACTCATATTCTGCATATTTCTTTTCATAGATCTCTTTATATGCTTTTCTTGGGTAGATGGTTATGCCTTTTTCTGTTTTA
>PGYR01000045.1:4031-27264 GCA_002839765.1 Ignavibacteriae bacterium HGW-Ignavibacteriae-4
TTGTTACTAATATCGTTTCAACTACACCAATAAATTATACGTCCAATGAATTTTTGGATAATACAATTCATCTAATAGCGATAGGGGACACCTTAGATAAAAGTAATAATGCAGCCCTTTTAAATTCTATCTTGTTAAATGACTCAAGAGTTTCAAATCTATCAATTGGATTTACTAATAATAATATACCTGGTACAAACCTATTTTGGGCAGAAATTAAATATAAGAAAAATGGGTTTTTTAGTATTAAAGGTGATACACCTTTCAGTGCATTGCTATATGGTTTTGCTAACTTTGATTCTTACGGATGGCCAATTACTTCCAATGCGAAGAATCTTTCTATTACCGATACTCTATCTCCAGGTATTGTTAATTTAAGTGAAGGGAGAAGCTTTAAGTTTGGAGTAACTGATAATCCCTTGGATAAGAGAAATGGTAAAGATGGTGATATGCCTAAACAAATTGACCTAGGTGTGAGCGATAAACCAACTCTAAGTATGTCTAGTTATAATATCTCAAAACTTGTCATTTTAGACAGTAAAGGTCAAGAAATTATCTGGAATGAAAAACAAGTTTATTATGATTTTCAATTAGAATTAGAAGTATTAAATAAATACGAAAACGCAATGGGAATTGTTAGTATAACTGATATTGGAGGTAATACCTCAGAAATTAGCATTTACTATGAGGTTGATAGTTTGGTTGTTGGATTAATGAATAATGAAGTTCTTGCGGAAAGAGTGAATATGACTTCGGAATTCAACCTAAGTATTGATAATATATCTGAATCAGAAGTGACAATAAATAGTATAGGTCTTAGTGAAAATTCTGATTATTCAATGGTTGGCAATTTAAGTTTACCAAAGACTATTGAAAAAGGAAAATCTTTACCAATTATGCTAAATTACACTCCAAGTGAAGAAGGATTAAGTTCTGCCGATATAACAGTTGAAACTGAAGACTTATCATGGGGATATAAAATACATGGTAGTGGCTTTATTCCTAGAATAGAAATAAGTAATATGAAATTTGCACATACCGAAATAGCTAATGGAATTAGTTCACAAAAAGGAACTGTTACTATAAAAAATGTATCTTCACCAGTAACTGGTGGAAACTCAGGTATAACAATCAATTCGATTATTGTAGACCCGAGTTCGCCTGATGCCAATCAGTTCTCTAAGTTTAGATTAGTTGGAGCCAATACACCTATTTCTGAAATAGTAGGTCGTGTACTACCAGTTGGTGATTCTTTAATTATAGAATTTGAGCTTAAAACGACTGGTACAGAAGGTGACAAATTCGCTAGATTAATAGTGATAAGTGATTGTGGTCCAGCTACAATAAATGGAGAATTACCAAAAACAGAAAACAAAGCGGGATTTGAATTTGATGGAAATTTTACGCTTGAGAATCAATCAGCGCTAGAAGATGGTGGATATATACAAGCAAAGCTACTCAAAGCTACTCAGAGTTCTGTGGAAGATGAGTTAACATCAAACTCTCTTCAAATTAGATTATTAAGCTCTAATCTGCTTAATGTGGATGCCATTTCACTAGAAATAATGAATCCTAATGACTCGAATGTATTAATTACTATATCAGATATAAAAGGGAATATAGTAAGTACATTGTATAATGATAGTGTGATTAATACTAGCACCAAAGAATTCTCACTAAAAGGATTAACTTCTGGAGTTTACTTCATCAATGCTACTAATGGTGGCTCACAAGTAAGTACAAAACTTATAATAGAGAAGTAAAATAGATATTATTTGATAGTTCGGTCTTACCCAAAATTAATAATATGATAAAACTCTAGTGATGTATTCGATACTGAACTAGAGTTTTTTTGTATTGTCATTTGATTCAAACTAGCCGTAGAAAGGTAACTACAGCTTCATTACCAACTCTTCTTCTGTTGGTTTTAGAGTTGGGCAATCACTGAATGTAATAAGATGTTTGAATGCTTTTACGGGTAGTTGTTCGTAGTAGGAAATATTCTTACTAATCTCCAATATAGCTGCATGGTGGCGTACTAATGTAGTTTCTGGGGTTTGAATTATCTGACCTTCTTCCTTTAGTTTCTTTAGGTCTTTTGCTTCTAACCTGTAAACTAGATTTTCATATCTAACTGCCAAATTCAGTAATATAGAGTTAAGAGGTATTTTATCTTCTTTTAATCTATTAGGGAAGCCGGTTCCGTTCGGTTTTTCCCACATTTTTAAGCATACATCAGCAACTGGAGCTAGGTTGAAGTTATCTAGTAAACTGCTGAAAGAAGATACAAAATGATTTTTATATGTTTGCTGCTCTGACGAAGATAGATCGGCAGGGTCATATAAATGATATTTATCAGAACCACCGATTCTCTGAATTCCCTGTATGAATCCGGCATATATTAGGTTATCTGACTCATCTTCACTCAAATCAAATTGCTTTGCCAGATAGCGGCAAGTTATACATATACTACTCAATCCTTGGCGGAAATAGTACCTGGAATCATTTTGTGCAAGTATATACAGTGTATTTATTATTGATAGAGTCTCAACGTTCATATCATGATCGCCAACTAGACTCTTTAACTGTTTCTCGTATTTATTTATTCTAGTTTCATAATCCTTTATTCGATTAGTAAGCATTTTCCGAGTGTTATACTCTTCAAATGCGTTTGAAACATTTTTAATTAACGCAATATTATCGAATGGTTTTACAAGATACATAAAGGCTTTCGCTTCTGATATAACTTCCATTATATTCTGAAGGTCTTGGTTACCTGTTAGGATTATTCGTTTGGCTTCGGGTACATATTTTATGGATTGGCTAAGAAATTCGGATCCTTGTATTCCGGGCATCATCTGATCGCTGAGTATAACACCTGGTGTGTACCCTCGTTCTAGAATTTCTAATCCTTCTTCACCTGAGTGCGCAGTTTCTAGTGTGCAGTATTTCTCAAAAATTCTTGAAAGTAGCTTAACGATAATCTTGTCGTCATCTACTATTAGTAATTTCCCTAATTTCTTGTCTTCAACCATTTTAATCTACCACATTTATTAACATATCGTGGAATCTATCATAATCCTCAGTCTTGTTATCGGCATTTGCAAGTATAAGTATAGCACCGATTGACCAATCTACTTCTAAATGCTGAATATTTAGATTATTAAGATTTGTTAAAATAGCATTTATTTTTGAATTATTCAACTCGCAGATATAAATTAAATCAATTTCGTTCGATTCGTAATTCATATCCGAATCCAAAAACTTATCAATACTTCGTTCTAATACATAGTGTACGGCATTGTCTATATGTACGCTTGATAATAGGTTTAGACTCTTTTTTATTATCATATTAGTCACATATTTATTGACTTGATATAGATTTTTTTTTGAGTTAGTTCTAAAAGTATATAGCAAGCATTTTCGTTTGATGGTGAAGGTAGGTATTGGGTTATCCTTTTCGGTAGTAACCAAAGTACCATGATTTTCAGAATTGAATGTATTGAGAATCTTAACAGGAATGTTTGCGATTAGTGTTGGCTTTAGAGTATCTGGGTGTATCACCTTTGCACCGAAAAATGCCATTCTCTCTAAACTACCCACATTTATTCGATTCTTAGTCAATGGGTTTTTGATAATTCTAGGGTCTGCAGACATTACTCCATTTACGTCCGTCCATATTTGCAATTCGTCCGCAAGCATTTCTGCTGCAATAATAGCTGCGGAATAGTCCGAACCACCGCGTCCGAGGTTTGCGATATTCCCATCTGTATTTTTACAGATGAATCCTTGTGTTACTATTGTTTTATATGTTTCTAGTACTTGTGAGATATCATCTGTCTTAGCTAAAAAGTAAGTATCAGATTTTTTATCATAAGTCAAGTAATCTGTAATGTTCAGGAATATACACGTGTCACTTTGATTGTAGTACTCACTGAAAATAGTAGTGGAGAGCATCTCACCATAAGCTACAATTCTATTTGCAACATTATCACTAATATATTCCATTAGCTCTACGCTATATATTAACTGACTTAACTCGTGGAGTAGTTCTGTTACTTTGATTGTCGACGAATCTGAAAACTCTAATTTCCTTACGATTTCGAGCGTTTGTGCTTCCACTTCCTTAAAAATGGTTTTAGCTGTGGCAACATCTTCTGGTAGTGAGTTGGTGATATTGAGTAGCTTATCTGTTATGCCAGAGCTAGCAGATAGAACAACTATCTTACTGCCTGATTGCTTGTTTATCGCCTCAGCTACTAATCGCATTGCTTCGGCAGTACCAACTGAGGTACCGCCAAATTTCATGACTATCATTACAATTCCAATATTGGTGCCAAATGCTCGGCATCAGTTAGATGTACTAATATCTGATCTTCTACTAATGAGGCTACTGCGGCTTTTGCTTCTGCCAAATCAATCTTATGTTTGTAAGCAAAATGCCATACATCTATCCCACCGAAATGTATTTCGAGTGCTAATAGTTGGTTCGGTGTTAATCCTTTTCTCTCAACGAAACGGACTTTTGCTGCCTCTACCATTGCGTCAGACTCTCGTTCTATTAGTAATTGTGGCATAAAGTAGTAATTATCTACTGTCTGCAAATCACAAATAGGGAAACCACGACCATCTTTTTCTAATAAAAGAGTCAAAAATTCAATAGAGACTACATAGCTACCATCGTCTTCGCCCCATAGATCATGCCATACAGGTGGATCATTCTCTTTTAACCAATTGAAGAAATCTATCTCGTATTGAGGTAATTTCAGCATACGTGCAGCTTTAAACTCTTTTTTAAGTAGCTCACCATATTCTTTTTCCATTTTCAAAAACACTTCTTCTGGAATATGTAATATCCCATCTTCGTTAACTAGTTTGGAGAAAAATTCTAATATTTCTTGATTGTTATCCATAAACCTTTTATATTTTTAGCTTAATGACGTCTAATATAATTCCTTATTTCTCTGTTGTACTATCTTTTTTCTTCTTTTCGTTTTCTTTCCATAGTAGAAACAGTGTGATAAGAAGACCAATCATTACTAAAGTATTAGTCGTCAGTGACGCCATTTTACCAGTCTCAAACTTCGGTGATTCGTATTTGAATTCAACTTTGTGTTTACCCGCTGGTAATACAATCCCTCTCATAAAATAGTTCGATTTCACGATTTCCGTTTCTTTACCATCTACAAATGCCTTCCACTCTGGATAATAAACCTCACTAACTAACAAGAAGTTAGTACCAGTTGCGTTAGCTTCTAGTGTTATTTTCTCATTTCTGTAGTTGGTTACTTTTACGCTAGCACCTTCAGTTATCGGCTGTATATTCTTGCCTAATTTCTCTTCTAAGTAAACAACTTCTCTTGGATCGAAGTTAGCATTTTGACCTGGGTTATACTCCATTCGCTTAAGTATCGAAAGTGGTTTATCCACTTCCACACTATTCACGAACCAAGCTCTTGGTAAATACGATGGGTTAAGATATACATACGCCTGTTCTTGTTGCGATTGGAAGACTGGTTGCATACCGGGTATTTGTCTGCCATCTATTATGTATTTCACATTCAAGAGATTCCATACGAATGGATTACTAACACCAGAAGTACTACCACCAGAAGTTACGTCTAACATATCTTGGTAAACTCTAAGTTTAGCTGAGTGATAACCACCAACATTTTCGAGCAACCAATATGCAGAAGCATTAGGTGTAGGAGAAACGAAATCAGCTATTCTGAACTTCTCTTGTTTGTCTTGTTTTATAAATTCTACCCAATCTTTTCGGTGGAATACCTTATCGGTAAGTGATGTTTCGACAATGTCCATAGGCCTAGTATCAACTCTCCATAAGTCAAATACTAATATTAATATCAATCCCGAGAATAAGATTGGTTGCTTTATTTTTCTGATAGCGAATAGATAGATTAGTCCAGCCGCTAATAGCATTAGCACACCGTTAATCATCCAATCACTTATCATCTCTGACCATACAAAGTCTGTAAACTCAGATTTGAATTGCGCGTGATACTGTTCTGGTAATTGAGGTATCATTCGTTGAGTTACGAAGTTAGAATTTTCAACTGATGATTTATAATTAGATTCAAAACCTAGATTGTAAATTACTCCTATAGCAAAAAATGCAACAGCTGCTATTGCGAAGTAAGTAACTTTCTTCTTATTCTCTTTGCTAATTCCTTCTTTTGACCAACTAACTATTGACGATAATCCGTAGCCTGCAAGTATAGGAAACGCAAAATGCACTAACACAAGTATCATAGAAGGTGCCCTAAACTTATTGAACATCGGCACATTATAGAAGAAGAAATCGTACAAAATAGGTAAAGTATAACCAAAGGACAGTATAAGTGCAAACAGCGATAGAAATGCTAAGAACTGCACAAACACATTCTTCCTATTAGTGAAAATACCGAAAAGAGCTAGGAAGAAAATAAGAATCCCCATATACGGAGCCGAATCTTCAATTGGTTTTTGTCCCCAATATGTCGGAACTTTGTTATCTTTATCTTGACTTGCCAATTGGGCAAGTATGGTACCACTATTTTTTTCTACATCATATTCTAGCTTACCGAAACCGTAATAGTTTGGCACTAAAAATCCCATCATTTCTCCGGGGCTGAACGACCACATAGTAGCGTAATCATAAGAATTACCGCCAGAAGCATCGCGTGCATCTTTGCTGTCCTGTACAAGCGGTGCAGAGCCACGAGTGGAGTGATCAGTATAATCCAATGTAGAATAATATCTATCCGAAGACATAAGGAATGCAAGAATACCTGCAGCCAGTAAATATCCAGCAACTTTCACTATCCCAATTGGGTCTTTTTTACTGATTAAACGGCTGATAAGTTCAAAGATTAAGTAAATACCAATAGCTAGAGCAGAATAGAATATCATCTGAACGTGTCCAGCCTCGAGCATAGTATGAAGTGATAGTATGAGCAGTAGCCCATAGATAAGTGAGAATTTCTCACGGAGTTTTTCTATAAATATAAAAGTAAAGGGCAGACAGGCTAAGACAATCGGCTTCGTATTATGCCCAATCATAATCCAAGTAATAACAGCAGTGGAAAACACGGCTGCAAATGCAGAGAAAAAGGCTATGGCTGGCTCTTTATGTTTGGAGCGAAGTAGCCAATAAATACCTGAGCCGTATAGTGCAAACCAAAATGCAATACGAGCTGTATCACTATTGAAAAGACCTTTGAATAATAGTGCGAATCCAAATATAATCTTATAAGCAAAATCCCACCATCTATCGCCAGTGGTTAACATAGCTGAGTAGGAAGGCATACCACTAAAAATATGCGGTATCCAAAGTGGGAACTCCCCATCTTCCTGTGCTTTTTCAAGATATTTCTCGAATGAGTATGAAGCTAAATTATCCGAGGCGTTGAAACCACCACCGCTAATAGCTTTCCCGAGGAATATATACACACTCGCAAAGATCAAAGTTATGAATATAATATCCTTTGTCTTTGTGCTCAGACCCTTGATTGCTGATTGATTTGTCTTCTTTGCCATAAATTATTTCAAATAATTAAAATTATAAAGAATAAAGCTACAAAATTAAAAGATAAAAACTAAGTTGAATTTTAAGAATATGTGATTTTGAGGAAGGCAAGATGTTAATAAAAGTGATAAACCTTTGAATCGTAATCATCCAATCTAGCATACTTCTGAAGGTGGCATAAAAAAGGGCTGACGTTTATAGTCAACCCTAAAGCATAATACTGTCTTTTTACTCGCGCTTACTTTGCTGGCTCAAACTTAGAGTCAGGGAAAGTCATAGCATTTACTTTGTACTCGTAAGTAGTCTCCATACTGAACATAGGAGTTTCAGTTTTAGTAACTGTAGGCAATTTCATGCCATCAATGTCTTTGTAATTAGAGTAACTATTAACTACTAATAAAGTACCTCTCGGTGTTTCCTGTAGCATTTCTACTTTTTCTAATAGATAGTTTTCAGAATTGAAATAAAGTGTTTCTATTAGTTTGTCACCTTCATTCATCTCAGCTACTATTTGATTGCCTTTCTTACCTTTTACCTTTAATTTAAAGCCATACTTAGTTGCATTAGCATATTTGAAAGGGTCAGCATCAAATTTCATTGCTTTCAGGCTCTCTCCTTCTTTCTTCATTGTAGCCTTATTCTCTATTTCCCAACCATCAGTACCGTTATAAAGTTCTTCAGATTTGTAAACATTTAAATCGACTAAACGATACATTTTACCTGCCTTAGTGAAAATAACTTCAGTTTTACCTGGTAAATTTTGACCACCTGAAGACATATTCATGTTTCCAATACCTTGTATTACATCGAAGTCTTTTATTTGATCTTCGCCACCCAAAGCGTCAGTATAATTCTCTAACAAATCTTCTGCATCAATACTAACACTTGTTAGTCCAGTTGCAGGCATATAGTCTGTGTCATAAGTGAAAACAGTACCGAATTTCTCTAATTGTTCTTTTACAGAAGGATCGCCTACTACTATGATGTACCCTTCAGCTGGATTAAGATATTTACTCACTGCTTTTTGTACGTCCATTGCAGACACTTTATCATATTGATTCGGGTATTCTTTTATCATTCTAATTGGAACACCTTTGAAATCATAAGATTGGATCAAAGAGCCAAGAAATCCAGAAGATTCGAAATTAAGATAAAACTGTCCAATTCTAAATTGTTTGATTGTTTTCATCTCTTCTTCAGTAGGACCATTTTTATACAAATCGGCTAGTATTTCATTATTGATAGAGATAATAGTAGAATCTGTAACATTGTTTCTAACATCTGACCCGAATATTGAGTAGTTGTAGAATCTATTAGAAGAATGACCACCAGTAGGTGAGTAAGTATAAGAGTGTTTCTCTCTTATTATCTTGAACATACGACCAGCAAAGCTAGAGTTGATAACGTGGCTGGCTACGTTTATGTTCATATAATCAGCATCGTTGAATGGAACTGTCATATTAGCATATCTAACTGCTGATTGAACTGAACCTTTTCTCTCTATGAAATAGATACCTTTGGGCATTGGCTTAGGAGCTGGTATGTCTAATTTCACCAAATCGCCTTTTTTCCAAGCTGCTAATTTTGAGTTCAATTCCTTTATGATATCATCTGTTTTGAAATCACCAACTATCACCATAGACGAAGAGTTAGGCAAATAGAAGTCTTTGTAGTATTTCTTGATATCCTCGATTGTAATTGCATCAACCGTAGTTTCAGTTGACACTGAAGCGTAAGGGTGATCTAACCCAAATAATGCTTTTTTGGCCATATTAGAAGCCAAACTTCCTGGGTCTCCTTTTTCAGATTTTATCCCAGCTTTTGCTTGAACTTTGATTTTATCTAATTCTTCTTTGGGGAAAGTCGGATTAGTCATTACATCTATTAACATATTAAATAGAACTTCTTTATGCTTGTTTATTGATGAGCCAGAAACACTAGTAAATTCAGTAGAATTAGAAACTGACAAATTAGCACCTAAGCCATCCAGAATTTTAGAAATATCCAAAGCAGATTTAGTCTTAGTACCTTTCATAATTAGTGCTGCTGTGAAACCGGCTGCATCTTTCTTTGCTTCTAGGGCATCGCCACCCGGCATTAGTATATTGAAACTAAGCATTGGTTGTTCGTGGTCTTCTATCACGAATACTCTCAATCCATTATCCAAAGTCGCTTCTTTGTAAGAAGGGAATTCGAATTTTTTAGATTCTAGTGGCTCTGGTTTCGTACCTAATTTATAATCTTGTGCTATAGCAAACTGTGAGAAGATAATAGCAACTACTAATAGTTTAATCATTTTATTCATATTTGTCTCCTTTTTACTTCTCAGCCGTCACTGGCATATAAGTTAATATTATTTTGTTATCTGTGTCCAAATACTTCTTAGCTACTCTTTTGATATCGTCTAGCGATACTTTCAGATATTTATCTATCTCAGTATTTATCATACCCGGTTCGCCGTAGTATGCCCAATAGCGAGCTATAGACATAGCTTTGCTAAGTGTATTTTTGTTTGACATAATCGAACTTGCTTCTTCTATGTTCTTAGCTTTAGTCAGTTCTTCTTGAGTTACGCCATTTTTGACAACTTTTGCCAATTCTTCATTTAGTGCTTTTTTAGTAGCTTCTACATTGTTCGCAGAGTTTGGAATATTAACGAATATCAATGCACCTGAATATTGCAACGAGAAAGGTATCATCTGGCTGGCTACTGCTAATTGTTTTTCATTAACCAAAGATTGATATAATCTAGAGCTCTCCCCTGATGCCATTATGCTAGATAATAGTGACATAGCATAGTAGTCATCTTCACCAAGCTTAGGCCCACGAAATCCTTCGAATATACCTGGCAATTGTGCTTTTTCATCTTCTATTATTACATCTACTTTTCCTTTCAAATCAGAGAAATTCTGAACTGTTCTTTTGATTTCTTTACCTCTAGGTATAGAACCAAAATACTCTTTCACATAATTCTTAGCTTCATCTACATTGAAATCACCGGATATAACTAAACAAGCGTTATTCGGTTGATAATATTCATTGTAGAAATTTTGGAAATCTTCGATTGTAGCTTTGTTCAAATGCTCGTGATAACCAATAGTCGGCCATTCGTAACCACTACCCGCCCACAGCTTTTTAGCCATACGCTCTATCAAATCACCATAAGGTTGATTGTCAACTCTTACATTTCTTTCTTCTTTAACTACGCCTCTCTGAGTTTCAACACCTTCCGTTTGGACATTCAACTTTCTCATACGAGAAGCTTCTATCCAAAGTGGTAGCTTGATTTGATTAGCGGGAACAGTGAATTTGTAAACCGTCTCATCCATAGAAGTGTGTGCATTCAGAGTACCACCAGCTTGGTTTATGTACTTATCTATGCTTGATCTTGGTATTTCAGCTGTTGATTCGAACATTAGATGTTCGAAAAAGTGAGCAAAACCCGTTTTCTCTGGATTCTCATCTTTTGATCCCACTTTGTAATGCACAACAGTAGATACTACTGGTGCCGATCTATCTAGGTTGTAGATTACTACAAGTCCATTATCTAGTGTCTCTTGTTCGAACTTTATCTCATTTGCTTGAGCGAATAGCCCTACTGCAGATAGAAATACTAGAAGAGTAGATATTCTTAAAATCTTAGTCATAATTCTCCAAATAAATTGTATTTAGTATAGCATATAGAATACGAAATTACAAGGGATTTTGTTGCAAAAAAAATCCCACCTTATAAAGTGGGATTTAACTAATTTATTTGATTATAACTTTCTCGGTTATAAACTTGTCTTTATCGATCATTCGGAGCATATATACACCAGGTGGGATATTTGTATTGTCAAATTTCCACGTCAATTTATTGTCTCCAATATTAGAAATACCGTTGTATATAGTTGCCATTTTCTGACCAACTACACTGTAAAGTTCTATGGTAACATGGGTGCTTGCTTTTTGATTATAAGTAATATCTAAGTAGCTCTCAGCTGGATTAGGATATATTTTCAAACCGAAACTATTAGAATAATCAAAATCTACTGAAGATTTAGTTACATTTATTGTAATTGCTAATATACTATCACAACCATTTGATGACTTGATTCCTAAGTTTTTAAATAGTGTAGTATCCGAATCGTAGAACTTACCTTCGTACATCTGGTCACTATAAATACTTACTATTGAATCTCTTAATCCGTAACGTAGCATTACTACTTTTTCTTCATATATACTGTCGCAACCAGAAATAGTTTTGAATGAATTGTATAAAGTAGTGTCGTTCAAAATTATTACGTTCTTATACATCATTCCTTGACATACATCAAATGATTCGCTGAATTTGGGGCCTTCGTTCACTTTTATATTATATACTAATATACTATCGCAACCATTTGGATTCGTCATTTCTTTCTTTATGGTTCTTTCTCTTGTTATTCGAAGATTATCGAACAATCCCCCGTAACAAATTGTGGTGTCAACTTGAGTCTCTACAGCAGGAAGTACTGTGATATTGTAAACAATATTACTATCGCAACCTAGGTACGAACGTTTTACATCTTTAGTAGTACCACTATTTTTCCAAGATACTCCTCTGAATTCTTCTCCATAGCACAATTGTTTAAACTCATTTGTATTTATTTCATCGTACACATTGATACTAACTGTAACTATACTATCTATATCATCTATAGATTTATAATTCTCGGTTACAATAGTATCTTTGAAAACACTAAATCTGTTATTATATCTAGCTCCATAACATAAATCAATACTAGTTTTAGTTCTGAATGTCTGAATTATATTATATCTCTTATCTGCATCCAAATTAATTTTAATTACTTTCTCTCCATTGGGGAATGTCACCTCAACTCGATCAATTTTAGTGGCTTTGCCTAATCCAAAATGAATAATACCAGTTCTCTGTGACATATAACTAGAACCACCAGAAGGAGTCTCACTGATTAGCTTTCTACCATCGAAGAAGATAGCAATTTTACTACCAATTGCGTCTCTATTATCAACTGTACCTCTAAGGTGAAATTGTATCCAATGATTACCATTTTCCGAAGCATTACTCTTGAAAAAATTAACTCGATCATCATCAGTCTCCGATCTAGCACCATACTGACCTGTAACAACCGATTGGATAATATCCATATCTCCATCATTATCAAAATCGATTAATCCAACTCCTCGCCCTTTCTTTATGTCTGCGACTCCCTCTTCTTCAGCTACTTCTGTGAATGTTTTGTCGCCATTGTTTCTGAACAATAAATTCGGATCCATATATGACATTAATGAATCAGTAAGAATAACATTGCCATTGCTTACAAATAAATCTAAGTACGAATCATGATTATAGTCGAACCACTGTATTCCCCAACTTGTTGCCAGAGAGTCAGTACCTTTTTTGTGCGTATTATCCATTCCAAACTCAACACCTCTTTCTGTCATGGTTTTATTACCATTATTAACATAGAATTTGTTAGAACCAATGTTAG
This sequence comes from Ignavibacteriae bacterium HGW-Ignavibacteriae-4, assembly GCA_002839765.1. Classification (GTDB taxonomy): domain Bacteria; phylum Bacteroidota; class Ignavibacteria; order Kapaibacteriales; family UBA2268; genus PGYR01. Next base: position 17,049 of record PGYR01000045.1, read on the forward strand.
TAGTATAATAGTCCATATCACCGTCTTCGTCGAAATCTCCACCTTCTATACCCATTCCGAATATATGAGCATTGAATCCAGATACCTCTGACACATCAACAAACTTTTTCTCGGGATGAAGATTTTCATAGATTTTATTTGATTGAACAGTAAGACCAAAATCATTGGCAACTAGTAAATCAAAATCGCCGTCATTGTCATAATCAGAGAATGTAGAAGCTAACGAGCAGCCCTTATCAGCGACTCCTATTTGAACTGCTATTTCTTTGAATTTCATATTACCGAGATTTTCATAGAACAAATTTCGATCGCAACCACCATTTGAGCCTACATAACTTGAGAAATACATATCCAAATCTCCATCTAAGTCATAGTCTAAAAATGAAACAGCTGTGTTCCATATTTTAGCTTCTAGACCAGCAGGAACGGTTATGTCATAAAATTTACCATTTTTATTCTCGAATAAGTAAACATCAGCTCTTTCGAACGTAGTAACAATTAAGTCTTTGTCCCCATCATTATCCAAATCTGCTGCCGCAGCACCAACTGTTTGATTATGGACGGGAATTACTATCCCAGAAGAGCCATAGACATTCTGAAATGTACCATTTTTCATATTTTGGAATAATGCTGAATTTTTGAGCAAACCACCTGTTACGAATATGTCTTCATAACCGTCATTATTAAAATCAAAAACGACTAACCCTCCGCTCATCTCTCTAGTGTCAAGGGCATAATGCTCCCCTACACCAATTTGTTTAGCTACTTCTGTAAAAGTTTGAGAGTACGAAAACTGAACTAGCGAAAAAGCTATCAAGATATTTAATATTATTTTCATTGGGTTAGTTTCCTTTAACTATCTTACTTATATACGAATTACCGTTGGTATTTATTTTCAAGAAATATACACCGGGTATTAATCTATATTTGTCAGAATTCAAGTTAATCCGATTTCTTCCTACAGATAACCTTTCGTTTATAGGTATGGTCTGACCTATCTGATTAATAAGCTCAATGGACGTACCTAGTGGTGAATCTATATCAAACTCAATAGTAGTACTTTCAGCAAATGGATTAGGAATTATTTCTATATTCAGCTTATTATTGTCAATAGAATTAAATATACTTGATTTTGTAACAAAAATATCAGCTATATATAAACTGTCACAACCGTTAAAGGCGCCACCTTTTATCTTATTGACATATAATCCGTCTTCAAAGTATTGTTTACCTTTATACTCATCTCCAGCATTTAAATAAACACTATCTCTTCTTTTACTTTCGGCTAATGGATCGACAACTATAGTGTGTACACTATCACAATTTTTGTTGCTTTTAAAACTCTCAGTGAATATTTCTCTTTTAACTATTATTTTACCTCTAAAAATATCTCCATAGCAAACATCAAAATTTTCTGTGAAATTCGGTGCTTCTAGTACAGTTATATTATATTTTATAGAACTATCACAACCATTAGAAGCCACGAAACTCCTTTCAAAACTAGAGTTTTCTATATATTCTTTACCTTGGAAATATGAACCGTAACAAATAGATGTATCTACTATACTTGCATAAGGTTGCAATATAGCCACTTTGTAAGTTACAATACTGTCACATCCCTTCTTGTTGAGATAGTTTACAACTTTCTCCCCAGGTTGATCCCATAATTGTCCTTCGAACTCTTTTCCCTTACATACATCAACGTTGATATTAAGTCTATCTATTTTGTTAACGAATATTTGGTAAACTAGATTACTATCTGCTCCGTTTTTAGCCACAACAGTATCTCTGTATTCGCCGTAGCCAACCCATTTTTTACCAAATAATTCCTCATCTTCACATATTTCGACTTTTACTGTATCCATATATGGTTGAATCAATTTTATTGTTTGATTTGAGTTTACATTTCTCAATGTTGACTTTATCTTATGTCCAGTCCAAAGTACTACAACCGAATCAACAGTTTGATTATTCATCAAACCAAATTGAAGGTATCTAGTACCTTGTGATAGATAACCACCACCACCAGAAGTAACTTCTCTCATCTGAGTTGTTTTACCAGTATATACTTTTACTCTACTTCCCATCGCAAGTCTGTCAATAGTAGAACCTTCTAATTTGATTTTAAGCCAATTTCTACCTGTATTTTGCTTATTTTCAAACAACTTAAAAAAGTCCTTGTCGTTATAAGGAGTTGTCGTTTTATCAGGTCTAACAACTGAAGTTATCAAATCCATATCACCATCATTGTCAAAATCTATCTGAGCGGCTCCTCTATCTAAACCTGCTGATAGCATTCCTTCTTCTTCAGTCACTTCTGAGAATGCAACCCCATCTCCATTGTTTCTGAACAATCTATTGTTGTCAGCATATTCTGTATTGATATCAGGTAAGGGTGCTAAATAACCATTGGTTACGTGCAAATCAACATCCATATCTAAATCATAATCAAACCAATTAGCACTCCAACTTACTGTATTTCCAGATTGCTCACTTTTGGGATTTGCTTTTGTATTATCTATTTTTAACTCTTTTCCTCTTTCTAAGAAGGCTTGTCCTTTTGCATTTTCGTAGAAAAAATTCTGTCCAAGATTTGTTGCATAATAGTCAAACCAACCGTCATTATTGTAATCACCACCTTCTACACCCATACCCAATATAGCATTATTGAATCCGTATTTGTCTTTAACATTCAAAAATGTTTTATCTGGATATTCATTTCTATATAATGCATTGGAGGCAAAATTTTGTCCAAAGTCATTTGCTACAAATAAATCCATATCGCCATCATTATCGAAATCAGAGAAAGTATTAGCTAGACCGCAACCTCTGTCATTGACAGCATAGACTAACGCTTCTTCTGTGAAAAATTTTCCACCATGATTTATATAAAGGCTATTTGGCAAACATACTTGATTTGTTTGGTCTTCAAAATAATTTGCTACATAAACATCTATCCAACCATCTAAGTTCACATCACCAAACGAAACACTTGTTGATTGAAATTTTTCAGTGAAACCTAGTCCAGAACCAGCTTCCTCAAATTTACCATTTACATTTCGGTAAACTAAACTGCTCTGACCTCTGTCAGTTGTAAAGAATACATCCTCCCAGCCGTCATTGTCAAAATCAAAACTTCCACCACCAATTATAAAAAACATATCTGGTATGTACATTATTTGATCTGTTACATCTGTGAACATCTTAGTATAATCATAAGGTTTAGTTTTGTAAGCCGAGGGATTGTTTCTGAATATTCTTGTTTTCTCTTCGTCGCCACCAATTAGTATGAAATCATCATAACCATCATTATTATAGTCGAGGACTACTACACCACCAGCCATGAGCATACCATCATGGGTAAAATGCTCTATTCCAGCTTTAGGGAAAATATTTTCGAATGTTTGAGATTGGGCAAAATATAAGTTGCCGTAACATGATAGAAACACTATCATTAAGGGTGTAAATAAACTCTTCATTTTGTACCTAGTTATGTTATAATAATTTTCTAAATTTAACTGTTTCTTACATATATAACAAACGAGAGCACAAAAAGTAACACGTTTATGTTACTTTTTTTTAAATATAGAGTAAAAAAGGAAGAATATGGACGTCAGGACACAAAAATAGGATAACCAATCTCCATAAATGGAGTAGAAAGTAGTCTCATCTATTGTCGGAATAGTCATCGCAATTGACTCTTGTTTATACTGCTCCGCTCTATACAGTACCCTACCAGTCGGTGAGATAAAGCAAGTAACACCTGAATTAGCAGCACGGGCTACGTATCTCTTGTTCTCTATTGCTCGGAAAGCTGAGATGAGAGCATGTTGCTCTGGCCCCGTTGTAAAATCATACCATGCATCATTAGTAATTACAGTAAATATATTAGCACCTTTCTTACTGAATTCCTTTACGAAAGTTGGGTGTATAGACTCTATACAGATTATAGGAGCTAGACTAATATTTGTGTTGGGTATCTGCAAGTTTTTCTGCTCAGTTCCTTTTCCCCAGAATGATATGCCTACTCCCCAATCAATGAATTCTGTAAGAAAAGTCAATACTTCTACGTGAGGTACTCGCTCTCCGAATGGAGTCAGTTTCATTTTATGATAAATTTCATAATCATTGGAATCTAGGAGCAGTGCACTGTTAAAATTGTCATATTTGACAGTTTTCCCACGGAAATACATTTCCTTTGTTATACTAGGTGCATTACCGTCATACACTACTATATCTACGAAGCCAGTTAGTAGTGTGATATTATTCGTATCTACCCAAGTTTTAAGAAAATCGAAGTTATGGTCCAGATTGAAGCTATTATTCAAATATAATATGCTCGTTTCTGGCCAAATAACTAAGTCCAAACCCGAAACGGAATCCAAAAGTTTATTCGAATAGTTAATAAGAGTGAGAACTTGGTCTTCGGGGCCAGCACTCCACTTGTCCCAAGGGTCTATGTTCGGCTGGATAAGTCCTATATTTACAGTCTCGTTTGACTTCAGTAGTGATTCGTGATTATATATAGTTAACTGTATATTCGAATATATAATGGGCAATACAATCAACATAAAAAGAGATGAATATTGCCATTTGTTTTCTTTAAATGTTGTCTCTCCATTTCTATAATTACATATCAAATCATAGATTATAACATTAACAAGTACAATAACAAAAGCGGTGCCATACAAGCCGAATAAGTCGGCTATCTGCACCCAATTGGTATTATACACCTGAGTATAGCCAACAGATATCCAAGGAAAAGAAAATTCCGTAAGAGACCGGGACCACTCAAAAGTTGCCCATATAAATGGGAACAGGTAAAGCGATAATCGGCGTGGCATTCTTATCCTAATGACCAGCCACAAGATGATTGGAATCATAAAGTAGAATGGGTGGAATACATCGAGGACAAACCCAGAAGCCATAAGAAACGGATCCGTTTTCTCTTGGAAGCTACTAATCCACCATAAAGTCCCTATCTGGTAAATAAAGAAAGTAGCATAAGTATTCCAAAAGTAGAACTTCTTAGTATTATCTAGTAAATACAATAAAGGTATGAAAGAAATAAATCCTAAAAAGTAAAATGGCATCGGTGGAAAAGCTAATACTAGCAATAATCCACTTGCTAGAGAAAGTAATATTCTTGTGTTCTTTTTCATAACACAATTTATTGAATTTGTGCTTAATTCGAATAAATTATCTAAATTGCCTTTAGAAATAGCAGATTCTATCCGATAAGTATAGAGATATGAATAAAAAGTAATAAATTTGGCAAGATAATTGCAATTGTATTTTTAAGACAGCTTTAATTACTTATTATTTATTAGGTTGCTAAATATCAAAAAGGATTTTGGGATGGAAAAACAGGAAGTTACTTTATTAAAAATCAAGACTCTTCATTTCGGAGAGATAGAAATCGAGAATGATAAAATTTTTCATTTTCCAGATGGTTTATTAGGATTCGAGAATTTTAATAATTTCGTCTTGATTAATCATGAGGAAACAGAACCTCTCAGATGGCTTATATCAATAGATGATCCTACTATCGGATTCCCTCTTATTAATCCTTGGATTGTTGACATAAAATACAACCCTGGTAAAAGTATTGATTTGGAAACGGAAGCTGCTTTCGTAGTTATAACTTTGGGTAACAAAGAACGAGTAATGACTGCTAATATGAAAGCTCCACTAGTACTAGGAGTAGAGACCAGAGAAGGTAGGCAGATAGTGATGTCTTCGGACAAGTACTCGACGAAACAACCAGTAATTCACACTACTAGCGAAGAGGTATAGTATGCTAGTACTTTCAAGAAAAGTTGGTGAAGTAGTCACGATAGGGAACTCAATAGAAATAACAGTAATCAGTTATGACAGAGGAGTAGTTCGACTAGGTATAAACGCACCTAAGAGTATCGCTGTCCATAGAAAAGAAATATACGATAAAATAGCAGAGACTAATAAAGAATCTTCAAACGTTGAATTTGATATGTTGAAGGACTTGTTGAAAAATACAACTATCAGCTCATTAGGCTCAGTAAAAAATAAATTGGAACATTTGGCAATTCATAATAAAAAGAAAGAATAGATGCACACGGCTCTAATAATAGACGATGATGTATGGATGCAGAGGATAATGCTCAAAAACCTAAAACAATATGGTTTTGATGAGATTTATACAGCCTCTGACGGATTCAACGGTATAGCACTAGCAGTAGAACATATCCCATCACTAATAGTTTTGGATATTCTGATGCGAGAGCTAGACGGAGTTTCTGTGCTAAAAATTCTAAAAGCCATAAAAACTACACAAGATATACCTGTCTTAGTTGGCTCTGGAGTTACGGACGTAGATATAATAGCAAGAGTAGTAAGAGCTGGTTCTAACCATTTTATATCTAAGCCATATTCGAAAGCAACATTAGAAGAGAAGTTAAAAGATGTATTCGGCATCGAAAAATTGGAATTACTCAAATCACATAAACCTTTCTCTGATAAAGAACTCGGCTATATACCCGAAGAAAAATACAAACGTACCGAAGCCGAGAAAAGCACTCCTAAAATCAATATAAAAGATAAGAATTCCGGAATGAGTGGCTACGCTGCAAAGCATTATTCGGAAGATGAGAAAAAGAATATAAACGCCCTCAAAAATCTACTCCTCAAAGGCGATAAGTAGGCTACCTACTTTTGTAACACCTACATTAATTTATCATTAAGCAAAGATGCGTATTGCATACTACTAATAACATTATATTACTTAGTAAGTAAGTCTTTGTGATGACCGAAGCCAATAACTTTGTCCGAATCACAAAATAGATGAACTAAATTATTTCACGGATTTATAGTGTATAGCCTCAAAAATATATTATTTCCACTAATAATATCATAAAAACATAAGAAATTAGTAATTTGCATAGATATGCTATATTTAAAGCAAAAAAAGTAAGACTTAAAACGAAAAACAAAGAATATGAATCCTGATAAAAAGAAAGAGTTAATAGTAGGTCTAGTTGCACTAGCAGGCGTGGTAATGCTAATAGTCGGCGTTATGCTTGGCGAGAGTTTTTCTCTTAGTGGTCAACAAAAAACTATACAGTTCATGTTCCCTAGTTCCGGTGGTATCAAGCCCTCCTCTCCCGTGGTAGTCAACGGTGTAGAGCGTGGCTCTGTCACCAAAGTCGAGAATAAAAATGATTCTGTACTAGTCACAGCTAATATTGATGGAATAGATGATATTCATATAGACGCTACTGCACGTATCTCTATACTTGAGATAACTGGTGGTAAAAAGCTAGAGGTTTTCCCTGGTATTGCTTCTGAATCTATTACTTCTAATCACATAATCAGAGGTAAAACTGCTGCTGATTTAGGAGATTTGATAGCAGATGTAGGAGAAGTTAGTGTTGACCTAAAACGAATAGTTAGAGGACTAGATACCCTGATAGTCAATGCAAATGGTATATTAGGCGATAAAGTACTAATGAACGATTTGCGTATTACAATAACTAATGCATCTGAAGCAATGGTGAGAATAAACGATTTAGTTGCTCGCAACGAAGGAGCTATCAACTCAAGTATTGCCAATCTTTCAGAATTATCAAGAGAATTGAACTCCGCTGTAAAGGAACAAAAGCCTAATATAGAACGAATAATCGCAGATATGAAACAGGTATCCGAAAAAGCCGTAACACTAATTGACAAAGTTGATAATAGCTGGGAAGATGTATCTAAAATTGCTGCTGATGTTCGAAAGATAATTGAAGACATTCAGAGCAACGAATCATTGCTTAATAAACTACTTTACGACAAGAAATTGGCTCAACGCCTAGACAGCGTAATGTATAATTTGGGCTCTTTCGTAGAGAAAATCGACCAACATGGTATCAACGTGAACGTACGATTAGGCACACGCCCGTAATAATAATATAAAACCGAAAATGAGGAAACAATGTCATCAAGTCCTACTCAAGTAACAGAAGAGATTTACCAATATTTGCGTAAAAACTTCTCGTCAGAAGATGAATTTCTAAGACAATTAAAACTAGATGCGAAAGAAGCTGGAATTCCTGAGATTTGTATTTCGGAAGAGCAAGGAAAGTTCTTGCAGTTTTTTCTAAAATCTATCAATGCGAAATATGTACTGGAAATCGGCTCACTTGCTGGATATTCAGCTATTACTATGGCTAGAGCCTTACCCGAAGGTGGTAAATTAATAGCTGTAGAAATATTCGATAAGAATGCAAGATTCATCGAGAAGATGGCAGAAAAAGCTGGACTAGCAGATAAAATAGAAGTTATTAATGCAGATGCGAAAGACTTCCTTGCAGATTGGAAACCAGAATTTGAATTAGATTTTGTGTTTGTTGATGCAGATAAGAAAGGATATAAAACTTACTTCGAGTTAACGACTCCACACATTCGGAAGGGTGGTGTATTCGCGGCTGACAATGCACTTGGCTTCGGTCACATAGCAGAACCCAACCCGAAAAGCGAACCTGGGAACGTAAAAGCAATACAAGAGATGAACCAAATACTGAAAAATAGTCCATTATATGATAGCTGCTTAGTTACAGTTGGCGATGGTATGGCGATGGGGATAAAGCTATAATCTAGATGAAGAAAAATCTATTACTCATATTGCTCGGATTGATAATTGTATCTTGTGGAAGCCGTGAAAAGCCCAAAGGTTTTGAAATGCAACAAGACATAGACGACGATTTCGCCGTTGCGGATAGCGTGGACTATGATAATATATACATATCGGACAGTAAGCCGATAGATTCGCTCGATCCGAATAAGCTGATATACGATATTTTCAGATTAGAAATAGACGATTACCCCAAAGAGATACGCCTTTTCACCAGAGTATATGACTCACTCGGTAATTTCGCTACACAAATGGCGAATCCATACAAACAAAACCCCGATATAACTTACTTCACTAAATTAGATGAAGAGTTAGGTAAGCTATACAAAAAACGAATGGTCAATGTACCCGAATTTACTGTGCGAGAGTACGGAAAGGGTGATTCAATTCCATATAATCTGATGCTAACTATAGATTACAGTGGCTCTATGGAACCGGTGCTGGATATCATTCACATGGGTACAAACATGCTAATTGACGAAAAGTATTCTTATGACAATATAGGTATCAGTAGTTTCAATAATAAATTTGACCTAAAAGTACCTTTGGATAATGATACAAACCGATTACGTCAACTATTCAATGCTAAAAAAGACCAGAATAAAGGATTGTTCTCAGCAATGAGGAATGCAGTTGTAGAGAATATAAAGCTACTTAGCCATACAAGCAAAGATGATCCACGAGTACTAGTACTCTTTACTGATGGTGATGATAATTACTCTAAAATAGACATTGGCAAAGTTATAGAATATGCTAAAAAAGAAAACGTTCATATATTCACAGTAGCATTCGGTTACTCCCAAGATCAGGAATTAGTTTATCTAGCCAGATACACTGGTGGTCGATTCTACAGAGCAAAATCGAAACAAGAGTTATTAGGCATCATCCGTGATATATACAATAGTTTGCGACAATACTATCTGATTAGCTACAAGCCACCTAACTATTGGGGATACCATACTGTATTCTCTGAGCTAACAATTCCAGGTAGAGATTCTAATATGGTGGCGATAGACCACTATGACACAAGTGATTTATTTCCGTGGTCTGACTTTGGTGATCTATTCAAAAGACCGATATTATTCGAATATAACAAAGCTGATATATTAGTCCAATCTCAACCAATACTAGATGAGATTGTTGATGTTATGATGTCCAAGCCAACTATTCGACTTGAAGTGCAAGGACATACTGATAATATAGGTGGCGAAGAGTTCAACCAAGAATTATCAGAGCGCCGTGCAAAAGCAGTAATGGATGCACTTATAAGTAAAGGAATAGAAGAACGTCGGTTACGTTATCGAGGATTCGGATATAGCCAACCAGAAGTCAGCAATGACACCGAACAAGGTAGAGCTCAAAACAGACGAACAATGTTCAAAGTCACTGCGAAGTGAGATACCAACTTAGCCCTTTGTAAAAAGTGTCACTCTGATAACGTCGTAGGCGTTAGAAGAGTCCAGGAGAAAAGAATGACAATGAAAGTCCTCCCTGTTAAGGGAGGATTTAGGTGGGTTAAGGTTGCCCAATAAAACTAATACCCCCACTTGCATTATTCCACTCATT
>PGYR01000046.1 GCA_002839765.1 Ignavibacteriae bacterium HGW-Ignavibacteriae-4
ATGGCGGGTACATTAGACGAAGATTTAGTGGACTCTTATGTAGGTGATATCCAAATTGATACTACTCAAAAGTATAATATAGATGAATTAAAGAAGAAATTTAATTTGTTGCGGTCTGATATTTCAGTTATTGATGCCAATACAGAATCTTTAGTATTAAGAAAAAATTATCAACTTGGAATTGTAAATGCAGTTTATACTAGATTAAAAGTCCTGAATGATGAAAAAATATCATTCATTGATGAATGTGAAAGCATTTATCAATATACCCCAGAAGTAAAGGAATATAGTCACTTTGATTCACTTCTAGTTGAATTAGATAATTATTTAGTTGGTGATGAAGAACTGCCTATTAAGTTGGCCAAATACAGAGAAAAATTTAAAATAAAATTTTCCAAAATTGATGAAGCATTTAGAAAATCGGTAGAAAAAGCAAAAAAAATAACAAGTGAACATATTCATTTACCTGATAGTGAATCTGTTCATATTGAATATGTTGATGGTGCTCCTTGGAGTGCTTATAACTGGTACCAAGGACATTTCAAATCATTAATTCAAGTCAATACGCAGTCAGAGATACATCTCGAAAGAGTTCTTGATTTGGCAGCACACGAATCATATCCTGGGCATCACGTTTATTACTCTCTGAGAGAGAAAATGTATTACCAAGATAGTGGCTTTGTTGAGTTTAGTATTTATACTTTGTTTTCTCCTGTTTCGTTTCTAGCTGAAGGAACCGCTGTTTATGGGAATGATTTAGTCTTTCCTGGAGACAAGAAAATTGAGTTTATAAGAAGTGAGATAACCGGAAAATATAATTATACCTATGATGAACTAAAAAAATATTTTAACTTATTAGAATTATTAAGCAAGCTGGATGAAGTTCAAATCACTATCGCACGTGACTATATTGATAAAAAAATCACAAATGAAGTAGCACTACAATACATCCAAAAATACGGGCTTGAGAGTGAAAAGAGCTCTTATAGAAGATTAGATTTCATTCGTAGATATCGATCCTACATAATCAACTACACTGCTGGTAAAAAACTAGTTGAGAAATATATTAATAAGAAAGCTGGTACAGATATTAACAAAAAATGGCAAGTCTATAAAGAAATTCTTGAGAATCCTTACTTGCCACCTGATCTTGTAAAATATATAGATTAATTGTTACTTAGATAAATCTATAATCTTTTGCTCAGTCTTTTCTATGTATTCTCTACATTCTTTGATTATTTTCATACCATTCTCGTACTCTAGTAGTTGATTTTCTAGAGTTAATTCATCTGATTCTAAGTTTGATATTATAGAATCTAATGAGCTCATCTGTTTTTCTAATTCGAATTTCTTAGACATTCTAACCCTCAATTATTGCTGTATTTTCATTATTAGTTCTTATTATTTTTACCGAATCACCTTTTGATAATATTTCGGTTGCTTTTACTCTTTCACCATTCTTAAGTATCATTGCATAACCCTTTTCTAATGGTAATGCTGGATTCATCTTTGTTATTACATTTTCGTAATTCTGTATATGGGTCTTTTTGTTTTGCAAACTCAACAACATCTGTCTACGTAGGTGCTTTTCAGAATTATCAAGCTGGATTTTTATCATATCTAAGCTTCCCTTGATTCCAGATGATTTTAATCTATCGAACCTACTGTTAATTTCTTTTTTCCAATTGCTAATAGAATAGTTAATCAAGTTAGACATAGCCAATTGATTTTCATCTAAAGTCTGTCTGATTATATCAATCGTATTAATTGACACTATCTCAGCTGCTCCAGTTGGTGTAGGAGCTCTATGGTCAGCTACCAAATCGGCTATTGTTGTATCAGTTTCGTGTCCCACTCCAGCTACAATTGGTGTTTTTGCATTATGAATAGCTTCCGCTACCTCGCGAGTATTATAAGACCACAAGTCCTCAATTGAGCCACCACCACGACCGATGATAATTACATCTAAATCTAATTTGTCTAATTCTATAATAGCATTTGCTATCTCTTTTTCTGAGCCATTCCCTTGTACCATAACAGGGTAAACGTAAACTTCAGCAAAAGGTGCTCTTCGCTCCAATGTCGATAGTATATCTTGGATTGCCGCACCAGTAGGGGAGGTTGACACCCCAATTCTTTGTGGTATTATCGGCCATTTCTTCTTATTCTCTGCTGAAAAATATCCCAACTCCAGCAAGTCCTTCTTCAACTTCTCATAAGCTAAATATAGATCTCCAACTCCTTGAGGGCGCATAGATGTTACTGTTAACTGATAACTACCGCGAGGTGGATACACAGAAATAGAGCCTTTCGCGTTCACCTTCATTCCATTTTCGATCGGAAATGAAACGTTAGTGGACTTCCACATAACTGCTGATATTTGTGCATTACTATCTTTCAGTGTAAAATACTTGTGACCAGACGATGCTGCTGTAAAGTTGGAAATCTCTCCTACAACTTCTATGCGAGAAAAATCCTCTTCTAAGACTGACTTTATTTTCTGAGTTAGTTGACTTACTGAAATGGTATTACTATCAATTTCAAACATATTTTTTTAAATTGTGTTTTATTAAGAATGTAAAATAGCAAAATGGTTGGTTTTGGTTACGATTTACATCGATTAGTCGAAGGTGAATCATTAATATTGGGTGGTGTGGAAATAGAATCTCCAATAGGCACTTTAGCTCATAGCGATGGCGATGTACTTTTGCACGCTATCATCGATGCTATATTGGGTTCAATAGGAGAGGGTGACATAGGCGAGCACTTCCCAGACACCGAATCAGCTAACAAAAACCTAGACAGCAAAGTAATGCTCGGATACACGCTGGACTTACTCAAAGCAAAGGGATTCGAACTCGTCAACTCGGATAATACTATCGTACTCGAAAAGCCAAAGCTATCCCCTTTAAAAGAAGAAATCAGGAGCTCGGTGGCCAAATTACTCGGCCTGCAGAACAATAGAGTCAACATAAAAGCGACAACAAACGAGAAGCAAGACTCAATGGGTAAAAGTGAATCGATTGTCGTCTATTCAATTTGTCAAGTAAAAGAAATAACTAATTAAAATATATAAGGATAAGAGATGAATATAAGCAAAATAATGGTACTCGGTGCTGGTCAAATGGGCAACGGTATTGCACACGTATTAGCCGCTACTGGATATGAAGTAATATTATGCGATTTGCATCAAGCTAGTCTTGACAAAGGCCTAGCTACTATAGATAAAAACCTTTCCAGAATGGTATCTAAAGAAAGAATTACAGAAGAGCAAAAACAAGCTACACTGGCTAAAATAACTGGTACAACGAACCAAGAAGATGGGGCAGATGTACAACTTGTCATAGAAGCGGTTACTGAAAACAAAGACCTGAAATTCAAAATCTTCAAAAATCTAGACAATATAATCAACAAGGATGCTATTCTCGCTTCTAATACTTCTACAATCTCAATCACGGAAATCGCAGCCGCTACCCAAAGACCCGATAAAGTCGTTGGTATGCACTTTATGAATCCCGTGCCAGTGATGAAGTTAGTAGAGCTAATCCGTGGGCTTAAGACGAGCGACGAAGTCTATAACACGATACACGCTATGACTGTTAAAATCGGCAAAACTCCTGTCTTGGCTAATGATTTCCCAGGCTTTATCGCTAATCGTATCCTTCTTCCGTTTATCAATGAAGCATGTTTTGCACTGATGGAAGGCGTGGGGACTGTTGACGGTATCGATACAGTCGCTAAGCTTGGCTTTTCGCACCCTATGGGTCCCTTGCTATTAGCTGACTTCATCGGATTGGACACATGCCTTGCTATACTAGAAGTATTGCACACAGATTTGGCTGATCCGAAGTACAGACCATGTCCATTGCTTAAGAAAATAGTGGCTTCGGGCAATTATGGAAGAAAAACGGGCAACGGATTCTACGATTACTCTACTGAAACGCCTACTGCGAATAGCTTTAACGTATTCTAATCGACTAGAATGTAATTCTCGCTCCCTAGCGAAGCAATAACGCCCCCTAGAAAACCTTCAAACCCATATAGATAACCTCTATGTGGGTTTTTTTATTAATAATAAACCAATATCCGACTCGGTCACCGAGCTTATAGAAGTAAACTGCCCACCTTTCACCCATAAAAAAAGGCAAGAACACCGTCCTCGCCTTCTTGTGAATTATTTCTGCTCTATTATTCCTCATCTACAAAATCATAATCTAGGAAAAAGGTAGTTAATAAAGAATTATAATTACATTCATCTTCTATTAGAGTAAATTCTACCCCGTTATCTCTAAACTCAAACTTATATTTGCCTTCTGTATTTTCACATTTTAGATTCTTAATAGTCATAACATCATCAGAAATCTCATATGTACCTTTCTCATCAAATATCAACTCTTCTGGTTGTTCATTTCTGATCCTAAAAGATCCAGTATTAAAAAATTCAATGATTAATAAGACATCTACATAAGTTCCATCATCATCGTTGTAAACTGTAGAGGTCGTCTTCCATACTCCGACTAATTGGTGATCTTCCGGCCCAGTCGCATCATCGCTACATCCGAAAGCAAAAATCAACATTAATATCACTAAAACCTTTTTCATAACTAACTCCTAATTGTTTATGATTACTAAAACATAATATACGGTAACTCGCCGACTAAGTTCGCCCCCTAGGGCTCTACGAACACCGCATCGCTGAATGCACCCGTCGTCGGCTCATCGATTGCGCGCACCTTGAACCAAAATCTAAACCCATAGACTATCGGTTGGTTCCAATTGGTAAATATAGTGCCTGCCACCCAATCGTATGTGCCTGCCGGTTGACCCACCGCCACCTGCGACATGAACACTTGGTATTCCGGGGCATCGACCACCGCATCCCAAGTAAGCTCCGCCACCATCGGAGGGCCCGCATCCACCGTCGCCTCTAGGTTCTGCACCTTCGGCAAACTACTGCTCGACGTCGGATAAAGCAGATACATATCCAACTTAGCTGGCGAGTCCACAAAAACCACCTTGCTAGTCTTATTGATTTGCCTCATAAACTCCCAGACAGCGTTCATCGCCGTCACGCGAACCTCCGTCTTAGTCCCCCTATCCGATAGCGCCAACTCCTGATCCCTATTCAGCTCATCTATCTCGTCCATCAGCGTCTCCAACTCGTCTATGTCCGCTTGCGTATAGCCCGCCGCTATCAGTGGCGTCTTGTTCGTCGTTATCTCCGCTTGCCTGTGAGCCAACTCCAACAGCTCCTTTATCTTCAACTGCGATTGCCGCGCCTTCTCGTACTTATTCTTCCCAAACGAATTAGTCTTCGCCTCCGAATTCCACGTTATCTCCGTATAAGTAAACAACTTCTGCAACGCAGCACGCGCTTCCGGCATCTTCGCATTCAGTTCCTCAGTTATCACAGCAATCTCCGAATCCACTTCACCGCCCGACGGTATATCGTCCGCCGTATCTATAGCCGTTTGGAAATTCGCCGCAAAAGGGTCAGCCAATATCGGAAACGCCGCCGTAAACGCCGTCTTATCTATGATAAAATTGTCATGAAAAACCTGTGCTAACTGAAGCATATCCAAGTCTTCCAAGTTATAATCACGCTCTATTTTCTTGATAGCAGCCATGATAACACCTATAAATGGTTGAACATATTGTAAAATTAAAAAAAATATCTTAAATTGAAAAACATTTTTTCACGAGGAAACCCATGCAAAACACAAAACACCGATTAAAACTATTGTCCCAGGGCATCTCGCCACTTTCCCAGTCCTTCTCGCCGTCTTCTTACCCCTCCTCGGCGTTTGGAATGGTCATCTCGCCATTTGGAATGGACACTTCGCCCACTAGTGAAGCCACATCGCCCTTCTTAATGGTCGTCTCGCACCCTAGTGGAGCTTGGTTACTGAGCGAAGTCGAAGTATCGGCGGGGGAAGTGTTATGCTAGTAGATAGTTTAGCTAGAATAGATACAGTCTTTAATAAAATAAATACAGTTTATATTGAAAATAGCAGTGGTTTTCTAACAGAGAAAGATGTTCTAAGAATTTTAGATACTGCCCAATCAAGTTATAATATTTATATTACTATTTTTCTTACTCTCTTAACAATTGGGATTGCCTTATTTGGTTATATTATCCCCAAAAAGAATAAAGAAGAATTAGAAAAAATAAAACAAGACATTAAAAATGATAATGAAAGAAATGAATCTAGATTAAATAGAGAAATTGATCACATTCGGAATGAAAACAGACGTTTTCAAGAGAGTATAGATGACAGAATTGTTATTGCATTAAAGAATAAAAGTGAAGAAATAGAAAATAAATTAACTAAAACTTTATCTCCAAAAATGGATAAAATTTATAGGAATACACTTATATTATTTAATATAAATAGCGCTGCTATAAGTTTTATGAATAATGCTTATGACCGAGCACTAGATTCTTATCTGGCAGCATTAGTATACTGTATTGACTATAACTATTATGATTACATAAAAGATATTAATGAGTATTTAAAGAAATTAGAGGGTAAACCATTCCAACATGATATAAGTTGGCTTGAAAGTAAACTGAATATGACTTTTGATGAGTTTAAATCAAATTCATTAATTATTTCAAAGGATAGTATTCAACTTTACAATAGTTTAATCAATATTTTTAAAACATTAGATAAGATACTTAAGAATAATAATGATAAATAAGACACCGAAAACCCTCTACCATTCCTTTGGCTTGGTAAACTAGGGAGCGATTAGGGTTCGCGAGTGGGCGAGCACTGCGTTCTAGTGGGCGGCACTTCGACTCCGCACAGCGACCGTGGTCTTTGAGTGGGCGGAAGAGATTAACTAGACAATAAAAGCCCTAATTTTGGGGATAAATTTAATTATAATGGAGTTATTATGAAGAAATATATAATAGTAGCCCTTTGCCTAGCGGCAGTATGGGGTTGTAGCGACGACAAAGTAACCACACCAGACATCGTTGACAAAGATACGGTGGACGCAAGGTTTGTTACAATAAACGGAATAATAGAAACAGATATAGTAGGAAATACTAACGATACTTTAGGTACTTATAGTATAGACGATGCACTCTGTAGCAATAGCGAAGAATATCGGATAGTAGCCAAGCCTAATATAAGTAAAGTTCAAACTGTTATTAACTTCAATGTACTACAACCACAAGAGGTAGAAATAACATTGGAGACCGCCTTGCTAAGCAAATCTTTGAAAGATAGTTTGATTTCTAGGGGTTTAGGTACTTATGATGATTTCACTACTTTTAAACTAGATTCATTATTTAAGGAAATACTTGAAGCCGGTGAACATAGTTTAACTATAGATCTAACTGATAAACCCGCTGGTGCATATTTGGTGAGAGTTTTGCGTGAGAAAAATAACGATAGTTGTATTCCTATAATAGTAACTAAGTAACTAGTGTGCGATTAGGGTCAGCGAGTGGGCGAATGTCATCTACTAGTCTTTTATCTAAATTAAATAGGTAATAGAATAGAATAGTTTTATATTGGTAATTATAATTATCTAATTAATAAGAGGTAAATAGTTATGAGTAATTCAATTAATGAAGATATTAAAGTTAGAAAGGCCTCAAGTAATGATTGTAGAATCATTTACAAATTCGTTTGTGACTTAGAAGAACAGGAACTAGAGTACGGAAGTTTCCAAAAGGGCTATTTATCTAATCTAAATGACCCTTATAATGTTTATCTAGTCGCTGAATATTTATCAGAAGTAGTAGGATTTGTGAGTTGCCATAGTGATATATTATTGCGACTGAGCGGTAAGCGAGTTGGAACTATACAAGAGTTCTATGTAGAACCCGAGATAAGGAATCTAGGAGTTGGAAGGACTCTTCTAGACAATTTGAAATCAGTTATGAGGATGAAAAGTATAATCCAATTAGAAGTATCATCTTATCGACATCGCGAGCATAAGCATCAGTTCTACGTAAAAGAGAAATTTGTAGAGACACATAAGAAATTTGTATATAAAGTAAATTAGCTAGAGGGCGGTACTTCGACTCCACACAGTGACCGTGGTCTTTGAGACAGCTAGTATCAGTAATCTGATATAGTTAAACAATAAAATATAAATTGATGGGTCATTTCATAGGGTACAATTAATTATGAATACACGGAGGAGGTATAGAATAATATGGTAGAAGATTTACACGACGGATTATCCGTCCGAAAGGCAGTATTAAACGATATAAAATCGATCTTTGATTTCCTTTGTGATTTAGTAGGTGAGGATTTTGATAGAGAGACTTTCAATAAGGCATTCATGATGAATGTTGTAAACCCCAATAATATATATTTGGTAGCCGAATATGAGTCGGAAGTGATAGGATACTTGAGTTTTAACTCACGTTTGCTTCTTCATCACGGCGGTAAGAAGGTTGGAGAGATACTAGAGATGTATGTAAGACCCGAAAAGAGGAATCTAGGAGTCGGAAAGTTGCTTTTGGACAAGATAAAGATGCTAAGTAAGGTAATAAAGGTTCATCAGCTGGAGTTGAGTTCTAATATAGAAAGGGCTGGGTCTCATAAGTTTTACTTAAGAGAAGGTTTTGTAGAGTCACATAAGAAATTTGTGTACGTAATAGATAAACAAGGAAACGAAATTGATTAACTAGAGAGCGATTCAGACTAACTATGGAGCGAAAGAGATATTCTAGTAAACGAAGGGGATTCACTAGATTTAGAATATGTCATTCGATAGTAAGTAAAAAACATTGAGGACAGTATGTTAGAACTAAAAGACTATGTAATTCGAACGCTAGAGAGATGGCCCAAGAGAGCAGGCACCACATCGAAGATACAAGCTATAGAACGCACCAAGCGGCGAATGATAAACTTCCATTCTGTGAGGTTTGTCAAAGAAAAACTACAAGAAAGATGCTCAGAATACGACGCATTGATAGTACCAGGGGGCGACACACCAATAAATCTCATACTATTCTCAGAATTTCAGACTTATAATCATATTATGTTAGTCAAAGTAGTCTCATCAGATAAAGTAAGTACTATAGAAGAGATCGATGAGGACGAATGGAGAAAGATAAGAGCTCTTGCAAATTATTACAAAGATGAACTAGCCAATGATGACTATGGACAAGAAGTCGAGAAAAAGACACTAGCTTTCACCACAGGCTATGCAAAAGTCCAATTTCCAGTTGTATCGGTCGGTAAGCACATGCTAACTGACGCAGATATCAAACATTATTTCGCAAAAAACCTTTACAATGTCGATTCCTATGAATTGCTAAGTAATGTAACCCGCATCCACAGAATTAATAGTATTTGAGAAAGCGAAAACCCTTCGCTAGTGAGCGATTAGGGTCGGCGAGGGGATTTTAGTGTCACTGCGAGGAACGAAGTGACGTGGCAATCCCACGGAATGAAGCAGAATTATAGAGATTCCCACGCTACGCTCGGAATGACATGCATTTGAGGGGGCGACGCTTCGGCTCCGCTCAGCGACCCGCCATATTTTAAAAAATATAAACCAATGCTAGCTTTGCGTTTATGTGGTCTAGCGATAGTTCGGCACCGTTTCGGGACTCCATGAATATAATATTATAATCGAGGGAGATATCTACGGCAAGGCTTTGACCAAAAGGTGAGCGAGCCTTGATATTAGGGATAATGCCGAAGCCGTTTGTTGCGTATTTGTTTCTAAGACGGTAGCGAAGTTGGTTTGTGGTGTACTGAATATCATCGACTATGTACTCACCGTAGATGTATGCGAGCCCGATACCAGCATATATTTCCAGTTCGTTCATTTCTCCAAGTTTATTTTGGAAATTTAGTATAAGAGGGTAGATGTCGTAACGGTATTCTCTGTCAATTTGTGATATTTCAGGCCTCGGATAGTAGGCTAAGTAGTTAGCGGTAAGACCAATTAGGTAATCTTCACTAAGATTATAGTTAAAACCAAGCCCGAAATTGAATCCGTTATCCCAGAAAATAGCTTTTTCGTGAGTGATTATGCTATACCCACCATTAACAGCGAATTCTAGTGTTCGGTTATTGTCAGGATAAGGGTCGTAATCGTCCGCTAGTAGGCGATGAGAGCTCACTAGTAGGAGTAAAAGGTTCGCTAGGGTCAGAATGATGATTTTTTTCATAATTATTCAGTATTTCAGTGAAAGTTGATTGCAAAGTTAAGATTTATTGGAGAAGACTTCAAGAAGTTGTTAATATTGTCTAAATAGATGCTTCTAGTGATTAGAAATTGAATAAGAAAATCCATATTTTAGTAGGGATTAGAAAATAAAAAAAGCAAGAAAAGATGACTCAAATGCAAGAAATACAAGTTTACAAGCCTCAACATCACATCCGTATTGTTACAGCAGCTTCGCTATTCGATGGACACGACGTCGCGATTAACATTATGCGAAGAATTTTGCAATCGACAGGTGCCGAAGTTATCCATCTAGGACACAATAGGAGCGTTGCAGAAATCGTAGATTGTGCAATACAAGAAGATGCTCAGGGAATCGCCCTAACTTCTTATCAAGGAGGACATACTGAGTACCTAAAGTATATGTATGACCTTATAAAAGAGCGTGGTGCAAACATAAAGATATACGCAGGCGGCGGTGGTACTATCCTTCCTGAGGAAATAGAGGAGCTAGAAGCTTATGGTATAGACAGAGTTTATTCCCCCGATGACGGTCGTTCTATGGGATTACAAGGAATGATTAATGATGTTATCAAAGGTTGTGATTTTTCTACTCTAAAAGTAAATAATGAAAATACTGAACAAATAATCAATGAGTCATTAGAGCAACTAAGCCCAGCTAATTCTAAAGCATTAGGTAAGTTAATCACGGCAGCTGAGAATTACGAATCAGATTACGATAAAATACAAGATAAAGTACTAGCTAAGATTAGCAGAACTATCCCTATCCTTGGTATAACGGGGACAGGTGGTGCAGGTAAATCATCACTTATTGATGAGTTAGTTAGACGCTTTTTGATGGATTTTGAGGATAAATCAATTGCAGTTATATCGATTGACCCATCTAAAAGAAAGACTGGTGGAGCACTACTCGGAGATAGAATCAGAATGAATTCTATCGATAATGATAGAGTTTATATGCGTTCGTTAGCCACTAGACAATCTAATCTAGCGATGAGTAAGCACGTTCAACACGCTATTGATATATGCAAAGCCGCAAACTTCGATATGATAATAGTTGAGACTTCTGGAATAGGTCAGTCAGATACTGAGATTGTAGAGCATTCAGATGCTTCAATGTATGTGATGACTGCGGAGTATGGAGCAGCAACCCAGTTAGAGAAAATTGATATGCTTGATTTCGCTGATGTAATTGCCATAAACAAGTTTGATAAGCGTGGCTCGCAAGATGCTCTTAGAGACGTAAAAAAGCAATTCAAAAGAAATCATTTACTTTTTGATACTCCTGATGAAAAGATTCCAGTTTTTGGTACAATTGCATCACAATTCAATGACCCAGGGACTAACGTATTATATAAGAATTTGATAGATACATTAGTTGCTAAAACTGGTGTTGAGCATCTAACAAGTACTTTTGAAATATCAGAAGAAATGTCCAAGAAAATATTCATTATTCCTCCAGATAGAGTTCGCTATTTATCTGAGATAAAAGAGAGTAGTGCGCAATATGATGAATTTATTGAAAAGCAAAGCACGATAGCAAGAAAAATGTATCAATTGAGTGGTACAATTGAGATTATAAATGAATCTATCGGTGAAAAGAAAATCAAGGTTGAAGAAGAAGACGGTGTGGTAACCGCAATAGAAACTAAGAAAGAAGCACCTGGTTATCTGAATGAGCTGATAAATGAGTTCAAAAAGCTAAGTGCTCAGTTAGACCCTGAATGCAAGAAGACAATAGACGATTGGGAAAAAACAGTCGCTAGATACAAGGCTGATAAGTACCAATTTAAGGTTAGAGATAAGATAATTGAACAGGACTTATATACTATTTCATTAGCGGGAACAAAGATTCCAAAGATATCTTTACCTAAATACAAAGATTGGGGAGATATACTTCGCTGGGTATTGACAGAAAACGCTCCTGGATTCTTCCCTTATTCAGCTGGGGTTTTCCCACTGAAAAGGGTTAATGAAGATCCTACTCGTATGTTTGCTGGAGAAGGTGGTCCAGAAAGAACGAACAGACGTTTCCATTATGTCTCTTCGGATATGGATGCTAAGAGATTATCTACTGCATTTGACTCTGTTACTTTATACGGAGAAGACCCTGACCACAGACCTGATATCTATGGTAAAATTGGGAATTCAGGTGTAAGTATAGCAACTCTAGATGATGCAAAGAAACTATATTCTGGATTTGATTTATCTAGTCCTATGACATCTGTATCTATGACAATCAATGGCCCAGCTCCAATGTTACTAGGCTTTTTCATGAATGCGGCTATAGATCAGCAATGTGAAATATATATAAAAGCCAATGGTTTAGAAGCGGAAGTTGAGAAAAAAATCAATTCTATATACAAAGAAAAAGGAATAGCACGACCAACTTATAATGGTGAATTACCTAAAACTAATAATGGATTAGGTCTTATGTTATTGGGTGTGACTGGCGATGAAGTATTAGACAAAGAAATCTATGATAAAATCAAATCAGCCACTCTAAATAAAGTACGTGGAACTGTCCAAGCTGATATCCTGAAAGAAGATCAAGCACAAAATACTTGTATTTTTTCGACTGAATTTGCACTTAGAATGATGGGTGATATTCAGCAATATTTCATTGATGAATCTGTAAGGAATTTCTATTCAGTATCTATTTCTGGTTATCATATAGCCGAAGCTGGTGCTAATCCAATTACTCAATTAGCATTAACGCTTTCAAATGGATTCACTTACGTTGAATATTATTTGAGTCGTGGTATGCACATCGATGACTTTGCACCAAATCTATCTTTCTTTTTCTCAAACGGAGTTGATGCAGAATACTCTGTAATTGGCCGTGTAGCAAGAAGAATCTGGGCGAAAGCAATGAAGTACAAATATGGGGGAGACTCACGTTCTCAGAAATTGAAATACCATATCCAAACTTCTGGTCGTTCACTTCACGCACAAGAAATTGCCTTCAATGATATTAGAACAACATTGCAAGCACTTTACGCTATATTTGATAACTGTAATTCATTACACACAAACGCTTATGACGAAGCAATTACAACTCCAACAGAGGAAAGTGTAAGAAGAGCAATAGCAATACAGATGATTATTAACAAGGAATTGGGACTTGCTAAAAACGAGAATCCAATACAAGGTTCATTCATAATAGAAGAACTAACTGATTTGGTAGAACAAGCCGTGCTGACAGAATTCCAAAGTATTTCTGAAAGAGGCGGTGTGCTCGGAGCAATGGAGAGGATGTATCAGCGTTCGAAAATCCAAGAAGAGTCAATGTATTACGAACATAAGAAACACAGCGGTGAGTTGCCGCTAATAGGTGTAAATACATACCTGGACCCGAATGGCTCTCCTACTATAATACCAAAAGAAGTAATACGCTCAACTACCGAAGAAAAAGAGTACGCGATTACAACTTTAAATCTATTCAAAGAAAGAAATAAATCAGTTTCAGGCGAAGCAATTAGAAAGTTGAAAAAAGCTGCGATTGAGAATAGAAATACTTTCGAAGAACTAATGGATGCTACAAAAGTATGTTCATTAGGTCAAATCTCTGCTGCACTTTACCAAGTTGGCGGACAGTACAGACGGAATATGTAGGAAGGAATTAAATCAGTTTTTCAACAAATCATTGAGATTAATGAAAAATAGATTTATTTTAAAATATTAAAATGAAGTTAAATTAAGATTGATAATTATATGTTCGAATTTGGAATAAAAAACATAGCATTTCTTATAGTATTTACGGCAGCAGCAATCTTCTTTGCGAAGAATGTAAACAGATTAATTAGCTGGCTTAAGCTGGGTAAAGCTGATAATCGTTTCGATAATATTGGTGCGAGAATAAAGCAAACATTGATTGTAGCAATAGCTCAGAAGAAGATACTTAGAGATAAAAAGGCTGGACCAATACACGCTGGTATTTTCTGGGGATTTTTAATATTATTATTCTCCGCAGCAAATTCAGTACTAACTGGATTCGGTATTATAAATATATTCAACTACTTAGGTCCAATATATAGTGTTATTACAATACTAACGGATGTGTTTATTGCTTTAATCATGCTCGCGGTCTCTGGTGCAATTTATAGACGTTATGTACTTAAAATAGAAAGATTACCGAAAGATAAAGATGAGAAAGTAGAAGCTTTTGCTATACTATTGACAATCTTCTTCATTGTAACTTCTTTACTATTTGAAAATGCAGCAATGATAGCAATGGGTACACATCCATCTTGGGCAGTTAATCCATTAGCATCTGCATTATCCACTATTATCAGTACTTCTGCTGCTCCGATTATCTATAATATCGGATGGTGGCTGCATATAATTCTGATACTAGCATTTATGAACTTTCTTCCATATTCTAAACACTTACATGTACTTACATCAGTGCTTAATGTTTTCTTTTCAAATATTGGCCCAACAAATAAATTAGAACCTATAGATTTTGAAGATGAAACTGCTGAGAAATTTGGTATTGTCGATATAGATGACCTTTCTTGGAAATCAATAATGGATGGTTATACATGTACTCACTGTGGTCGTTGTACTAGTGTATGTCCAGCTAATCAAACTGGGAAAATATTAGACCCTAGAGAAATAATAATTCAGGTTAGAAACAGAACAGAAGATGTTGCTCCTATTATGATAAAGCAAAAAGAAGCAACCGCGGCTGGTACTGAATATCAACCAACAGAAGAAGAGCAAACAATACTTAACAAGAAGCTAGTTGGTGATTATGTAAAACCTGAAGCACTATGGCAATGTACAACTTGTTCTGCATGTATGGAAGAATGCCCTGTTAACATCGAACATGTACCCGTAATAGTAGGTATGCGTCGTTCATTAGTAATGATGGAAGCTGAATTCCCCCAAGAACTTGCTGGGGCATTTAATAATATTGAAAATAATGCAGCTCCATGGGCTTTTCCTCAAGAAGAAAGAGCTAATTGGGCAGAAGGAATGGATGTACAAGAAGCTTCTGATAAACCAGATTTCGACATACTCTTCTGGGTAGGTTGCTCAGGTAGTTTCGATGATAGATCTAAGAAAATTACTCAATCGTTCGCAACTTTGATGAATATTGCAAACATAAATTTTGCTATATTGGGTAAAGAAGAATCTTGTAACGGCGACCCTGCTAGACGTGGTGGAAATGAATATTTAGCCGATACATTTGTAAAAATGAATATTGAAACAATGGGAAACTATAATGTTAAAAAGATAGTTACAACTTGTCCACACTGTTTCAATACATTGAAAAATGAATATCCTGATCAAGGTGGGAATTATGAAGTAATTCATCATTCAGAGTTTTTGGATCAATTAATAGCTCAAGGTAAACTTCCATTTAATCATGACATTAAGAAAGAATTGAGTGTAGTGATGCACGATTCTTGTTATTTGGGTAGATTGAACCAAAACTATGATTCACCAAGAAATACTATAAAGAGTATCCCAGGACTTACAGTATTAGAACCTCAACGTAACAAAGATAAAGGGTTCTGCTGTGGGGCTGGTGGTGCAAGAATGTTCATGGAAGAGACAGAAGGCAAGCACATTAATATTGAACGTACAGAAGAGTTATTAGATACTGGTGCAAAAACAATAGCACTTAATTGCCCATTTTGTATGACGATGATAACTGATGGTGTTGCGAGTACGGGTGCAGAAAATGTAATAGTGAAAGACATTTCTGAAATATTATTAGAACATATAGAAGCAAATCACAAGGATTAATATGTCAGTAAAGAATGTAATAGGAGTTTTATTTATCCTCTTTGGGATTGGTTATTTATTGAATGCATTTGATGTATTGGATTTCAGTATTGGCCAATTCTTTCATAATTGGTATCCAATTTTGATTATACTTTTTGGGGTTCATCTTATATCTAATAAGAAATTTGTTTTTGGGACTACCGTATCATTGTTTGGTACTTTGTTACAACTTGAACAATTGAGAATCATCGACATTAGCGTTTGGCAATTAGTGTTTCCTTTTGCCTTAGTTGGTATTGGGGTAAATATGATAATTAAGAAAAATAAACACAGCTCTAGAACACTGAATGACTATAATGTAGATAAGAATTTCGAAATTAATAATGTATTTAGTAGTGATGAAAGAAATGTAAATTCTGCTTCTTTAGAAAGGGGAGAAGTTTTTTCGCTGTTTGGAAGTGCCACTGTTGATATGTCTAATTCTATCATTTCAGATAAAGATTTCAAACTAGAAATGACTTCCATTTTTGGTTCTATAGATATTCGATTACCAGAGGACTGTAGAATCGAACTTAAAGGTACACCTATCTTTGGAAGTATTGATGATAGAACAAGAGCAAACCCTATTTCAACAAAGAAAGTGATACTTGACTGCACATGTGTATTCGGTGGTATTGATATAAGAAACTAACGGTATTTGCTGATATTACAAGCATTTAGTCCGAATCGAATTGATATTTTAGTTCGATTTCTTGCTACCCAATCGTATAAGGGATTGCAAAGTATTACAAAAAATGGATTGCTAAGAAGATATCCAAGTGGTTTATAGAAACTATCCATTCTCTTCATAGTTTCGAATACACCTTTAGAACGATTATATAGCTTACCTTCTTCAGTTAATAAATACAGTGATTTAGAAGTTTTATCTTCAGATAACAAAGGATGTAATTTGGATAACTTTAATATTTGAAATGGTTTGACTTCAAATTTGTCTTTAGTCGTATGCTTCTGAACAAACTCAGATGAGTAAGTACATATCCCACAATCACCATCAAATATTAGTAAGTCACTCATTTAATTGCACTATCCGCAATGTCTTTTCTATAATATTTATTTTCAAAATGAATACCTTCGGCCAAATTATATGCGTTCTCTTTTGCCTCTTTTAGGGTACTTGCAACAGCTGTTATTCCTAAGACTCTACCACCACTATTAACTATTCTATTATTATCTTCTTTTGTTCCAGCGTGGAATATAAATCTATCTTTCAATGAAGAATTGTTCTGTAATCCTTTTATTTCAAATCCTTTATTGAAATTTTCTGGGTATCCATCAGAAGCGAGGATCACTGTACAAGCATATTTATCTTTTTTAATACTAATACTGTTCTTTTCAATTGCTCCTTTTGATGCTGAATAGAAAAGATTTGCCAAATTTCCTTCTACAAGCGATAGTACCGACTGCGTCTCAGGGTCTCCAAATCTGACATTAAACTCAATAACTAATGGCTCACCATTGACTATCATAATACCTACGAAAAGACAGCCAACAAAGCTATTCTTGCGAGTCTTCATTCCCAGTAGGACTTGTTTAACTATTCGATTACGTACTTTCTTGATTATTACATCATCCACAAATGGTGTTGGACTAAATGAACCCATTCCGCCAGTGTTAAGTCCCAAATCACCATCTTTAGCTCTCTTATAATCTTGTGAAGCTGGTAGGAGTACGAAATCATCTCCGTCACAAATAGCAAAAATAGAGGCCTCCACACCATCTAAAAACTGCTCTATTACTATTTTCTTACTTGCTTCACCAAACTTCCCATTGAAAAAATCTTCTACGATATTCTTCGCTTCTTCTTTATTATCAGTTATATATACACGCTTGCCACCAGCTAAACCATCGGCCTTTATAACTATAGGCATATCACTCTTATCAATATATCTACCGCAATCGCTTAAGTCTTTGGCTTCGAAAGTGTTGTAAGCAGCTGTAGGTATATTAAACTCATCCATAAATTCTTTAGCGAATGATTTCGAGGATTCTAATTGTGAGGCATACTTACTTGGTCCAAAGCAATTGATATTATTATGTCTGAGTGTATCTGTAATACCGTCAGCTAGAGGTTGTTCAGGACCCACCACCACCAAATTGATCCTTTTATCTATACAAAAATTTACTAGTGTTGTTTTGTTATTTATATCAAAATTTACATTTTCAGCAACTTGTGTAGTTCCAGGGTTACCAGGGTTGCAATATATGTTATTCTTATTATCAGATTCGTGCAGTTTAAGCGCTAAAGTATGTTCTCTTCCACCACTTCCTATTAATAATATGTTCATATTTTCTTATTCTAGTTTTGTATTTTATTAGAATTGAAATTATAAATTTTATACCACATTGAATAAATAATTTGAGAAGTTTATTAATCATGCATTATTGATTACAGATTATTTGATAATTGATTTAATAAGATTGTTTTTATTTCATTTGTATAGTAAAAACAATTGTATCAATAAAACGTATCAATAACAAACAAATCATAAGATGTCTAAATGAAAACAGAAATAATAAATGACCTAAGAGGCGGTAATAATAATGCTTTCGGTCAACTTTACAAAGAGAATTTCGCAATGGTTAACAGTTTTGTGACCAACAATAATGGACGCTCTGTAGATGCAGAAGACATCTTCCAAGACACAATGATGGTATTATTAGAAAAATTGAAACAAGACAATTTTCAATTAACTGCTTCTATCAAAACATACATTATGGCAATCTCTAAAAACCTTTGGCTCAAAAAATTAAGAACAGCCTACCGAGAAACTGAATTAACAGATATTCATGATAATAAGTTTTACGAAGAAATAAATTTAGCTATTGAGAACGAAATATCATACAAAGAAAAGCTACAATTCTATATTCACAAAATAACTAAGCATTGTCAAGCATTAATTAATGATTATATTTTCAAAGAGAAAGCTATTGAGCAAATCCAAAAAGAATACGGTTACTCAACTAAACACAATGCTCAAAACCAAAAATATAAGTGTATTGAACAAATCCGAAATGCTAAAGAATCGCATAAAAATATATAAAACCAAATAAAAAATTTATGATTGGGTGATTTTTTAATGTTTAATGGTATTAAGATATAAGTTGCTAATAATAGCAAAAAATATTTTAAATTAATAAATAGGTTCGCTCAATGGTACAATCATTCAAAAAAATTGGATTTGTAGTTTTATTAACTATATTTGGTGCACTTTCTGTAAATGCACAAACTTCTACTATGTGGAAAATTGACAAAGCCCATACTTCTGTCAATTTCTCCATCAATCACTTCTTTTCATCTGTAACAGGAAAGTTTACAAACTCAGAAGGAGAAATTAACTTTGACCCCAATAACTTAACGGGAAGCAAAGTAATTTTCACTATATCGGTAAATAGCGTAAATACAGATGATAAAAAAAGGGATAAACACTTACAATCCGCTGACTTCTTTGATGCAAAAACTTACCCTAATATGACATTCAAATCAACTAAAATTGTCAAAAAATCAGAAAAGGAATATTCAGTTTTTGGAAAACTAACTATCAAAAGTGTAACCAAAGATATAGTACTTCCAATGAAAATTACTGGGGAAATGGAACATCCAATGATGAAAGGTACACTAATTTTAGGAGTTCTAATAGATACTACTTTGGATAGAACTGACTTCGGTGTAGGTACCGGTGATTGGGCTGCAACAATGGTAGTGGGTGATGAAGTACGTATCCATATACCATTGGAATTAAATAGAATGAAATAATGAAAAGAAGAGTCCAAAAATCAAATATAGCTGGTATTATTATTACAGACAAAATAACTACAACACTAATGAATTATTATAAAATAAAATAATAGAAAAATGAAAAATCAAGACTTTAGCAATCTAAGTGCAGTTTTCGTTAATTGCACCCTCAAAAAATCTCCTGAAATTAGCCATACGGATTCCTTAATAGCTATTTCCAAGCAAATAATGTCAAATGAAAATGTAAAAGTGGATGAAATTCGATTGGTCGATCATGAAGTTGCCAATGGTGTATATCCAGATATGAAAGATCACAATTGGGAAAAGGACGAGTGGCCTTTATTATTTAAACGTATTATTAAAGCTGATATTCTAATAGTAGGTACTCCAATTTGGCTAGGTGAAAAATCATCAATTGCTCAAAAATTAATTGAAAGATTATACGCTATGAGCGGTCAAACAAACGAAAAGGGACAATACTTATATTATGGTAAAGTTGGTGGTTGTATGATTACAGGAAATGAAGATGGTGTTAAACATTGTGCCATGGGGATCCTATACTCACTCCAACATTTAGGATATTCAATACCACCTCAGGCAGATTGTGGCTGGATTGGTGAGGTAGGCCCGGGTCCTAGTTATGGTGATTCAGAATGGAAAGGGAAAAAATTAAAATCACCTGTTGGTTTTGATAGTGAGTTTACAAATAGGAATTCCACTTTTATGACCTATAATTTACTTCATTTAGCTTCGATGCTGAAATCTAATAATGGATACCCAAGCTATGGTAATTCAAGAAGTTCTTGGGATGATGGAAAGCGGTGGGAATTTGAAAATCCAGAGTATCGTTAAATCTAAAACTAGTTTAAAAATAGAAAAAATAATTTTTGGAAGCAGAAATCAAATCTGATTTTTGAGTTACCACTTGTTGTAAAGTTAATATTTAGTTCCTGTTGAAAAGTATATTCTATTATCGTGCCTATTAACTTAGAGTTACTGATTATTATTTATTAAGTTAGCGTAGAATAATTTGCAAAAAGGAATGGTAAAAAATGGCTAAAAACGATAAAGTGTCGAAAATTGGTGTGGATATAAATCCCGATAAAATGAAAGCAGTAAACCTTGCTATGGATCAAATAGAACGTCAACATGGTAAAGGTTCAATTATGAGATTGAGTGATCAGCAAGTAGTTGATGTAGAAGTAATTCCAACTGGTTGTATATCTTTAGATGCAGCAATTGGTGTTGGCGGTATTCCTCGTGGTAGAATAATTGAAATCTTTGGTCCTGAATCTTCAGGTAAAACTACTGTATGTCTGCATGTAATTGCTGAAGCACAAAAGAAAGGTGGTTTAGCTGCATTCGTTGATACTGAGCATGCATTAGATATTAATTATGCTCAAAGATTAGGAATAGATTTGAATAATCTATTACTTTCACAACCAGAATTTGGTGAACAAGCTTTAGAAATAGTTGAAACACTTGTAAGAAGTGGTGGAATAGATGTGGTTGTTATTGACTCTGTTGCGGCACTTACTCCTAGAGTTGAGATAGAAGGTGATATGGGTGATGCTCAAATGGGTTCACAAGCTCGTTTGATGTCACAAGCTATGAGAAAGCTAAACGCGGCTATAGGTAAATCTAAAACAACTGTTATATTCACTAACCAACTTAGAAGTAAGATTGGTGTAATCTATGGTAATCCAGAGACAACAACTGGTGGTAATGCACTGAAGTTCTATGCTTCTGTTAGACTTGATATTAGAAGAAAGGAAGTACTAAAAGATGGTTCAGAGATAATTGGTAATAGAGTAAGAGTGAAAGTTGTTAAAAATAAAGTTGCTCCTCCATTCAAAGAAACTGAATTTGATATTATGTACAATGAAGGTATCTCGAAAGTTGGTGATTTGGTAGATGTAGCTACTGAACATGGTATTGTAAATAAGTCTGGTTCGTGGTACACTTTCCAAGAAGAACGAGTACAGGGGAGAGATGCCCTTAAAAAACTAATCAGTGAAGATGATAATCTTTTCGAATCATTAAAAACTAGTGTTTTGGAAGTTATAAGTCCAAAAAGGAAAAAAGACGAAAAAGTTGAAAAAGTTGATAAGTCTGAAAAAGTAGAAGTTAAAAAATAAGCAATGCACAAAGTTTACTCAATTAAGAAAAAGAGATACTCTAAAAAGTATTTTGTAAACTTTGTAGATTTCACTCATGATTCTTTAGAACTGGGTCTAGACGTTATAATGAAATTCAGTATAACTAAAGACACGGAAATTGATGATGATATATTACAAGAAGCAATATCCGAACAATCAATAAAAGATACAAAACTTGCGGCTTTTAATTATGTATCATACAAGCCAAGAAGTGAATATGAAGTGAGAGAGAAACTAAGAACCAAAGATTATAGCCAAGAAAATATAGACTTGGCTATTTTATTCTTATATGAATTCAAAC
Organism: Ignavibacteriae bacterium HGW-Ignavibacteriae-4; assembly: GCA_002839765.1. Taxonomy (GTDB): domain Bacteria; phylum Bacteroidota; class Ignavibacteria; order Kapaibacteriales; family UBA2268; genus PGYR01. The sequence goes on from PGYR01000046.1 coordinate 22,160, forward strand.
TCTTAGATGATGAACAATTCGCCCAAAATTTTATCGAAGTAAATTTAAGAAATAAGCCATCAGGTAAGTATAAGCTTTTACATGAATTGAGCAAACGAGGGATTGACGAGTCTTTGATTAATAATTCAATTCTAGAGTACTACCCCGAGGATAATGCTCTAGAATTGGCTTTATTAGCTGCTAAAAAGCATTTGAAGAAAATATCATATAAACCCAAAGAAAAACAGAAAAAACTAGTTACAGATTTTCTATCTAGGCGAGGGTTTGATTGGGATACGATTAATAAAGCTACAGATAAACTATTATAAAAAAAGCCAGTATAACCGGCTTTTTTTGATTCTAAATCTAATCTCTATTTATTTCTTCATCCAGAAATGTTCTTGGAAAGTATCACATTTCTCTACGTTCCAAGTTGTTTCGATAGTGTTATAACCATCTTTCTCAATGATAACAGTATATTTACCTTTGCATAATTCTTTTGCTAAGTATTCACCTTCTTTGTCAGTAGCTTTTTTCTCATATATTACTTTACCATTTAGTTTTAAAGTAATTTTAGCACCTTCAATAGCAGACTTCGTTTCATTATCCATAACAATGAATTTTAATACGGCATCACAGCAATCACTAATAGGCTCCATTGAAAAGGTTTCTTGGAAAGTATCACATTTCTCAACATTCCAAGAAGTTTCAATTCTATTGTACCCATCTTTTTCAATTATAACAGTATATTTACCTTTACAAAGTTCTTT
>PGYR01000047.1 GCA_002839765.1 Ignavibacteriae bacterium HGW-Ignavibacteriae-4
CAATCAGAAGATACCATGGGTGACTGGAGGTACATCGGTAGTTATACCACTACTCTTCAAAAAACAGATACCTGTTGATATGAATCATTTCCGTATTGGAGAGACCTTATATTTTGGTAATAATCTGATCACTAATGAGATAATAGATGGAATGAATGATGAAGTATTCAAACTTCATTCGCAGATAATAGAGATAACCGAAAAGCCTAAAATCCCAACAGGAGTCATGGAAGTAAATCCATCAGGCGAACTATTTGAAATTGACGAAGATGATTATGGAAAAAGCTCATACCGTGCTTTGATAGATATTGGAGTTCTAGATATTTCAAGTGTAGATTTTCTAATACCTCAAGAAGATGATATAGATATAGTCGGTGCTAGCTCTGATATGTTGGCAATAGATTTAGGAGAAAACTTAGCTGGTCGCAAAGTTGGAGATATAATAGATTTCAAACTAAAATATATGGGTGCTCTTAGAGTATTTAACTCAGAGTATATTGATAAAATCGTTATTTAGTGTTGCACTAAATGTTTTTTGAGGAAGCCACCGTGGGCTTCATCTATTCTGTTCTGGATGATAAACGCTGAATCATCAACTGCCAGGATTTCGGACTTTAACTTGGAAACCTCTAACTTAGTGGTAACTGTGTAGATTATATCTATTTCTTTTTCAGAACCATCTGGTTCTAATCTGCCACGCTTACCTTTCAATATGGTAACACCTTTGCCCAAATCATCTATTATCTTATGTCTTATGTCCTCGTGCTTGTCTGATATAATAGTCAAATCCAAGTATTCATTGAACCCATGAATAAAGAAATCAACTGTTTTAGAAGCTGACATGTATGTCAACATTGCATAAAGTGCAACTTCTATTTCTAATAGAAGTGCTGCAAAACTGAAAATGACAATATTAAGAATAGCAATAATATCACCTATGCTAAACGCCGAAGTTCTAGTGAAATAAAGTGCTAGTACCTCTGTACCATCTATTACGCTCCCTCCTCTAATAGATAGTCCTATACCCGCACCAAGGAAAAACCCACCGAATACGGCTATTAGCAACTTATCGTCCGTGACTTGAGCGTATGGCATGAAAGTAACGGCTAGTGATAATCCGGCAATCGCAAATATTGTTTTAACTATGAAAGCCCTAGATAAAATTTTAGCACCAAGTAAAACAAAAGGAAGGTTTACTAATACAATCAGCAACCCAATATTCAGTCCAGTAACTTCCTTTATAAGTAATGCTATACCCATAGCACCACCATCTAAAAATCCTTGAGGTAATAGAAATCCCTTCAAACCAAACGAGGCAGATAGTATTCCTACTAGTATAAATAATATATTTTTAAGTTCTGTTTTCATAGGCGTAATATATTTAAAAAAAGCTCCTATTGTTGGAGCTTTTTAAAATTTAAAGTTCAAAATATTCATATTCGTACCTAGAAACAAGAGTAATATTATTTCCACGAATAGTGAGTAATGTTTGCGTAATCAATTTAAAATCATTGTACTCAAAAGTTAGTTTTCGTTCTACAATACTCCCTTCAATATAGTGTATTTCAGAGCTCAATTGTTGGTTATTATTGTATTGATAAATAATGAAGTTGTCGTTACATTGTTCACAACCAATCTCCCCTTTTGTAACAATCTTAACAAGTCTGCCACTAGTATTATAAGAAAATACTTTTTCAGATATTTTCAATCCATTTTTTTGGTAAGTTGTCTCAGATATTATTTTGTCATTTTCGTCAAAAATTTCTATTGTTTTATTAATATAGCATAAATCACAAGTTGAAATTACTTTTCTAGTTTTAGATGTATCGATTTCATGATAAAGGTAATCAATAACTTTGGGAAATGAGTCATATTTATCATTACGTTCTTCTTTTACAATTCTTGAAAGTGAATCATAATCGTAAGTTGCTTCTTTTATAATATTAGTATCTATTAAGTATTTCCAACTTTCTAAATTTCCAGAACTATCGTATTGATAAACAGCTTTTTCCTCTCTGATTGTGTAGAGCCCTTCAAAATCTATTAATTCAACAGGGTTACCTTTTCTGTTGTAAATCATCCTCATGGTTTTTGTTGGCTCATGCTTCATACCATTTGAATCTAATACATACTTCCATTCAGTAACAGATTTAATTGAGTTTTTCAATAAAATTGAAGTCTCAATTTCTGGCAATTTTGAATAAACAGAAAGGGAAGTAAATACTAGGATATAGAATATTATCTGCTTCATTGCCTTAATACATATATTTATTAATCATCGAAGCGACTATCGAAGTCATCATCTATTTCTTTACTCTTTGAGGAGAAATCATTATTGAAATCAAAATCGTCATTATCGTCTTCGTCTCTGTCTTTGCCATTCTTTCTATCTTCGAGAATTAACATATTGTCAGCTAATATCTCAACAACTTGTCTTCTATTTCCATCATTATCTTCGTAGTTTCTGGTCTGCAAACGTCCCTCTACGTAGATTCTTGTACCTTTGGTGACCAATTTATCAATAACTTTAGCTAATCCACGCCATGCGACCACTGTGTGCCAATCTGTATGTTCTTTTAGGATGCCATCTTTATCTTTCCAGCTTTCAGAAGTAGCCATACGGAATGAGGTTACCGGAACTCCACCAGGTGTTTCTTTTAGCTCTGGCTCTTTGCCCACATTTCCTATTAACATTACTTTGTTCAAAGTTCTAGACATTATTATTCTCCTAGCTATTCGTTAGATTTCCATTATTATAATGATACGCCATTGTCTTATATCTTGGGTATAATTTATAATAAAAAATTCCATCTTGCAAATGGAATTTTAAATAATTTTTCTTTTATAACTTTAACTCTTTGAGGAGTTTCTCGGATATCTCATTGAGAACATTGTCGTTCTCATAAAATCCCTGTTTTATCTTGGATTTGATAGGCCCATATTTGAGCACTTCAGTAGATAATTCCAAAGAGTCCTTTTTTACTTCTTTGCTTTCCACTTCGGATTTGGCTTCAGCCTTTTGCTTTCGCTCTTTATCTTCGTAGATTTTGTTATATGAGTTAGTAGCATTTATCTTCACTTTCCACTCTCCTTATACAAAAGCACATTCTTTTGTTTTTCACGTTGTTTTAACTCTTCTTCCATGCTATTTACTTTACTTTTGAGTAATCTAAGAGCATTTTCATCCTTGACTCTTAGTGGTTCCATCATACTCTTCCACTCGGATTCATTATCCCGTATAGTTTGCTTGTTTTTATCATCGCTGATAAAAGTATCAATTTGCTTAATGAATGAAGTTCGTTGTTGATATAAACTATCCAAATTCTCTAGCCCTTCATTACTGTCGGATAGATTATCTATGATATTATTGGTTATTGAGTTCAACTCATTAACCAATGGTTTTATATTATTATCAAATACGGACATCGGCTATATTGTTACTTTCTATCATATTATTAACCATTCTAGCTATTTTCAAAGAGACTTCAGGCGGATACTGTCTTACAACTTCTTTCGTATCCGGATTGACTATTTTTAAAATTAGCTTTTCTGTTTCTTTATCAGTACTAAATTGAGCAATTAATGAATCATCTTCTAATAATTTTGATATTTCATTTTCGATTTTCTTAGGATCGAATGTAGATTGAAATTCATCATTAGATTGCTTTTCTACTCTTTCCGTAGTTTGATTAACCTCGGTTGGAGCATTCTTACTAGCTAAATTTGACATTAGATTGTCAAAATTTGAGCTAATAGATTCAGAGTTTCCAATTGATTTTATCATAATTACACCTCAGTGCGATTAAAAAATTATAATTCTCTAGGGCTTAAAACCCTGTAGAGAACTGTGAGAATGAACTATACTGAGTCTGAGCAGTTAAGTAAGTACCCAATATATTCTCATATTGTTTTCTTAAATTGTTTGATTGCGTATCTATTCTAAGCTTTAGTTGATCATAACGTTTGTCATAGCTTTCAATCTGTTGTACTAAAGAAGCCTTCTTACTTTTGATTATACCTGTGTCACCTTTCAGTGAAGAAACTATATTCTCTAATTTTGATACAAAACCATCTGGCGAATTGAAAACATCAGCTATTTTTTGAGGATTATCCTTTAGAACTTCTTCTAAAATCTTTTTGTCTGATACTTTTAAATTTCCAGCTGAATCAGGCTTTATCCCCAAAACAGTTAGGTAATCTGGAGCACCAGAATCTAATCCAGTAACTCTAGTGGAAGGTAATGAACGTAGTGAGCTATATAAACTATTAGCACTCGCATCGCCTCTTCTTATAGTTTTATTGTTGTTCACCAAAGCTAAAGCACTATTGTATGCATCAAGCAAAGGTTGTAACAAACTAACAACACCTTCTACATCTATATCAGCTTTTAGAGTTTCAGCTTCGTCACCAGAGTCATGAACTTTATTTAAATTGAATTTGAATCCATTTATTACATCTTCAAGAACATTAGTTGATCTAATTACTGTAATACCATTTATCTCTGCTTCAGAATTCAGATCTATAATGTTTGCTTTTCTGTAACCAGCATTTGTTGAGTCAAAAGCGACTCTAGTAGAACTGTTCGGATTTAAAACCCCTTCGTCCAATCCAATATTAGCTAATAGATTGCCTGCACCATTTGAGAAGATAATCTTATTATCTTCACCTAATTCAGAAGTATTAAAAGATAATCTAGCAGTTGAGCTAGTATCTTTTACAACTGAAGCAGAGAGTTTGAAATCATCTTCTGCATTGACAGCGTCGGCTATTTTCTGCATAGCTTGTTGATATGTCTCAGAGTCATCTAACTCAACACTCAAAGTCCGGCTATCGCCATTCACTTCAACTGTAAATTCGAATGTACCACTAAAACTACCGAAATCATCAGCAGAATTTACTCTACTCGAAACTAAAGAATCAGAACTTGCCAATCTATTAACTTTGACATTATTAGTACCTACGCTAGCATCTCCATCCGCAGTAGCTGTTACGTAGTCAGCTCCGGTTGAGGCTACTTTCTTGACACCAAATTGTTTATCAAAATCATTAGCTTGGAATTTATCTATTTGAGTAACTATTGCATTAATACGAGTATTCAGAGCAGTAAAGAATGAATTTTTAGCTTCTAATTCACTTTTCTTGTTCTGAATTCTATTTAATTTTGGTTGTTGGGTCTGCAAATATGACTGCACAAGCAAGTCAGTTTGCGTCTGATTCCCACCACCCAATAGACTATTTATATCACTCATAATAAAACCTAGTTTTCAAGCTTAAAGGCCAAAGCCCATGTATCACGTAATTCTTTTATTATTTTGTATGCTTCGTCATATTTCTTTTGGTAAATACATCTTTGACAATATTCGTACAATCTGTATAATCTTGTCGATGTTTCGCCATAATCGAAGTTTAGAGCACCCATTAGTTCTATTAGAACTTTGCTCATTTTCTCGATATCTTTTCTTTTATTACTTACTAAGAAAAGGTCGTACATTTTGAGTATTAACTTTTCTTTACTCCAAGAGAGAACCTCTTGCTCTACGTAAGAAGGGACTTTCTTCCCTTTACCAGTACCATAAGCTTTGCTAGCCGCTAATTTTTGAACTTGAGTATTCATTACTATATTATCTTCCTTGACTATTTAGTTTTTAACTATGAAAGACGGCTGCAAAAATCGAGCCGTCTTCCAAGTTTATAATAATAATTATTGCATTTAGCTCAGCTAAAAATCTTATCCAAATAACTGTAAATAAGTTTGAGGATTTTGATTTGCTTGAGATAAAGTAATAATTGAAGTTTGTTGCAAGAATTGGTTTTTAACCAAATCTAATTGCTCTTCAGCAACATCAACATCTTCTATTCTTGAAATCGCAGATTTGTAGTTTGTTATCTGTGAAGTTAACAAATCTTCTTGCGAATTCAATCTAGCTTCTAGACCACCGACAAATGATGCCACTTTACTTACGTTATCTAACGCATTAGATAAACTAGTAAGTGTAGTAGAAATGTTAGCTGCGCTAAACATACCTAAATCAGAATCAGATACTGAATCTAAACTACCTAGGTTAAGACCTGTAATACCACCGAAATTCGCAGCTGTATCACTGTTTAACTCGAAGTTATTACCAGTATTGAAATTAGTTGAGTTAGTAGATGATAAATCTACAGAAATAGTGATTAGAGAGTTACTTTCGCCCACACCGATTACGAAATCACCTGAGAATGCACCATTTAGAAGTTCTTTTCCACCGAATACAGTAGAATCGACAACCGTTTGGATTTGCTCAGATAATCTGAATGCTGCTTTTGCAAGAGCTACTTTCTCATCTGTACCCAAAGCGCCAGAAGAAGCTTGAGAAGCAGCATCTTTGATTTGAGTTAGTAGGTTAGTGATGTTATCTAACGCATCTTGAGAGATGGATGTAACATTTTTCGCTTCGCCAACTGCATTTAGTGCAGCTTTCAATGAAACGTTTCTAGAGTTTAATGAACGTGACGTGATATAACCAGCGACGTCGTCCGATGCTGCGTTGATTCTTTTACCAGTTGATAGACGTAATTGCGATTTCGCAATTGCTCTATTAGAAGACTGAAGTGAATTGTACGCGTTTAGTGCGGGAATATTCGTTCTTATTCTACCGCCTGATGCTATTGATGATGGCATTACTACCTCCGTGTGTAATTAATTAATAATGTGAGGGCATCCTGCCATTTTATAATAAAATTTTCCTATCAAAATCAATTATCGGAGCTAGTTTAGAATACTTTAGTTTTTTTTCCACATTTTTACCAAAAAAGTGAAGTTTCGTTCAGACCTTCGACTTCGAAGCTATATATTTCTACTTCTGTACCTTCTCCTGTTTGGAACAAAGTGTACTCTGATGCGGGGATTGAGGTCTTGTGGTGGGTTAATGTATCACAATCTACTATGAATGTAGTATAATCGCCATCTTGTGTAATTCTAAAGATATGTTTTTCGTTATTTCGTAATAGAATATTCAAATTGGAGCCAATAATTTTATTATTCTCATATATATGGGCTCCACTTTCAGTAAAAATAAACTTCAATCCAATACTTGTATCTTTTTCAAATGGCGACGTTCTCTCTGTTAACTTGAGATAATCTCCTTTAATCTTTTTAAGAATAAAAGATTTGTCATATTGAGTTACGTCGTATTCTCGTATTGCAGTTGATGAATTCTCTTCAATTAGAAGTGCATCGTCAGCTATCAAGCTAACACTTAATGGATTAGCACCTCTATATCCAACCACAGTAGGCAAGGCTATATTACGAAATTTATTTAGAGCATAGTAATCTGACGCACATGAAGTGAGTAGAGACACAATTAATATGAGTATTATTTTTTTCATTGATTTCTATAATTGAATCAAATTACGAATAATTTCATCTATTGGCAAGTGACTTCGTGCCTTCCATCAAACTGAAAGTAGTCAAGAGTCTTGTAAAGTTTAATTAGACTTAAGCACCAGCTATATAGTTCACCAAATCAGAATAAGTGACAATCGAAATGATATTATCTTCGTTATCTGATACGAAAATCGTTTTACCTTGAGTTAATTTTTCTTGAATAGTTTGCAGTAGAGTATCTTGCTTAACTATCTCGAAATCGTTTAACATTACTAGATTAATATTATCTTCTAGGTCTAAAGTACCATCGAAAAGTGGAGTAGATATTTTACTTTCACTGACATAGCCTACTAGTGTGTCACCTCTGAAAACTGGTATTTGTGAGATATCACTAGCATTCATTATCTCAATCGCAGTACCTATGTTCTTGTCATCTTGCATTTTTATGAGTTTAGTTGTTTTCCCAGTATGATGAAGCATTTCCTCAACGGTAATATTATATGGACTATCACTATATCCACCTTCTTTCATCCACTCGTCATTGTATATTTTACCAGTGTATCTATTACCAGAGTCGGGTAATATCACCAATATTTTCTTTGGTGTATCCAAACTTTCAGCATAGCGAATAGCACCTACTACGGCTGCTCCACTACTACCACCAGCGTATATTCCTTCTTCAGTTAATAAACGGCGAGTCATTACGAATGATTCCTTATCGTCAATCATTACAAAATCATCTATTACACTAAAATCCAGATTGTCTGGGAATATATCTTCGCCAATTCCTTCTAGTACATAGCCGTGTGCTTCTATTACTTCGCCAGTTTTCCAGAATGGAGCTAGTATTGAACCTTCTATATCAACACCAACTATTTTCACATCGGGCATAACTGATTTCAAATACTTACCTGTCCCAGATATTGTTCCACCAGTACCTACACCACACATAAACACATCGAAATCACCCCCAGTTTGGTCGAATATCTCAGGACCAGTAGAACGGACGTGAGCTTCTTGATTATCCAAATTATAGTATTGATTCGCGTAGAATGAATTTGGTGTAGTCTCTGCAATTCTCTTAGCTACGCTATAGTATGAGCGTGGATCTTCCGGCGCTACGTTAGTAGGTGTTACTACTACTTTCGCTCCAAAAGCACGGAGATTGTTGATTTTCTCTATTGATTGTTTATCAGGCAGCACGAATATACACTTGAATCCATGCACAGCCGCATACATAGCCAAACCAACTCCAGTATTTCCCGAAGTTCCTTCTACTATAGTGCCACCAGGCTTTAGGTCGCCTCGTTCTATTGCTTGTTCTATTATGTGTTTTGCTATTCGCTCTTTGATTGACCCACCTGGGTTCATATACTCTAACTTTACGTAAATATCAGAATCTACGTTCGCTGCCACTTTGTTCAAGCGTACTATAGGTGTATTACCGATTACATCTATTACATTCTGATTAAATTTTTTCATTGACATTGTCTTATTCTACTTTGATTTAATATTTAGCCACAAAATTAAATAATAATATAGATTTAACCTATTGGGATAATTGTTGAGGAGATTTTGAACTCTGAATAAGTTTGCGTTGTGACTAAAATTAATATATTTTCAGCAAACTTATTTTATTATGATAACTTTCTTTGTAAACGTAGAATATGAAGTAATCAATCTAAGTAGATAGAGTCCATTTGAAAAAGGGCTTGTGTTAATTTCTAGTTGTTGCATATCAGACGATTGTAATAATTTCTTCGAGAAAACAATTTGACCTTCAGTACTGACTAATTCTAGTGTCATTTCACTTTGTAAATTTGCTAAAAGACTAACATTTAATTTGTCATATGCAGGATTAGGTTTAATGGAGATAATTTGCTCTCCTGAGATAGAATTTATTGAACTTGTTAAAGTCTCTATTTTAAAAAAATTAGAATAGCCGGACTTGTATAAATGTTCATTTGATATTTTAATTAAACTTAACTCTAACGAATCGTTTTTCTTCTTCTCCATTTTCAACCCAATAAAAGCAATACCATTGTCATAAGTACTACAGAAACCACTCATTGAGTTACCCCATTTAAAATTGAAATCTTTGTAATAGGATTGATTTCCAGAAGATGAAAGTTTAATAATTCTAGTAAAAAAACCACGATTTTCACTATTTAAACATAAAAGTAAAATCTCATTATTCTTTTTTACTTTTATACCTATCGGGATGTATGAGTAATAACCTTGATATTCATTTGACCATACTTTTTTCCCGTCTTTATCTAATCTTAATAACCAAGTTTTCTGATTAGTACTAAATCCATCTTTAGTTACAATAAAGCCAGTCACAAATATGTCGCCGATTGGTGTTTCAGTTAGATAATATGGATTAACAGAACCTCCATAATATCCACTTTCCCATTCTAAAAGTCCTTCGTCACTTATTTTTAAAATTACACAATAGTTATCACCTTCAATTTGTTTATGCTCTGGGTATATAATTCTTGTTGTATTTGAGTTTCCTAATAGAATAAATCCACCATTTACTGATTTTCTAATCTGAAATAAATTTTCATTGAAATCAAATCCATAAGTTTTCAACCAAATCAAAGTCCCTTTATCATCTATACTCATAATTAAAAAATCTCTTTTACCTTCGTTGGTAGAGATATCTCCGTCACTAGACTCACTATACCCAACAATATAAAAATTCCCATTCTCTCCTTGTATTATGTCGCCACCTTCATCATCGAGAGTCCCACCAAAATTTTTCATCCATATCAAAGTGCCATCAGCGGTTAGGTTCATAACTAAGACATCCTTTTTTCCTTTCAAATCAAATCCTAAGTCTGGTGAATTCGTTGCACCTATAATCACTAATGTTTTATCTTTTGCTTCAATAACTGAATATGCAACATCTTCGCCTTCCTTACTACCAAAAGTTTTAGACCAAATTTGATTTCCATTTATGTCTGTTTTTACTACAAATATATCATTGTAAATTTGTTTATCAGCTGAGGAGTCTTTGCTATTTGTAGTCCCAACTATAACAAAACCACCATCACTTATCTGGATCAGCTTTTTAGAAATATCACTTCGTGAAACCCCAATGAGTTTATCCCATTCCATCTCCAATTTATTTTTTTCTGACTCCACATATGGATTTATTCGGAATTTACATTTTTCACTATCCACTTCAGGTGCTTTCCAACTATAGCTAGTTCCGATAGCCGAATCCGTAACAGTAGTCCAATTACTGCCATTATCAGAAGTAAATTCAAGTACGTAGCGCTCAATATTATTTACTTTAGTCCAGTTTATAACAATTTCATTATTATATTGATAGTGATCCCCTTCTTTAGGTGTGAAAATTTCTGAAGCATTAAAAATTGTGTCTTGGTAATTGTAGCCACCCAAAAATGCTAACTTTAAAGGTTCTTCTTTTGTCTGAAATGTGTATTGGGTAAAGCTTTTAACAGAGTCCGTGGGTATATAACGAATTAAAATGGATCTCTCTTCATTTTTGAGTAAGTGAATGGGGAATTGTTCTGAAATAGAATAGGAATCTGAGCCAAACTCAAAATTAAATGACTCGAGTATTAAATCGCTCTCAGTTGATTTGACTATTAAAGTTGTATCTTTTAGTTCTCCTATCTTTACCTCGCCAAAGTTTATAAAATAAGGAGTAACACTAACTTGTGTGTAAGCAGTGAATGAGAGCATGACGAACATTAGTAATATTTTCATAGGAGTCATTCTAAATTTTTTTAAGTTATATCAAGTTTGTAAATCCATACACTAATATGATTGAATGTGAAAGTTCTATTTATTACAAAATATAAACAAATTCATTCATTTGCAATTATTGGTTATTTTTAAATTACAACTAAATTAATATTGTTTTTGTTATTCTAGCAACAATTATGAATATAAATCCAAAATATAGAACTGATTAAGATGGCAATAGAACTTCTCTCATTATAAGTCTAAAAGAATTTGAAAGCTATTTAGATCTTGCTGATAATATAGAAGATGTACGTCTATATTATAAAGTAAAGAAAGGATCACAAGTCTTTCGTGAAGCTGATGAAGTATTTAAAGAAATAGAAATTATTCGTAGATAGGAGAAATATCAAAAAAGCCTTATATTATAAAATAATTTCAACCAAAAAATAATATAAAATGTCTGATAATATACCTTGCCCGAAATGTGATTACGAATACACCTATGAATTGAACGCAATATGGAATTGCTCTAATTGTGGTCACGAATGGAACCCCGAAATAGAAGAAGCAGCCCCAGATGGCTTAGTAGTGAAAGACTCCAATGGTGCTTTGCTTGCTGATGGCGATACAGTAGTAGTCATCAAGGATTTACCTGTAAAAGGATCTACGAAGCCAATCAAAGGTGGTACAAAGGTCAAAAACATACGTCTAAGAGATGGCGACCACAATATAGATTGCAAAATAGATGGCTTCGGTGCTATGGCGCTGAAATCAGAGTTCGTCAAGAAAGGTTAGAATACCCCGTATATTAGCTTTTAGCGAAGAATGAATATAAGGTTAAGCACTCTTCTTGAGTGGCCCATATTGAGGGCTTACCTGATACACCTATGGTTGAATTATGTTTCTACTTTTTAGTACCTTGTAAGGTTACAATAACTGATCTAGAGTAGAATCTACCTTCTGGCAATTTGTTGTCATATATCTCATTTTTAACTTTACCACGACCAATTGCTTTATCATTGCTAACTTCTAGGGCTTTTGCTACTGCTATTGCTCTATCATAAGATAGCTTCACGTTGTATTCTTCATCACCTATCATATCTGAATATCCTTCTATAGATACGATTTGAGATTTATCTGTGATCCTTTCTTTCACTAAATTCAGAGTTACCTCTGCAACTGGTGGCAGTTGAGTTATATTATATCCAAATAGAATAAGATTATATTTTTCGATTTTAGCATCATTGACGAATTTCTGAACGAAACTCATTTCAGAAGAATTCTTCTCGTTTGTTAGTATTTCACCAGCAAAGCTTTTTTCAGTGCCTATACTATCTCGCACATTCAACTTGAAACTAAGTGGGTTATCCTCAGTCGGTAGTTTACCCAAATCTTTTATTGGATTCCATTCTAATGATTCAGGTGGGTTTCCTAGTCCAGAAAATGATTTTTTCACACCCTCATTGTTAAATATCTCGATTTCCCAATTAGTAAGAGGTAGTTTAGAATCTACTTTTGGTAGCATAGTGACTTCTAGATTCTTATCAGTAGAACTAGTAGTGTCTGACATAAGTTGAGGTTTGAATATAGTCCAGTCTTGAGGTACTATTTCAACTCTTCTATTCTCTGCTCTACCAAATTCATTATCAGTTTTTGATGGAGTTTCTGGAAGATTTCTTGCAGATATAGTGAACCGATCTGGATTCAGCTTCCAAGTATTCACGAAGTAATCTCGGACTGTTTCAGCTCTTTTCTGTGATAATTCCTTATTGCCCTGCTCAATATCGAAATCGGAATTACAGCCAATTAGGTCTATTTTCACATCTGGGAATTTTTGGAATCTCTGCCCCAATATGTTCAATATATTGTGATAACCCGATAGTGAATTATCAAAATTCAATTTATCTGTTTTGAATACTTCTGCTTCCTTATTGGATATTAAATCATATCTCGTAGGGATATTTGCTTCGTTTTCTTCAAAGAATACATATCCTAATATAGCTTCAAACTTTAAATCTTTGTCGTATTTCACAAATATAGTATCACTAGAATATTCTTCATTTAGCTTTACTTGGAAATCGGCAACAATAGCCGATGTAGCAATTGGAATTATAATTTCTGGTTCAACAGGTATTATAGGTTCTGCTTCTTTAACAATTGGCTTTTCTTTGAGATTATATTTGATTTGCACACCCAGAGTTAACGTACTAACAGTCCAATCAACATCTGGTACTACATTACCAAATCTATGAGTGTAGCTAATAGTAGGCGAAAGAAACATATCATTATTATTGTCCAAAGGTAAATCATAACTTGCACCTATTGAGACTAGAGGTAGTATGCTTGATATATTCTCAAGTGACCCACTTATCTCATTCCTTGTTGCTCTTCCATTTTCGAAAGTTACATCTGTTGGCTGTTCAAGTATTTCTTTCTGAGATAGCTCAGCAGAGAGTAGATAGTTGAACCCAAGCCCAACGAACCCTTTTAGATTTTCAATAATACTTGTAGAAATTGTCGGCTCGAATAGTATAGATGGTAATGATACGTCCAAATCGTGACGAATAACACCATTACTCTGAGTACCAAGATTATTATCAAATATTCCATTTTCAGTTTGAGAAATCAGTGCTGATAAATCATTATATCCAATTTTCACTCCGATTTGCAAATCACGATTGATATTATAATTTGCCAAAAATCCAAAATTCATACCTAATCCATTTCCAGATTCATAATTAGGGCTACAACAAGGAAAACCGGGTAGAGATTGGAAAGAAGTTGAATAGGAATTAAAACCCATTCCACCATAGATTCCTATATCACCTATCTGATCAATTTTACTCTGAGAAATCAGAGTAATAGGTAGTGCTAACGCGAATAAGACTAGTATTAATTTTTTCATACTATTTTTGTATGGCTATTTTCTTAGTAAATATTTCATTTGGGGTAGTAAGTACAATATAGTAAACTCCCGAAGGTATATCTGTCACACTTTTGGTTGTACTATACAATCCAGACTCATTTGATAAATCATTATATCGCGCAACTACTTCGCCTTTGGTATCAACTATTTCCATCTTATTGTTTCCAGTTTCTCGTAGTTGATAATCAATATTAATAGTAGTCATTGCTGGGTTAGGGTATGTATTAGTTATTCCTGCTTCCACTGAGCGGAAGATAAGTCTGTACACACCATCTATCTCGCATACACCTTTCAGCTGGAAGAATCCATTATTAGTAACAGTTACTATATTTTCTGTCCATTGGAAATCTTCTATTATAAGATCAGTTGATAGAACTGCGCCTAATTTTGTCTTGAATCTCAAATTATAAAGTACACCTATTGAATCCGAAAATTCGCCAGATATTTTGATACTGCAATCTTCATCTAAACCACATTCGGGAGTCCCATCGATTGGGTATAGTATAGTTGAGTTGAATCGGATAGTTGCAGTCCATTTATGACTTGCCCCAGCAAATTGTCTTGAGTTTACTAGCATAAGCGGAACATCTATATCGATTCCAGTTTCTGATTCAACTTTGGGTAAAGTAACGACAGCTGTTGCTACAGTGTCGTTTATTCCTTTATTTATAGAATACCAGAATCCGAGACTTTTCGTATTATTACCGTCGCTGGATATACCAATGAAGCTCTGCCCAATAGTAGATCGGAGAATATTAGTGCCGTCTGTGGTTTTATTACCACCTGAGCTAAGCACTCCCTTTTCCAATCTTGTTTGTGCAAACAGACTCGAAAAGCTAAAAAGTAATATAAGTATAAATATTTTTTTCATAATCTTAATCCATGTGGAACCAGTTGGAACCATATCTAATGAAGCTCGCAGCCGTTTTTGTAGCCAAAGTATAATTAGAAGCCCCAGCAACAGTTATATCTCCACCAGAGTTATTAATAACAGTTACCATTGTTCCGTTTTCAGAACTTGGAAGTCCTATAGTACCTGGGTCTGAGCTATAAACTATAACAGATTTGCCTTTGGAAGGACTAGTCGAACTAGAAGATTCGATAGAACCAAAAACTAATACACCATAATCCGAAGAACTACCAAGTTTAATTCCATTGTCGCTATCACTAGAAGATGCAATATACAATTTTGTATTTGAAGAGGCAGTTTTTCCTATTCCTACGTTACCGTCAAAAGTTTTATTTCCCGCGAATGATTGTGTAGATGTAGTTACCGCTCCTGATTGTGAATTACTAGCGTCGCGGACAGTAAATGGACTCACTGAGGTACCTGCGCCAGTTATAGGGGCAGACACATTTACAGAGCTACTACTATTGAATGATGCCCAATCTTCTTTACTCAAATAACCATCAGTTGTGGATGTTGCTTTAGGTAAAGTAATAGTCATATTTGCTGCACCTACTAACCGATCATTTCCATTTGTTACAGTTATTGGACCGCTTGTAGTTATACTACCTGTAGATATGTCTATAGGATTAGTAGCTGAGCCATTTCCTTTCAAAGGAGGATCAACATATACGCTGTCTAATTTTTTCTTGAATGAAAGGTAGTCAACTGAGCTAATATATCCATCTTGAGAACCACTCGCTTGTCTCACGTCTATTGGATTAGAAGTAGAACCATCACCAAATACTGGATCACTAGTCGCTATAGCGCCTACAGTTGCATTATAGAAAGTAGTCCAATCATCTTTACTCAAATATCCATCAGTGCTTGATGTGGCTTTTGGTATAGCTAATGGAGTGGTACTTGTACCGTCACCAGTTAGTGGTGCCGTTTTAGAAACTATTGATAATTTGTTGTTGAATGTATTCCAATTTGTTTGAGATAAATATCCACTAGATGATGTACTAGCTTGAGCTATTGTAATACTCACATTAGAAGCACTTACTACACTATTTGTTCCGTTTGACACACTAATTATTCCATCACCACTTAAGCTAGAAGTTCTAACTGAAAGTGGATTTCCAGAAGTTCCATTTCCAAAGAGCGATGCATCTGAAGCTACTGTTGATAGCTTATTACTGAATGTATTGAAATCTGTGTTATGCAAATACCCACTTACACTAGCCGTTGATCTATCCATTTTAACAGGGTCTGAAGTAGAGCCGTCACCAGTAATGGGTGCAGTAGTTGCTACAGAAGAACTATTATTGTTGAACCTTACCCAATCAGACGAAGATAGATAACCATCAACAGTACTGCTTGCTTTTGATATTCCTAGCGGAGTCCCACTAGTACCGTCTCCAGTTAAAGGGCCTGTTTTAGAAACAGATGTCAATTTATTATTAAATGTTGTCCAATCTGATGAAGCCAAATAACCATTAGTAAAACTATTTGCTTTTGACATTGTCAGTGGTTGTGAACTCGTACCATTTCCAGATAAAGGTGAAGTTGAAGTTACTGTCGATAGTTTATTATTAAAAGTTATCCAATCAGCAGCAATCAAATATCCTGTCGTAGAACTAGATGCTTGATCTAATTTCAAAGGATTCGCGGCAGTACCATTACCAGAAATAGGAGAATCAGCAGAAACAAAATTCAGTTTACTGTTAAATGAATTCCAATCTGAACTAGCAATATAACCATTTGTAGAAGCATCAGCTTTCGGCAATCTAACTCTATCGGTAGTTGAACCCGTTCCAGCTAAAGGTGATTGAACCCATGTTGTTGATGTATTATTAAATTTTGACCAATCTGAAGCCGTTATATATCCGTCTCTAGATGCGTTTGCACTTTGCATCCACAAAGGATTACCCGAAGTACCATCACCTAATATAGGAGTTGTTACAGATACAGTTGATAATTTACTATTAAAAGAACTCCAATCAGAAGAACCCAAGTAACCATTCGTAGAAGCACTTGCTTGGTTCAAAGTCAAAGGGTTGCCAGTCGTTCCATTACCTGTGATAGGGGCAGAGCTCGTAACATTAGACAATTTATTATTGAAAGTAGTCCAGTCTGACGAAGCAAGATACCCATTAGTAGATCCGTTTGCGGAATTCATTGATAAGGGATTTCCACTAGTTCCATTACCACTTATCGGCGCAGTACTCGTAACATTTGTTAATTTATTATTGAAAGTAGTCCAATCAGTTGAACTCAAATATCCATTCGTAGTAGTATTTGCTTGAGCTAAGCTAATAGGAGTTCCAGTTGTACCATCACCAGTCAAAGGTGAATTTACAGACGTTGTAGCAGAGCTATTGAATTTAGACCAATCAGTAGAGTTTAGATATCCGCTAGTAGTAGCACTAGCTTGTGGAATGCTAATATTCAAATCTGAGTTCCCTAACACTTTATTTGCACCATTAGAAACTACTATTACTCCACCACTAACTACATTTGCTGATTGCACACTAAGAGGACTTCCACTCGTGCCATCTCCATTTAGAGTAGCATCATTCGCTACATTTGTTAATTTACTATTGAAAGAGTTCCAATCAGTTGAAGATAAATAACCGTTCGTTGACGTATTTGCTTGATTCATAGTAAGCGGAGAACCAGTCGTTCCATTTCCTGAAATAGGTGCTGTACTTGTTACATTAGTAAGTTTACTGTTAAATGAATTCCAATCAGTTGAAGATAAATAACCGTTCGTTGACGTATTTGACTGATTCATAGTAAGTGGAGAACCAGTCGTTCCATTTCCTGAAATAGGTGCTGTACTTGTTACATTAGTAAGCTTGCTATTAAATGTATTCCAATCTGTTGAAGATAAATAACCGTTTGTTGACGTATTTGATTGAGACATAGTAACAGGGGAACCGATTGTACCATCACCTGTCAGCGGTGTATTTACAAAGGTTGTAGAAGAATTTTTAAAATTAGTCCAATCTGTCGAGCTTAGATATCCATTACTAGAAGCACTAGCTTGCGGAATACTAATACTCAAATCGGTACTTCCTAATACTTTATTATTGCCATTAGTAACTAAGATAACACCACCACTTACTACATTTGCTGATTGCACACTAAGTGGATTACCACTCGTACCATCACCATTTAGAGTAGCATCATTATCGACACTTGTTAATTTGTTATTAAATGAATTCCAATCACCCGAACTCAAAAACCCACTAGTTGAAGAATTTGCTTGATTCATAGTCAGTGGTGAGCTAGTTGATCCATCACCTGAAATAGGATTGGTACTTGTTACAGTAGTTAATTTGTTATTAAAAGTATTCCAATCAGTTGAAGTCAAATAACCATCTGTAGAAGTATTTGCCTTTGCTATTGCTAAAGGATCTGTTACAGTACCATCACCTGTAATTGGTGCATTCACAACTGTATTTGCAGAAGCATCAAACCTAATCCAATCTGCTGAGCTTAGAAAACCGTCATTTGTGTTTCCAGCTTGAGAGATTTTAATAGGATCTGCAGCTGTACCGTCACCAGTGATTGGTGCGTCCACAAACGTATTCGCAGAAGCATCGAATCTTACCCAATCAGCTGAAGTCAAAACACCGGTATTAGTTGCATCAGCATTTGGTATTGATAGTGGGTTGGCTGTAGTACCGTCCCCTATTATAGGACTATCTGCATTTACAATTCCTAATTTAGAATCAAATTTCTGCCAATCTGTTGATGTCAAATAGCCATCTTGAGTTGAATTAGCTGAATTGATACTCAATGGGTCAGTGCTAATACCTTTTCCATTCAAAGGAGCATTAGCAGTAACTTGAGATAATTTCGAGTTAAAAGTACTGAAGTCAGCAGAAGCCAAATATCCATCAACAGAAATAGAAGATTTTTTTATTTCTAAAGGACTAGCTGTTGTACCCTCCCCAGTCAATGGACCATAAGAAACAACCTTTGATAATTTAAGTCCGAAAGTTTTATAATCTTCTGTGTCTAAATACCCAGGAACGAAACTAGTAGCTTTTGGTATGTTGATTACTACATCGCTATTACCTAATATAGTACCTTCACCATTTTGAACTGTCAGAACTCCATTACCCTTTAAATCACTATTTGCTAATGATAGAGGGCTAGCTGTTGTTCCTTTTCCAGAAAGTGGAGTATTAACTGTTAATTCACCAGCTGCATTATTCGCATCGAATTTTTTGAAATCTTCTTTTGTCAGATAGCCATCTGTAGTTGTAGATGCTTTACTTATCGATATTGGATTTGAGCTAGTGCCATTTCCCTTGATAGGTGCACTAGTTTGTATATCAATGCTACCTATATTATCTGATTCGGGTGCCCATTTAGTACCATCCCATTTCAAGACTTGTCCTTTAGTTGCACCTTTGCTTGATAGAGTTGGGTTAGGATAGTCTCCTTCCAAATCGCCACCAGCTGTCCCACTTGGAGAGAATGAAGTTGGTGTATTTTTTACTTTAGACCAATCAACATCTTTTATAAGATTATCAGTGATTGAATTATCTTTAATATTGATATCGAAATCTGTACCATTTGCTTGAATATCTAAATGTGATTTACTTGAGATTAATTTCACAGAAATATTAGATTCAGCGCTTATTAGTATCTTTCCATTACTATTACTAATAGTTATGTTGTTCCCAGCTTGTAAATCTAATTTCCCTTCCATTCCGTTTAGGGATAATACAGCACCAGTTGCGTTATTTGTAAGTGATTGCGAAGTATTTGAGTTAAATGAGTAAGGAGCCGCTACCAGTGGGATTCTTGGTGACATTTCATTCTCACCGTCCAACTGAATTCCTAGCCAATATTGTGTATTGAATTCTATATTAATAGGTGTTGCTTCACCCAAAACTACGTCGAATACTCCGCTCGTAGTATAGATAGAACGTGACTCACTCCATACCCGGTTACCGCCGATAGGTGCGTCATACAAGTAAAAACTAACATTGTAGTTTCCATCTAGAACTGGTTTTAGGCTCTGATTAGTTAGCAATCCTTGGTATGATATACTTTGAGGTATTTGCGAGTACGAAACTAAGCTCGTAACAAATAATAAAAGCATTGCGATAATTAAATTTTTTTTCATTTTTCACTCCACCGATGAGAGAATTATTAACTTATGACTGAATAATTAAACAAATCTAATTAATTAATTCATTAATGAAAAAATATTTATTTCATTTTGTCTTTCGACTCTATCGGGTTTTCTTCGAACCTCCTCATAAATCGGTTAGATTAGCTGCTCTAACTGTGATAATTAATTTATTAATAAATCAATAAATGTCTAGTTTTCAAAGTATAGGTCAGATTCTCACTATAATTTATTTAGAAGTTTTAAAAATAATTTTAGTATTAACACTTTTAGACTATATCAATCTATATGCCAAACCATAACTTAACGATTTTTTTCTCAATATAATTACATCAAATGTAAGTAATTGCAATCCACATTCATAATTGTTAACGCTTATTTTTGTAAGTTTGAGAACTTCATTGAGATTACTAATTAGCAATTACATAGATATGGCAAAAAAAAACTACACGAAAGAAGACTTAATAATACATTGGGATGCACCTATTTGCATACATTCCGAAAAATGCTATCATGGATTAACATCTGTATTTAATCCCAATGAACGCCCTTGGATAAATGTAGAAGGAGCAACAAAAGAAGAAATAATGAACCAAATTGACCAATGCCCATCTGGTGCATTGAGTTATACTTATGAAACACAAAACAAAGGAAATAGTATGTCAGAATCTACAAAAGTAGAACCATTGTTAAACGGGCCACTAATGATATATGGAGATATAACCGTAAAAACTGCAAGCGGAGAAGAAAAGTTAGATAGAAAAGCAGTTGCATTCTGTCGCTGCGGTCACTCAGCGAATAAGCCATATTGTGATGGACAACACAAAGTTCATGATTTCAAGGGTTAATAAACACCCTATAGATAAAAAATCAAGCGAAGCTAACGAAGTTTCGCTTTTTTTGTATCCAATTCGTTAAATTTGGAATTATTATAACTTAACAATTTGTAAATATGCTTTCATCAAAAGAAATTCGAAACCAATTCATTGAGTTTTTCAAATCGAAAGACCACAGAGCTGTACCATCTGCTCCTGTTGTACCACACGGTGACCCTACTTTGCTATTCACTAATGCTGGTATGAACCAATTCAAAGACGTGTTCTTAGGGCAAGGGAATAGAGATTACACTCGTGCTGTAGATACTCAGAAATGTATCAGAGTAAGTGGAAAGCATAACGATCTCGAAGAAGTTGGAGTAGATACATATCACCACACATTTTTTGAGATGCTCGGGAATTGGAGTTTTGGAGATTATTACAAAGAAGAAGCTATTGAATGGGCTTGGGAATTACTGACAGGAGTTTGGGGATTACCAAAAGATAGACTCTTCGCTTCCGTTTTCCGTGAAGATGATGAAGCATTCAAAATCTGGACTAAATATTTACCTGAAGATAGAATCTTAAAATGCGATGAGAAAGACAATTTCTGGGAAATGGGTGAAACCGGCCCATGTGGACCATGCTCGGAATTGCACTATGACGGCACACCTGATAAATCAGGGCGTGACCTAGTAAACGCAGATGACCCTAGAGTAATTGAAATATGGAATTTGGTATTTATACAGTATAATAGAAATGAAAAAGGTGAGTTAGAAAACCTTAGGAATACTCATGTTGATACTGGGATGGGACTAGAGCGTATAGTAAGAGTACTGCAAGGTAAAGACTCAAATTACGATACAGACATTTTCATGCCACTAATTGATAAAATTTCGGCTCTGTCTGGTATCAAATACGAACATAGTGAGGCAGGTAAGACAGATATAGCAATGCGAGTAATTGCTGACCATATACGTACACTCGCATTCTCAATTGCAGATGGAGCTATACCTGGTAATGA
>PGYR01000048.1 GCA_002839765.1 Ignavibacteriae bacterium HGW-Ignavibacteriae-4
TCGAATATACTATAAAGACACATGAACAGCAAAAACGTCTCAAGAAAGGTGAAGTTTTTTTGGGTAGCTCTCATTTCGAATCCGCTATTAGATTAGCATTCTAACAATAATTAAATTTGTAGATTATTAATCAGGTTAAATATCTGAACAACCAAGAGGAGTTTAGGTGAACTATTTCGACTTCTTAGCCTCTTACTTTGCCTGGACTCTTCGCTAACTTCGTTAGCTCTGAGTGACGTACTACGTGTCTTCAGTTTGGCAGGCAAGCCAAAGGCATAAAATCTTTAAGAGGAATTTGCGGAATTCTTTTTAATAAGAAATCACAACAAGTCTGTAAACTAAATGCTTAAATATCATATCATAAATAAATCTTATTACTTGATATTCTTATTTGAAACTTAACTATTACAGTAATTATTAATTTTTCAAATCTGTTTGCAATTATTAATTAAATTTTGTAAATTTTCATTAATATTGTGACTTATATATTTTTTTTTGGTAAAACAATTGATAAATATAAACTGATTTGCATAGTCGCACGTTAATATAATATAATTTAGTCTATATACTTACAGACTTAGAGTTAGAATTGAGAATTAATTAAAGTAAAATTTTATGGCAAAACCACATTCATTTCATATACCCGTTATGGGAATTGGATTCACTATCGATACACCTCTCAAAGTAGCACATCTTGGGATTGACTCTGTCATATCACTTGTTGATGATATGTTATTAGAAAGATTGAGAAAAATGTATAGTGAAAAATTCAATGTACCATACGTAGAAATAACCAAAAAAGCCGAAGATTTAAGAGCTCGCCGTATAACGGCATATTTGAATTTGATAAATGAATTCGCTGAGAAAAAATTCGAAAAATTGAAAGACGTTACTGCTAACCAAGGCAAAGAGCTAAAAGAGTATTTCAAACTTTTGCCTGATACATCGAAGATAAAGCATGAATTTAACGAGTTAGTAGCTAAAGTATCTGATTTAAGCGAATTAAAATCTTGGATAGAAGAAAACGTAAAAATGGGTAGTATCGATGTCAATATTATGACTAAAGTTGACAAGGAAAACTACGTCAAAAAACAACAATTACCTGTAGAATACAATGATGCTCATGCTGCACTACGTGGCTATGCACTAAGCAATCTTAAATCTGGAATAGTCCTATCAGCTGGTATGAACCCACGACTTTTCTCTTATATGGAGAATTTCGATGATTTCTATGCTGATGAGAATGGTGAGATAAACAAAAAAATAATCCTAAAAGTCAGTGATTACCGCTCTGCTCTTATCCAAGGTAAATACCTTGCTAAGAAAGGAATTTGGGTCTCTGAATACAGAATAGAGTCTGGACTCAACTGTGGTGGACATGCCTTTGCAACGGATGGTTTCCTTTTAGGTCCTGCTTTGGAAGAGTTCAAAGAAAGAAGAGAAGAGCTATATGATGATGTTTATAGCGTCTTACAACCTGCTTTGGAAAGAAAATTACGACCAGTTCCCAAAGTCAAACTAGAAATGAGAATAACGGCACAAGGTGGTGTAGGTACCGCGGAAGAACATAACTTCTTACTGGATTACTACGGTATGGATTCGATAGGATGGGGAACACCTTTCTTACTTGTACCATCTGTGACTACAGTAGATAATGAAACTAGAGCTCAGTTGGTAAAAGCTACTGAAAAAGACTTGTATTTGAGTGGTATTTCGCCACTTGGTGTACCTTTCAATAGTATGAGAGGTAATACGAAGGACAAAGAAAGAGATGAGAACCTAAGTAAAGGTCGCCCCGGTAGTTCTTGCCCTAAAGGATATGTGCAACTCAACAAGGAATTTGGTGAGAAAGCAATTTGTACTGCATCTAGGCAATACCAAAGATTGAAAATCGAATCATTGAAAGAACTACAACTTCCTGAAAACGAGTATCAATTTGAATACAACAAAGTTGTAGATAGATCTTGTACTTGTGTTGGATTAGGTACTACTGCTCTTATAGCTCATGGGTTAGAAACAAGAGTAGAGGGTGCCGGAGTATCAATATGCCCAGGACCGAATATGGCATATTACGATAAACTAATAAGTATGCCAGATATGGTAGGTCATATATACGGTCGGAAAAATATAATTTCTCGCTCTGACAGACCGCACATGTTTGTTAAGGAGTTAAACTTATATATTGATTATCTAAAGAACAAAGTAATTGAAGCAGCAAGAACTCCTACTGAAAAAGAACAAAAGTATTTGAAGAAATTTGCTGAGAATCTAGAAAGTGGAATTGGCTATTATTTTAATTTACTTGAGAATGCGGGCAAGGGTATTAAAAATGCAGCAACTACTATCAGAGAGCAAATGGAAGATAGTTTAACTTCATTAAGATTACTTAGTTTAAAAATAGATAATCTTATGTTGTTCAATATCAAAAGAAGCGAAGACGTAAAAGAAACTAGAGAAATAGCTTTCAAAGAGTCTGCTTTGACTCATAGGAAAAGAAGCATAGTTAGCTTTGGCCAATTCTTATAATTGAAATTTATTCAACGTAAATAAAAATTGAAGACCGTCTTTTTAAAAAGACGGTCTTTTTTTTTCCCTAATAACAAAAACAGGACACTACAAACGGGGGAGGTTTGAAAGTGTCCTGTAGTATCGTCGTTTATAAAAAACGCTCGATCGAATAATGACTCTTATACACCTACAAATATGAAGCCAAAGTTATGTCATTAGAAATTATTATTTTTGTAATTCGTCAAGTGCGTGAAAACAAATAAATTGAGATTGATAAATGACTAATAAAAGAACAGTAACAGTACCAAGAGGTACCGAATTAACTTGTAAGAACTGGCAACTAGAAGCCGCCTACCGTATGATACACCACAACCTAGACCCTGAAAATGCCGAAAAGCCAGAAGAATTAATCGTGTATGGTGGATTAGGTAAAGCTGCCCGAAATTGGGAGAGCTTTGACGCTATTACTAATACTCTCAAAAATATGGATATTGATGAAACGCTATTAGTCCAATCAGGGAAGCCAGTTGGCGTTGCTAAGACTTATTCGGCTGCTCCTAGGGTAATAATAGCCAATTCGAACTTAGTTCCGAATTGGGCGAATTGGGAGCATTTCCGTGAGTTGGATAAGAAAGGATTGATGATGTACGGCCAGATGACTGCTGGTAGCTGGATTTATATTGGTACTCAGGGCATAGTGCAAGGGACTTACGAGACTTTTGCGGAGTGTGCTAGACAGCACTTTGGTGGTACACTGAATGGAAGATTCCTACTTACTGGCGGTATGGGAGGTATGGGTGGTGCTCAACCACTTGCTGCTAAGTTCGCCGGTGCTGCTTCGATTACAGTCGAGATAGATGAGACAAGAATAGACAAACGTATTCGCGATGGATATTGCGATGTGAAAGTTGACAACCTAGACGATGCACTTCGAGTAATGAACGAAGCAAAGAATAATAACGAAGCTAAGTCTATTGGACTAATTGGGAATACAGCAGAAGTTCTTCCTGAACTACTGAGACGTGGAATTGTGCCCGACATCGTGACTGACCAAACTTCGGCTCACGACCCACTGAACGGCTACTATCCTGCTGGATATAGCAAAGATGAGGCCGATAAGCTAAGAGCGGCAGACCCAGAGAAGTATTTGGTAGAAGTTTATAAGTCCATAGCAACCCACGTAGAAACTATGGTTGAATTCCAGAAAAAGGGGGCTGTGGTATTTGATTACGGAAACAATATCCGTGGCATAGCACAGGACAATGGTGGATACAAAGATGCTTTTGCTTTCAAAGGATTCGTACCTGAATATATTCGTCCTCTATTCTGTGATGGAAAAGGTCCTTTCCGTTGGGTAGCATTGTCGGGAAATCCCGATGATATTGCCGTAACAGATGAGGCAATCAAGAATCTATTCCCAGACAACGAGCCACTTCATAAGTGGATAGATAATGCTGCTGCTAATATTCGATATCAAGCATTACCAGCAAGAATTTGTTGGCTGGGCTATGGCGAAAGAGCATTAGCTGGTCAACTATTCAATGAACTGGTAAGAACTGGCAAAGTCTCAGCTCCTATAGTAATTGGTCGTGACCATTTGGATTGCGGATCAGTTGCTTCACCATACAGAGAAACAGAAGGAATGCTAGACGGATCAGATGCAGTTTCTGATTGGGTATTCCTAAACTTTGCACTGAACGCTATCGGTGGTGCTTCGTGGGTGTCTCTACATCACGGTGGTGGAGTAGGTATGGGGCTATCACAACATGCAGGCATGGTAGTCGTCGCTGATGGTACAGACGAAGCAAAAGGCAGATTAGAACGAGTGCTAACTTATGACCCACTAATGGGGATACTAAGACACGCAGACGCTGGCTACGAAAGAGCCATAGACAACGCAAAAAAATTCGATATAAATATACCAATGGGTAAATAACATGAAAGCAATAGTAATAGGTGCTACAGGCACAATAGGAAAAGGAATAGTACAAGAACTAGAAAGTAAAGGTTACGAAGTTATCTCTGGTCACAGAAATTCACTTGTAAGTATTGATATAGATAACCCCGAATCAGTTCACAATTTCTTCGAAAGTACAGAAATGGTAGATGCAATTATATGTGCAGCTGGAAGTGCTGCATTCGCCCCAGTTAGTGAATTGGACGAAGAGAAAATTCAATCAAGTTTGAACAGCAAGTTCGCAGGTCAGTTAAGAGTAGCTAAATATGGATTGAAAAATCTGAAAGAAAATGGTGCGATAATCCTGACTGGTGGTATGTTCGCTTATGCTCCATGGCCATCAACTTCAATTATCTCTGCAGTGAACAAAGGGCTAGAGGGATTCGCTCTAGGTGCAACTTTGGAAATGGAAGATGGAAAACGAATTATGGTGGCTCATCCACCACTACTATCAGAGTCAGCTGAAAAAATGGGAATGCCAACAGACCCATGGCCAAACTCAAGCGTAGTTGCAAAGGCTTATTCCAAAGCATTGGAAAGTGGCAAAAGTGCCGATGTATTCTACGTAGATGGTTACGAGCCTAAGTAGTTAGATTGAGTAGCAAAATATTAAAGAGAATTGTAGAGACGTAATGCCTGTGCTGAGCGAAGCCGATGTACTTACGTCTAAAAAACATTACGAACTGTGCTCCTTAGGAGGAGCTGTCAGAACTTGTTCTGACTGAGGAGGATAAATAAAAACGACATTCTTCATTCGTTCACCTCAATTCATACCTATCGTCGAGTGAAGAGTCCAGGTAAATAATAATCGAATTATACGAATTTAAAAGAGAATCTTGAAAAAGGTTCTCTTTTTTTATATATTACATTTCGGGAATCACTATGGATTTATAATATCAAACTACTCACAACCATATTACTGGCTTTCGCTATTCCATTTAGTGGATATGGGCAGGTGGATGAAAGTCCAATAATTGCATGTGGGAAAACTACTATATATGACGTAAATATCAGTTTGGGTAGTAATCTATCTAACATTAAAGACACTGAGAATTTCGAATCATTTTCGGTTCAAAAATATCAATTCACTTTAAGCTATTTACATGATCTAAATAATGACTTCAATCAATTCTTAGAATTTGGATTAGGTTATTCAGGAAAAGGTTCTATTTTGAAACCCTTAAATTCAATTGAATTTAGAATGAGTTTAAATTATATTACTTCTCGCATAGTTTACCACCATACAATTATTAACATAGAACCATCGACTTATAGTCCAATAATAGTAATTGGCGGTCTATATACGAACTATTTAATTAGTGATAATTTAGATGATCTATTCCCAAATAATTCTAATTCATTACCGAACTATGATTTTGGTATTTTGCTTGGGCTAAGATTTGGTACTTATATTTCAAATGGTTTAGTACTATTTGCTGAGTATAATTATCAGCATGGGTTTTCAAAATTAGAGGATCCATTCCCGAAAAGTCACAATATTTCACATTCATTTAATATTGGTTTAATGTTTGTACTGTTAAGAAATTATTACTAGGTAAGTTTAAAAAAAGGATAAATAATATCAAACTACTCACAATCATATTACTAGCCTTTGCTATTCCATACAGTGGGTATGCTACTCTAATACCTTCAAAATCAACTCCTTTCTACATTGGATTAAGTAGCGGTATTAATTTCACAAAACTTAATAATAATGAGTTTCTTTCAGAATATCGACAATCCCCACAATTCTCATTTGATGCTGAGTTTATATTAGCTGATAGCACAGAAAATCAAATACATAGTATGTATTTATCTTGGGGTTATTATAGTCGAAGTTATTACATGACAACAAATGATGAAAAAAAGTTAAACATTGAATCTGGTTATATGTCATTGATTTCTAAATATCAATACACTATATTAAATAGGAATAGAAAGAGTAATGTTCCTATTAGCTTACTTGTTGGAGGTTTTTTAAATACAAGGATGAACGAAGAATCTAATTTCGATAATACAAATTATATTGATGAAGATGGTTTACTAGCTCGTAATAATTATGGTTTACTTATTGGTACTAAAATAGAATATGTAAATTCCTCAGACTATTCAATATTTATTGAGTATAATTTCGGATACGATTTTTCAACTCTAGAAAAATTATTCCCAAGTACTAATAGTTTTATGCATATTATAAACTTGGGTTTCAAATTTCCTTCGACTATTTTCTGAATGTGATTATACCGCTCCTCTGGAGCTTATTTGTCTTTTTTCAATTCGAATGCTACAGATATTAAGCCACTCTGTGGCGAAAAAGAAATTATTCCGCCATCGACTCCGCTCAGGCATCATAATTCCCCCAAAAAAAAATCCCCATTTCACTTACGAAACAGGGATTGTAATTATCATTTATTATTTATGAGCAGCCACTCGTGGTGCCGCAATCCTCGCAGACGGTACAACTACCGTTTCGCTTCACCCTCGATGAGCTACAAGTGCTACACATCTCGCCCGTGTAACCCAAGCTACGTGCTTCGTCTAGCTCGGCTTGTTTCTTCGCTCTACCATCATCACCAGTAGTTACAGCTTTCATCTGTACTAACTGTGGTGCGATTATAGTTTTAGCTATATCTTTCTCGTCTGGTTGTGGACCGTCTATACCTTTCGATTCGTCAGTTTGTAACTCAGGTGTATCAGAAGCGTTAGGATTGTTCTTGTCTTCGTCCACTGCAAATACGTGAACCAAATCATTACGTTTTAGATAGTCATAGCCGAGTGTACGGAATACATAATCTAGGATAGAAGTTGAATTCTTAATCGCTTCGTGACCTTGTACCATACCTGCTGGCTCAAATCTAGTGAACGTGAAAGTATCTACAAGCTCTTCCAAAGGCACACCATATTGCAATGCCTTAGATGCTAAGATAGCGAAACTGTTCAACATACCACGGTATGCAGCGCCTTCTTTGTACATATCAATGAAGATCTCACCTAATTGACCGTCTTCGTACTCACCAGTTCTTAGGAATATCTTGTGTCCACCAACTGTAGCTTCTCTTATAGTACCTTTGCGGCGTTTCGGTAATTTGTATCTTTCTGATTTTCTTACTGATTGACCTTCTATTTGCTCGTGTATTTCTTTAGCGCCTAGTGTCTCATCTAGTGTATTCTCATCGCCCAATAGTACTGTTTCTTCCAATCCATCATAATTCGCTGAGTTCAATGGTTGCGAAAGTTTAGAGCCATCACGATATAGTGCGATTGCTTTCAACATCAGCTTCCATGATTTCATGTGAACTTCGCTTATATTGTTCACTGTAGCTGTACCAGACATATTTACTGTCTTAGATATAGCACCAGAGATAAACGGTTGAGCAGCCGCCATTATGCGTACATGAGCCATATATGCTATAGAGCGTTCGCCTTTCTTACCACAAGTGTTCGCACAATCGAATATTGGTAGATGTTCATCTTTCAGATGCGGAGCACCTTCGATCATCATCGTACCACATACGTAATCGTTTGCTTTCTCGATTTGCTCAGCAGTAAAGCCAAGAGCAGCCAATAGATTAAGTGACGAATCAGCTATTTCTTCATCAGAAAGTCCTAGCTTCATCATGAAATCTTCGCCCAAAGTCCACTTGTTGAACGCAAATTTGATATCGAATACATCATCTAATTGATCTTCGACTAATTTGATTTTCTCTTCAGTAAATCCTTTCTCAATCAAAGTTGCTTTATTGATTTCTGGACAGCCAGCGAATGTACCGTGTCCTTTACTATACTTAGTTATTTCTTCTATTTCAGTTTCAGTGTAGCCAAGTTTTACCAGTGCTTTTCTTACTGATTGGTTTACTATTTTGAAGTATCCACCACCAGCTAATTTTTTGTATTTCACGATAGCGAAATCAGGCTCGATACCAGTAGTATCACAATCCATAACAAGTCCGATAGTTCCAGTAGGAGCTATTACAGTTACTTGTGCGTTGCGATATCCATAGTGCTCACCCATTTCTAGTGCGTTGTCCCATACTTCACGAGCTGCAGTTAGCATATCTTGGGGACAGAAACGAGTATCAATACCTTGAGGTCTGATAGTTAAGCCCTCGTACTCAGAAGTTTTAGCGTTATATGCAGCTCTTCTGTGATTACGAATAACTTTTAACATGTGTTTTTCATTTAGCTTGTATTCTGGGAAGGCACCTAGTTCTTTTGCCATTTCAGCAGAAGTAGCATACGATTGACCACATAGTATAGAAGTCAATGCACCAGTCCAAGCAAGTGCTTCATTCGAATCATAAGGAATGCCATTAACCATTAGTAATGAACCAATATTAGCATAGCCAAGACCTAAAGTTCTGAATTTGTAACTAAGGTCAGCAACTCTCTTAGAAGGGAATTG
The DNA here is from genome assembly GCA_002839765.1 of Ignavibacteriae bacterium HGW-Ignavibacteriae-4. Lineage (GTDB taxonomy): Bacteria > Bacteroidota > Ignavibacteria > Kapaibacteriales > UBA2268 > PGYR01. The sequence goes on from PGYR01000048.1 coordinate 8,868, forward strand.
AGCCATTAGTACAGAGATTTCAAGTACTACAGTCCAGATACGAGCAGCATGTTTGTATGCTTCAATATCGAATTCAGCAGTCTCTTCGTTGAAGAACTTCATTAGGTTCAAACTAGCTAGGTTACAAGCAGTATCATCCAAGAACATATATTCTGAACAAGGGTTCGATGCGTTGATACGACCAGACTCCGGACAAGTGTGCCATTCATTGATTGTAGTATCATATTGCAATCCTGGGTCAGCAGATTTCCAAGAAGCTAAGTTAATTTTGTTCCAAAGATCACGAGCTCTCACACGGCGAACGTGCATTTCGTCTGTACGCCATTTTAGTTCCCACTCTTCGTCAGCTTCTACAGCTTTCATGAATTCATTGGTAACACGAACTGTGTTGTTCGCATTTTGACCACTTACAGTATTGTATGCTTCGCTCTCGTAATGTGTATCGAACGCTTCAGTATCAACAGAAGTGAAACCTTGTTTCACTAGCTCTAATACTCTATCCATATAGTTAAGAGGAACACCACGATGTGCACCGCGTTTGATAAGTTCTTTTAAAGTCTGATTTTTCTCTATATCTGGGCTATTAGTAATAGCTTCTTCCATTATAGCTTCTAGGAATACTTTGTTAATTCTAGAACCTGTAACTAATGCAGCAACTTTTTCTTCTTCTCTAGCTTTCCACTCTATGAATTGCTCCACATCCGGATGGTCTATATCAACTACAACCATTTTTGCTGCACGCCTTGTCGTACCACCAGATTTTATAGCTCCGGCAGCTCTATCAAATATTTTCAAGAAACTCATCATTCCGGAAGATACCCCCCCTCCAGATAATGGCTCTTCGCTACTACGTATGCGAGAGAAGTTAGACCCAGTACCACTACCAAATTTGAATATACGAGCTTCACGCGTAATCAAATCGAAGATACCACCTTCGTTAAGCATATCATCACTAACAGATTGGATGAAACATGCATGAGGTTGAGGTCTAGTATAAGCGTCTTTTGATTTTTCTATTTTTCCATTTTCAGGGTTAACGTAGTAGTGTCCTTGTTTGCTACCAGTTATACCATAAGCGAAGTTCAAACCTGTGTTGAACCATTGTGGTGAGTTAGGAGCTGCAGCTTGATTCATAAGCATATAAGCAGCTTCTTCGTAGAATATCTCAGCATCTTTTGTAGTGTCGAAATAATTATTTTCTTCGCCCCAATGTCTCCAAGTACCAGCAAGTCTATGAATTACTTGCTTAACTGAGTTTTCTGAGCCAGTGGCATGTTCGCCATTCTCATCTTTGATTTTCTTTCCTTTCTCATCGTAAAGTGGGACTCCCGCTTTTCTGAAATACTTTTGTGCCAATATGTCGGTTGCCATTTGAGACCATCCTATTGGAACTTCTACATTTTTCATATCGAAAACAGTCGAACCGTCTGGGTTTTTAATAGTCGATGAGCGATGCGTATATTTAAAAAGGTCATATACGTTCACGTCATCTTTGGTAAAATGTCGAGAGAATTTCATTATGGGGGCACCTATAATATTGATAAATCATTGATTACACTTAGCATAATGACTTAAAAATAATTTGGTGAAGTAGGGTACACAATTCAAATAGTGGCTACTTCGGCAAATTATTTTTTTATAATGACACAACTAAGTGGATACAATTAAAATGCTTTTTTTGATTCATTACAAGGTGTAATTATCAACACCAATCAATGATAGGACTTTAAAATTATCCACATTGTTTTGCTAATATTCTTTCCTATTTGGAATGTAGTTTATGCTGCTTTTCTAAAATAAAAAATAAAAATGAACTTTACAAACGTATTTGTTATTTTTACATTGTGTTAAGAGGGTATTAATCGCACTTAATAATTATAATTTTTGTTTGATTATTATTTGTATTAAGTTACAGTACACAATAGAAGGAACAGATGTTAAAATCAAATTTTCAAAATAAGACAACAACAGAATTAAAAAAGATAATTTCAACTTCAAACTCATACTTACCTGAGGCAGTTCTAGTTGCATTTGAATTATTAGAGGAAAGAGGTATTAATTTCTCAGATGATGAAATTGAGCTTAGGAATAAGTTAATTAGAAAAATTGACTTCAAAAATGAGAAAGTTCTTAAAAATGAACATAGTCTTTTTAAGAAAAGAATTTTCTCTTTTATTCTAGATTTTCTTTTTCTTTCAATAATAAGTTATATAATTGGGTTTTTGTTTATTGATTCCGAGTTTTTGAGATTCCCCTATGAACCAATATTCAGCTTCACTTTAGTCCTTTTTTATTTTGCCTATTTTAATAGTTCACTGAGTAAAGGAACTATTGGTATGAGAGTAATGGAACTCAGTATAGTAAATAGTAATAATGAGAAAGTATCTTTAAAAACTTCTTTGTTTAGATATTTTCTATTGGTGATACCTTTTTTTCTATCTCAGAACTTAGAATATCTACTCCCAAATACATATAACGTTGACAAAGCCTTATTTTGGATTTATATATTTAGCATTTTCTATTTTATTATAAATGATAAAGAATCACGTAGAAGCTATCACGATATTCTTAGTAATACAACCGTTACCAGCTCATCAAACAGTTTTAGCCCTTCATTAGTCAAAAAGAAAGATCTAAAAGTCTATACTTCAGTTGTTTCATTTATAGCAATCTTTTTCATTTCAATAGGAGTTATATTTAGTCCAAATACTTCAAATTTCGAATACCAAAGTACACAGACTGAATTATTAAGCAATAATATAGAAAAAGCATTTTCAAAATATAATTCAGTGACAAAAGAAATTTCTGAGATAAAGAATATAGATAAAGTTAGTGAGGTGAATTTAATAGAAACAAATGGAAACAGACGAGTTTTAAAATTCGTGGCAAGACCAAAATTATTTTCAAATCGAGATAATATAATTTCAGAATTTGAAAAGATAATCAAAAACAATAAAGAAGTGTTTACGAATATTGACAATGTCAATCTAGAATTAGAATATAATATTAATATGACATTAGCCATTTTTAATTTAAAGAATAAATCCTTTCAAATTAGAGTAGGTTTCGGCGAGGAAGATTCTAGCTTGGAAAATTAGAACGAATCAAACCTTACTCCACCACTACTTTCACCGTTTTCTCATCTGTGCCGTGCTTTATGTTAATCAAATATATACCAGGTTGAACTGAAGAGCAGTCCCAGATAATGGAATTGTTATCTATTCTTATTATTTGATTTCTTAACTCTTTACCTTCTACATTGTAAATAGAGATATCTTTGGATTCTAATAAGTAATTACCAAACTCAATAGTAACTTCCGTGTGAGCTGGCTGAGGATAAGGAGGACTTATAAACAATTCTACTTTGGTATCATCTACACTAGATATATTTCCATTAATAGTTAATTTAGCTATCGAATTTTTATTATATGCTACAAGCAATGTATTTTCATTTATAATTTCATACCCTCTAGTATTCTCTTTCAAATCAGATATTATTTTACTCCAACTATAACCATTATCTGTTGATCTGTATAAATTGGACAAACCTGAAGTGGCGAATAAAGTAGTATCATTTGCACGTTTAAATTCTCTTAGTACATATTTTTCATCGTCATCTTGATAAATCAATTCCCAATTAATACCTCCATCAGTAGTTTTATAAATTCTTGGGTATTCTTTTCTATAAGTTTTATATGTAGATAAGAACCCATTCTGACAATCATCAAAATGAATAAAATGATATGCTGTCGAGTCTGTCTGCAGTAATGGAATTACTTCCCATTCTGGATTAGAAATATCATTTATTTTAACTAAACATCTTTTCTGTGCAGAATAAGAAATTGGTAAGCCATCAACTGGTACATACATTACAGTAGTAGCAAAGAAACAATTATTAGAAACTATCTGACTATCATCAAATTTTTTCGATCTGTAGTAGCTTTTATCTCTAGGTTCAAGCAACTTTATAAATGATTCCATGTCTAATTCTTGTGTATTCATAGACATGGAATTTAGGTCAAAAATACTAATTGTAGAAAGATCATTATAACTTGGACTGTTTTCCTCTTTTTGAAAAATAGAAAATTTATTATCATATATTGTATGTGTTGTATATTCAAAAAGATAACTAAACTTTTGATTCTTTTCATTAATGTATTTTAATTCCATTAATTCTAAGTCTTTATTATATACAGATATTAAATTATGATTCGAAATGACAACTACATTATTATCATGAGTTAATTCTAAATCTACGAAATCTAGGTTGTATTTATTCTCTTCTTCAGTAATTATATCAATAGCTTTCCAGCTCTCTCCAAAGTCATCACTTAATGCTAAGCATTGTGGACTGCTATAGTAACTACCACAAACAGCTATTATCCTTCCTTTGTCTTTAATAGAGATATCTGAATAAAAGCCATTTGTATCTATTTCTATATACTCAACTGTTGCGTTTATATATTCTAATTGCGAATAGCAATTAGTAGTTAATAAAATTACTGTTATTATAGTAACTATACTTCTCATAACCTTCTCTCTTGTTTAATTATTAAATCACAAATCAGAACGAATCAAACCCTACTCCACCACTACTTTCACCGTTTTCTCATCAGAGTCGTGCTTTATATTAATTAGGTATATACCTGGCGATACCGCCGAGCAATCCCAAATTATAGAATTGTTATTTATTCTAATTGTTTGATTTCTTAGCTTTTTACCTTCTACATTGTATATTGATATACCCTTAGCCTCTAAATTGTAATTACCAAACTCAATTGTAACTTCCGTGTGAGCTGGCTGAGGATAAGGATAATAAGAGTTTGGTATTATTTCTGATTCGACTGAGGATTTAACTTCTATTCCTAGATTTGAAAGTTTTGAACGCCAAACACCGTTCCCGCTGGCTACTATTAGATACTCACCTTGTATTGCTATATCTTTAACAGTTGTTTCAAATGAATCATCTGATGCAAACATTTCAATTTCATAATAAATCGTATTTTCACCATCATTGCTTGATACTAATACACCATCCTTTGCTGATAATATTGTATATTCTCCATAAAAGACCAAACCATTATCACTACCTTTATCAGAAAATTCAGAATTAAATTCGATCCAGGTTACTCCTTCATCTTCTGAATAAAATAATCCATGATTAGGAAGAAAAGCATATACTCTACCAGCATGATATTCAAAAGTTTTGAATTTTGTTGAATATATAGCTTGAAACTCAATAGGTACTTTTTCCCAATCTTTACCATTATTATATGATTTGAATAATCCATTATTTTCAGCTACTATCAATAGTTTTTTATTATCTATTCTTAATATATTTGTAGTTATATATTCAGATTTAAGAATTTCGTTCTGTAGTCCAATCCATGTGTTACCAAAATCAGTTGTAATTCTTGTTCCAAATAATGTAGCAACAATCAAAGTATCACCACCGATACATTCAACATCTTGTATAATTGTTTTAAATGGATCAGAAACTCCAATTCCTACTTCACTCCATGTTTTACCATAATCTTTTGATAATCCAATATTTTGATAGCCAGTTACAATTGTAATATAAATACTATCTCGTTGGTAAATCTTCAAATTGATGTCTTTTAAACCATTCCCTAAGAGTTGCCAATTAGTTCCTTCACTCGTTGAATAATGCAACCCATTTCTTCCAGATGTAGCAACTAACAGGGTATCTTGATTAGTATGAAAACTATAAGATACAAGACTATCAGTCATTACTTTACATTTCTCCCATACTTTACCTTGATTAGTAGTGTTGAATAAATGCTTTTGTTCATTTTGACAATAAAGCTTATTATTGAAGTAAAGGAATTGCTTTATATTTGTAAGCTCTATTCCATCATGCCTTCTTTCCCAAGTTTGACCATTATCTGTAGAAATATGAACACCAGTTCCAATTCCATCTTGTGTGCCAACAGAATTAACTGCTGCATATAGATAATCACCTGATGAATAAAACAAATCAACAGGTAGAATTAATTTAGCATCTACTTCCCAAGTTTCTCCATAATCTGAACTTTTATATAAATGTTTATCAAAACCACAGACAAAAAGAATATTATTGTGGAAGACTATTGATTTAATCTTTGTTTCATTAAAGTTAGATTTTTCCCATGATTCACCATTGTCACTCGAAATAAAAAGACCATAATCTGAATTAGGATTTAGAGGATTACCGTAAGAGGCAGAAAATAAATAATTTTTATCTCTAGTAATAGTATTAGATAAAATAGTTTCATCGCTAACAGTTTTTATTGTGTCCCATTTTCCAGTCAATAAATCATACTTATAAAGTTTTTTAGGGGAACCATATTCTGAAAACGCAAATATTTTATTGTCAACAATTAGCGCATCTTGCAAACGAGAGATAACTATACCATCTAATGTATCTCTTATGCTCATCCAAGATACACCATAATTAGTCGATAAATACAGTTCTACGGAAGTAGAAAATACAACAATACTATCTTCTTGTTTGAAAAAAAGAATGCTTCTATTTGAAGGCAATTCTAGGTTAGAAATTTCCCAATCATTTCCATCTAACTCATATATTACTTGGTCAGAACTACTTGATGCAAATAGTCGGTTATTAAATTCAAAAATATCTGCTATAAAAGCATAGTCATAAGGACCATCAACCCTCTCCCAAACACTTGCTGAAAGGGAAAGAGTTGATAGCAAGCAAACTAGAATAATTAGTATTACTTTTTTCATAATTTTCTCCTGAATTAAAACAATGATATCTACTATAAACAAATGTAACTTAAAAAAAGCACATTTTTAAATCGTTTTTTATAATTTAATTTCTAAATCCAATTAATTACCAACTTGGTTTTGCTATTTACTACAAAAAAAAGCTGCCTAGTATTAGACAGCTCTTCGATTTTACATTATTTTCCACCAAAAAAACTTAGCTTTTCGAATCGCCATAGTCCTTTATTTGAGCTTCTACATTGCTTACATTTTGTGAGTTTGTTTTGTTCATTCCATCGATGAATGGTTTGAATAAATCAATCGGAATAGGGAATATAGTAGTTGAGTTATTCTCTGTCGCTATATCACCCAGTGTTTGCAAGTAACGTAGTTGTAGAGATATTGGGTAATCTTGCATTTGCTTAGCTGCCTCAGTCAATTTCTGAGCTGCTTGGAATTCACCCTCTGCATTGATTACTTTCGCACGTCTCTCTCTTTCTGCTTCGGCTTGTTTTGCCATAGCACGTTGCATTTCCAGTGGTAAGTCAACTTGCTTCACTTCTACTGCAGTTACTTTTATACCCCAATTTTCTGTCTCTTCATCGATTATAACTTGTAGTTTCTCGTTGATTTTGTCTCTCTCTGCTAGTACTTCATCCAGCTCCGATTGACCTATTATACTACGCAAAGTAGTCTGAGCTAACTGATTAGTCGCATATAGGTAGTTTTCAACTTCAATTACAGCTTTATCAGGTGCCACAACTTTGAAGTATAGAACAGCGTTCACTTTTAGCGATACGTTGTCACGAGTGATTATATCCTGCGATTCTACATCAAGCACAACAGTACGCAAACTGATTTTCATAATCTTATCTATGAATGGGATTAGGATGATTAACCCTGGACCTTTCACTCCTTGCAACTTACCTAATCTGAAAATAACTCCACGTTCGTACTCGTTGAGCACTTTGATCATGGAGAAAAATAAGAACGCTCCAATAAATAGAATTACTATAAATGGAATACCCATAATGACCTCTAATATAATTATTTATAAATACTATTCAACTTCTAATGTCAGACCATCTACCGATTTGACTTTTACTTTATCATTTTTGTGATGCGAATTGCTTGATTTTGCTCTCCAAATCTCACCCCTTACCTTTACTTGTCCCATCTTTTCTGGAGTAATATCGTTTATAACGACGGCTTCTCTATCAACGAGGGTACTGATTCCAGAGGCGACTTTTTTACTCTGCGACTTTACAGCTAGCATAACTATCCCTATGAATAGTCCAGCTGTTAGCAAAGTAGCAGCTATTATTATTTCTAAACCAATTTGCATAAAATCACCCTGTGAATCAATTAACATAATAGAACCTAATAGGAAGGCAATAATTCCACCTATGGTTAACATACCAAACGAGACTATCTTCACTTCCAATATAAACAATACGATAGCAACTATCATAAGTGCTAAACCAGCGTAATTAACTGGTAGCATTTGCAATGAGAATCCAGCCAAAATAGCCGACAAAACACCAACCACACCGGGGAATATTGCACCCGGATTGTACAACTCAATCATTATTCCGTACATAGACAGCAGTATGAAAATATATGCGATATTAGGATCAGATAGGAAACTGAGTAACTCTTCTTTCCAATCTTTGTCTCTTATTACTATCTTTGCATTTCTAGTATCTAGAATTTTCACACCAGCCGTTGTCTCTACTTGCATCCCATGTATGGCTTTCAGCAGGGCATTTCGGTTTTTTGCAATCAAATCTATTAGGTTACTATCCAACGCCTCAGTCTCCGAATAGGAAAGTGATTGGCGGACTGTTAGCTCTGCAAAGTCTGAATTTTTGTTTCTTTTATTAGCTATTGAGCGGATAAGTGCAGCGGCATCATTAGTTACTTTCTGAGTCATAACATCGGAGCTATCTCCTGACTCCCCACCTACGCCTACAGGATGAGCAGCACCTATATTAGTACCCGGAGCCATAGCGGCTACATTAGCAGCGAGAGTAATGAATACACCTGCAGAGCCAGCTCTAGCACCACCTGGTGCAACGTAAACTACTATAGGAACCTTCGACTCGAGGAATGTACTAACTATGTCTCTAGTGGCATCTAGTAATCCACCGGGTGTATTAAGGGTAATGACTAAAACTTCGTAGTTACCTTCTTCTGCTTCTTGGACTAGTGTTGCTATATATTCGGATGTAAAGCTACCTATACCTTCATCAATTGAGGCATAAAGAATCTCATTTTCGGCACTAGCTATACCGAATGAGAATAGAAATAATATGGAAATTAGAATAGTTTTCATCTATTCAATATAGTGAAATTAATAGTATAAACAAGTTATTATCTCATATTTAATTACTTTTTCCACCATTCGCTATGAGGGAAACCGCTCTTTTTATCGATGAATATTGGTTCACCAATTTTTGGTGTTGCTATAGGGAGATTCATCTCCTTTGCTTTTTTTGTAACCCTTTCTATTGGGTCTGTCCACGTATGAAATGCTAGTTTGAATGCTGCCCAGTGAATCGGCATAATCAAATCTGCTTTCAAGTCTATACCAGCTAAAACAGTTTCCTCTGGCATCATGTGGATTTGCTTCCATTGCTCATTGTACTGACCACACTCTATCATAGCAAAATTAAATGGACCGTACTTATCTCCAATTTTCTTGAAGTGAGTATTGTACCCAGAATCGCCACTGAAAAATATAGAATTATCTTTGTTCTTAATAACCCAAGAAGCCCAAAGAGTAGCCGCATTATCGCCTATTCCCCTTCCTGAGAAATGCTGTGCAGGTGTACAAGCAAATGTGAAATCGCCATATTGTACTTCGTCCCACCAATCGAGTTCTTTTACTTTGCTTTCGGCAATTCCCCATTCTATTAGGTGGTTGCCTACTCCAAGAGGTGTGAAGAATTGTTTGACTTTAGATCTCAGTTTGATTATAGAGCCATAGTCTAAGTGGTCGTAGTGGTCGTGCGAGAGAATTACTGCATCAATCTGCGGTAGCTTTTCTATCTCAATAGGCAATGATTTACTAAATCTACTTTTGCCAAGCCAAGGGTGTGGAGCTGGTACTTCGCCAAACATAGGGTCTATTAGTATATTCTTACCGTTAACTTGTAGTAAGAATGCAGAATGCCCAAACCAAATTAGCCGTGGGATATCGGAGTTGTAAGTTGCAACTTCTGTAGAGTCATAGTGGATGACAGGGATTGATTTATCTGGTACAGCATTGGGTTGCGTACCGAAAAACTTAAATATCATTTCGACATACTGCCCTGTCGTAAAGCTAAGCCTCACTTCTTCTTTATTAACGAATTTGTCTGTTTTATAATTCGTAGATTTAGAGTATAGTTCCAACTTTTCATCTGTGGCCTTCCCACCAAACTCTGGACTAAAGTTCACGAAGAGCACACCCACAATTATTATAAGTACTAGTATCGAACCAATTATCAGTCCTATCATTTTCAGTATTCGTTTAAGCATTATAAAATTTGATTTTAAAAATCTTTATTATTGATAATGACTAAACGCTTATGAGTATTAAAGTATTGCTGGACTATGAATTATAAGCTAAAGTGGCTGAATCGAAATTCCATTATAAATTTCAATTATCTATTAACTAATTAATTAAAATAAACGTATTACACTTTATTAAACAATAACAGGTGATAATTATGGAAAACAAAAACATTTCGAAAGGTAATAATGCTGCCGGCATAGGGTTATTCCTCGCTGTAGGTGTTATTATAGGTGCTTGGATACTAGGTTGGCATTTCACAGAAGCGAAGAGAATAGACAATGCTCACAGAAATTCTATAGAAGTCAAGGGTTATGCTCAGAAGGATATTGAATCTGATTTGGGCCAATGGATGTCGCTACTAAAGTCTAAATCTAATGACCTGACTTCGGCTTATACAATTATCAATGATTATAAAGCTAAAACTGTAAAATATCTGAGAGACAACGGAATTGCTGAGAAAGATATAAAGCTAGGTGCAGTCTATACAAGAGAGATATTTCAGCAGAAAGATAATGGTTACGGCGAAACTAATCATCTTGAAGGCTATGAGTTGACTATGAATATTTCATTCCAATCAAAGAATCTAGATAAAGTTGAGGAGATCTCGCAGAAAGCTACTGATTTAATTCAGCAAGGAGTGAATATAAGCTCGTTCGAACCGCAGTTCTTCTACACAAAAATAGAAGATTTGAAGTTGGAAATGCTGGGCGAAGCAAGTAAGAATGCTTATGAAAGAGCAGAGAAATTAGCAGGAAATACAGATAGCGAAGTCGGTACTTTACAAAGTGCTTCACAAGGAGTATTCCAAATCACATCTAGGAACTCTACGGAAGTGTCTGATTATGGTAGTTTCGACACTCAGTCAAGATTGAAAACAATAAAAGCGGTAATTACAGCGTCTTTTTCAGTAAAGTAATAGAAGCTAAGTTCTTTGTTTCTATAATGATTATAGAATAGTTGATAATCTGTCGTAAAAATGACAAAAAAATCACTCTTTTTTTTAAAATTAATACAATTAAAGTTAATATAGATGCGTCTATATATATGTACTGAGAAGTACAACCCCTATATTTCATAGGTCCTCCTGTTGAAACGCGCCCTGAACTTCGGTTTGGGGCGTTTTTTTTTGTTTTAAGTGTATTGTTTACTAATTAATTCCATAAATTGCATTTATGGAAGAAATAATGAAAAATACAACGGTGTTCACCCATATTCTAGACTGCCACCCCAATCTGGTAGTATTTGCTCTAGATAATAATTACAATTATATCTCTTTCAATCAATTACACAGTAATATAATGAAGAATATATGGGGTGTAGAGATAGAACTAAATCATTCTATGCTCGATTATATTAAAATTGATTCTGATAAAGAAAAAGCAAGAAAGAACTTTGATCGTGCCTTAGCCGGAGAGAGTTTCTCAACCATAGAACAATATGGTGAAAAAAACTTAGAAAGAGCCTTTTTTAAAGATACTTATTACCCCTTGAAAGATAAAAACAAACAAATTTATGGGCTGGGAGTAATGGTTGAAGATGTGACTCTAAGCCACTCTAATAAGGAAGAATTAAGTTTAATTATTAAGCATCTAGAAGAGCAAGTAGATAAAAGAACACAAGAACTAGAAAAAATAAATAGTGATTTACAAGAAGAAAACACTAAAAGAATAGAATCACAAAAAGAACTAAATATAGTAAAATCTCAGATAGAAAAGGCATTAGCAAACGAGATGGAGCTAAATAAATTGAAAACGAAATTCATAGCTATGGTATCACACGAATTTCGAACCCCATTGACTATTATCCAATCTGCTACTTTCCTACTCGAAAAATCTTATGAGAGAAGTGATGAAGAGAAATTCTTCAAGAATTTGGATAAAATTTCAAATTCTATAGATACTATGACAGCTCTTATGGAAAATGTACTGAATATAGGTAAGCTAGAACACGGTGAAATAAAAGTCTCAAAAAAAGTTTTTGATATTCGGAATGAAGTAAAAAATCTAGTAGAAACGAATAAAGCATACAGCAAAGTTGTAAAGTTGAGATTACCAGAAGGAAATGTATTTGTAGATTCTGATAAGGTACTTTGCAAACAAATCGTAAATAATCTACTTTCCAATGCAATCAAATACTCTAATGAGAAGCCAAAAATTAAGCTTTCAATGGCTGCTGATGGTTATAATTGTACAATTACAGTAAGGGATAAGGGCATAGGAATAGCTAAAGAAAATATTAATAACCTAACGGAAGCGTTCAAGAGAGAGGATAAAATCTCTAGCTTAGTCCAAGGTACAGGACTCGGATTATCCATAATAAA
>PGYR01000049.1 GCA_002839765.1 Ignavibacteriae bacterium HGW-Ignavibacteriae-4
CCTCAAAGAGATAATAGCCCAACAATTTTAGTAACGCTTGTGCTGCTACATTTTCTGTATGTTTTCTCTTATCGAGTAAAGGAGCGATGTTAGTTACCGCTATACCTGCAAGTTTATTGCCAATCTGAATTTTGTCGGCAATTTGCAATAGTTGCTCCGGAGTCAATCCACCAACGTTTGTAATTGGCGTGCCTGCCGCATATCCTATATCCAAAACACTCATATCAAGACAGCACAGGATATCATCCTTTGAACCAACATAATCTTTTATAGCACGAACAGCTATATCAACCCCACTACTATGAATCTCAGCTGCGGTTATAATTCCTGCTCCGCCTTGTTTAACCTCCATCCAGGCAGTCTCATCCTGAAATCCATTAATCCCAACACACAAAAGATCAAGGGGTGTTTTGTTGCAATAATCAATGATAAGAGATGAAATGGATATGGCATTGCCATCAATTGTAGCGGGTAGTTTTAGGGTGTTTGAAATAAGCAGTACACCTGTTTCTTTGTTATCATCATTTCTGATTAGAGCTTCTGCTAAACGCGCATCACCTCCAAGGATAACAGGAATACCGGAATGGGTTTTTATCGAGTCAACCAAATCCCTTATAATAGCAATGCTTAAATTAGAAAGGTATTCACATCCAGATATGTCTCCCAAATCAACTCCTGCGCTATCGGCAAGAAAACGAGACTCTTTATTTTTTTCTAAATCCAGCACCGTTAGGGATGGTGATTGTAAGTAGTTTTGCAAAAATGCAGATACCATCTTTCGAATGACCATAGGACCCGCGGCAGATCCCGGTCTTCTAGGTGGTAGTGAATCTGCCGGAACACCAAAGACTGCTAAAGTACCTTCTGTAATGTCTTTCGTGCTGCCAGGTGGAAAGAATGCAAAGTTAGATATATCATTTGAGTTACATAAATCTTCTTTGTTCATGATATCACCTCCTTGGAAAATTTATTGCCTCGTTTACTTTAAGTTCAACCGCTTAAAGGATCACATACCGTAAAATCTTATTGAGCCTTATTCTCTTCGTACGGTTCAATTAAAAAGATAACAGGTCTGAAACCGTCTGTACAACATGCCACCATGGATTTTTCATCCTTTGTCCCCACACATTCCATATTATTTCTTACAAATAATATGTCCTTAAAAATATCCGCCCAGGCCCAAGTGCAAAATCCTTCCGGCATTGTCCTTCCATCGGTAATAAATTCTTGGCCTTCTTGGTATATTTTACATACTGACATCCCATCAACTGCGTATTTCTTAGCAATATCCTCTAAAAATATTTTTTTTAAAACGGAAATTTTTACTTTTGCTGACATGTCTATTTCTCCTTCGTATTATGATTGATTTTCTCACATAACAACTTTCAAATGAAGATATATTTAATACTTGCTGCCTCCTTCCCATGATTCTTTCAAACTTCTTTTTTTATGTCACTTATTAAAGCACTACCCCCTTCACTCATAAATCTTTCATAAAACAATACTAATGCATAAAACATGCCAACTAAGATCAACCCACAATTGGAATTTCACCGAAAAGCCTGGACCCAGTAATAGCGATAAAAAAACGAGTTGATCCATTAGCGGATCAACTCGTTTTCTCATTTCATTTCTCTATAACACTCCAGCAGCGCGTTAACTATGGTTAACAGCAGTTAACGTTCGGGCTGGGTCATTTTATACCCTTTTGCGATAACAATAAGCTCTCCTCTTTATAATGCCTGTCTAATGGTGTCTTTATCTTGCAGAATGCTGGAACTTCCTTATTTTAGGCAATAAATACATAGCCAAAACGGCTAATGAAAACATACCTACGTATATGATGTTTTGACTCAGAAGAAATAACGCTCCTACAAAAAGTACAACTCGCTTTGGAAAACTTACTCTATTATCAAAATGTCCAACTAGAGATACGTTGAAAATTATCAATATATATATGGCAATAAGTAATGACATTCCTATTTCATAATATGAACCTACTCCTAGGAGCGCGGGATTCAGAACAAACATATATGGAATAATAAATCCTCCAAAACCAAGCATTATTGCCGACTTCGCTGTTGACCACCAATTTGCTTCCGCTATCATAGAAGCAACATATACAGCACCTGCAACCGGCGGGGTGATGGCAGAGAGCACCGAAAAATAGAAAACAAACAGGTGGGCTTGCAAATCCATAAGTCCCATTGATCGTAATGCCGAGCCTGCTACTGCAATTGAAATTACATAAGCAGGAACCGTAGGAAGACCCATGCCTAAAATCATACAAATAAGCATAGTGACTATCAGAGATAGAATAACACTAGTTTGACTGACTATAGCTATTATGTTCGAAAATTTTAAACCTAATCCAGTAACGCCCACAATTGCTATTATTATCTGAGCACAAGCAATTAAAACGCCTATTGTTGCAACTGTTTTTCCCCCATCAACAATACTTTTGTATATATCATATAGAGAAGATTTGATGTTTTTATTATAGAGCCCTTTAAGTAAGTGTAATAATACTACCGTCATAATTGAATAAAATGCAGCTAAAGTAGGTGAGTACATAAGTAGAACAAAAATTAACAAGACTGCAATTGGAATAATGAGCGTCACAATTTCGTTTCGTATCTCCCAAAACCTTTCCGTTTTTTCGTCTTGTTCCGGTTTTAAACCTAACTTTTTAGCGAGTAAGTGTATATTGATAAAAAGCGCTACAAAATACAATAAACCAGGGATAGCCGCAGCTTTTATTATGGATAAATATGGAATCTCTAGCAGTTCAGCCATAATAAATGCTCCTGCCCCCATAATAGGAGGAAGTATTTGACCTCCACATGAGGCAGTTGCTTCAACTGCTGCTGCAAGATGAGCCGGGTAATTATTTCTTTTCATCATTGGTATTGTAACTGAACCCGTTGTTGCAACATTTGCAGAAGTACTTCCATTAATCATACCAAATAAGGAACTAGCTACTACAGCAATCTTTGCCGCTCCTCCAACAGTGTTTCCTGCTACTATTTTTGATACCTTTAGAAATGTTTCTCCACCACCAGTATAAAGCAAGAACGAACCAAACATTATAAATATTGCTATTACTCCTGCAGATGCACCTGTAACGCTTCCATAAATACCCAAGGGGTTCAGATAAGAGAGGGCACCTATCTCACTTAACGGGATAGGGTTATGTTTTAATAACCCAGGGAAATAATTTCCAAACATGGCATAAAAAATGAAAACCATCGTTAAAACTGAAAATGTTAGGCCTATAGCTCTTCTACAAACTTCAATTAAAACAAATATCATTAACAACCCGATAACAATATCCAAATTAGTAGGCCTCGCATATCCTAAATCATAAATAATCCTTTCAAAATGCAAGTTAACATACATGGTACCTATAAGAGCAATAATTATTAAAACGCTATCTACTATAGTTAATATGTTAGATTTTATTTTTTTTATCGAAAGAGCATAGATAAGAATACAGATTATAATGGACCCTCCAACGTGTAAGCTTCTCTGCGCTAAAGTATTAAAAGGGTTTATTGCAGTGTATATCTGAAATATTCCTAATAATAGTGCAAATATCGACAGCAACTGTTTCCGCATTATCAAAGCACACCTCTTTCTTCATGATATTAGAATAGAACACAAATTTGGTTTGGCCGCTTCCCTTTAATTTTAACCATTTATATCGTTATTCCGGCTGACATAATTAACACATCCAGGAGGCTATAAAAAGAAAGCCGATTTCCTCAATCCCAATAATGTCAATAATGTCAATATCAATAAATGCATCTGGCCAAATTATTTAGCGTAAATCGCATCGGCATTTATCATGCCCTTAATAATCAATCTATCCCATTGTGTTTTATTTGGGATATCCCTTACTACAAAACAGTTAAGGGAGTGGGTGGCATGCTTTTACTAAAACATGCCACCCTTGTATAGAGAGATACTAATCTGAACTATTAATTTGTGAATCCATCTACCAACAACTATCTTAACTTTCGGTTCTGGTATTAATATATAAACTTAATCTTAATCAACAATCAGTTTATCAGGTACATTGATGCCAAGCTCACGATAGTACTTAATTGCCCCAGCATGAAGAGGTAAAACCGAATATTCTACAGTTTTCTTTGGAGTGGCT
Organism: Ignavibacteriae bacterium HGW-Ignavibacteriae-4; assembly: GCA_002839765.1. Lineage (GTDB taxonomy): Bacteria > Bacteroidota > Ignavibacteria > Kapaibacteriales > UBA2268 > PGYR01. Next base: position 4,163 of record PGYR01000049.1, read on the forward strand.
TCTTTAACATAGGGCATGGTTTTAGCAATTTCATCCAAACTCTCCCAATAAGCTTTAGTCATTTTATATACCAGTTCTTCAGATACGTCTTTATTTATTGCTATAGCTGCCCAAACAGAGATCGTATTAGTATCATCCACGTCCTTATATGTGCCGGCTTTAATTTTAGCTGCTTGAATACCAGGGAAATTCTCAACTATTTGTTTCATTTCATCATCTGTTAAGGATATTAGTCTTATTGGCCTAACAGCGTTTAACTCACTTATCATTGATGAGCCTTGCCCTCTGTAAGTAAAGCCAACAATTCGTCCATCTTTAACAGCTTCAACTGCGTCTGCTGCTGTTGCTCTATAGTAGTCCGGTTTAATGCCAAACATTTCAAGAATTTTCATAGTTGCGGTCTCACTTCCACCGCCAATTGGGCCAGCATTGAACTTTTTACCCTGCAAATCCCTAATTGTTTTTATGCCACTTTCCTTGGTTACTACAAACTGCCATTTGCTATCGCAGATAGCTGCCATCAATCTTAAATCTTTTGCAGGCTTATCTTTAAAAGTAGCGCTTTTGCCAGTATAAGCTGCGTAGTCTTCACCGATATTTACTAAACCTATATCAACGGTTTTTTCGCTCATTTTTACCATATTTTCACCTGAACCAGCCGATTCTTGGACCGTAATGTTCAGACCAGGCACCTTCTTTTGAATTTCACCCATTGCTGCAGCCCCATATAAATACCACACCGCACCCGATGGTGTCCAACTCGATATTAAGCTTACTTTTTCTGTCTCCTGGGGCGCACTAACTTTTGGAGTTTCCTTAGAACCAGCGGCACATCCGGCAATTGAAAAAATCAGTGCTAAAACTAATAAAATTGAAATGAACTTGATATTTACCATCTTAAACATTTTCTTCCCCCTTTTCTAATGTCCAAAATACCTACTTCTCATTTGCACCAGTTTTATTAAACTAAACATTGCCTTTGTACAAAACCTTATCTTATACTGCCAAGAACCATCACCCTCTCTTGTATTGACTTATGCCTTAATAACATTACACTCCTTTCCCCGATTTATTGAGTATTCATGCGACATCCGGCCAGGATTCCTGTCACATCCGGCCAGAAATCCGGCACCTCGAAAATAAAATCCTGTACAATTTAGTCATACTTGTTGTACGGGATGAAGAAGATGAGGTGCGAGGAACCTGTGAAAATTATAAAAAATGGTTACTATCAAGGCCACGGCTACAGCCATCGAGATTTTCAACGATAACAGAGAACGTATTGCCCTGCATCAAAGATGCCATGCCGGAAAAAGATATGTGACCAATCTAAGTCATATGCCGGCCACCCACCGCCATCAACATCAGGCCAACCGTTTTGACGGGGCCAAATACCGGATGTGGGCCAAAAACATTGGAGAGGAAACCTATGCGGCTATTGATTATCTTCTATCTTCACAATTCGTAGAGGAACAGGCTTATCGTTCTTGTATGGGGATCCTGCAATGCTCCAAAAGTATGGCCATGAACGACTGGAAGCTGCTTGTGCCAAAGCAATAGCCATGAGCTCCTGTAACTACACCACCATAACCACTTTACTAAATAATAGTCAGGACAAGACATCTGATGCTACAACCGCCCCGACTTGACCGAAAAGGTCACCACATCAGACCGATAAAAATTGAGTAATATTGAGTAATACGGAACATTATTTGAGATTCATGGTTTGATCAATAGCAAAATGCCGTTTATAGAAACCATACTTGCTCGGTTCGGTGCAAGCCTGGTCGTCGGTTCGATAATATGAGCAAAAACTTAGCGATTTTAAACACAGATTGCCCAAATGCACCAAATTTAGTAAGCTGAGTAACTACTCAGTGTTTCCCAGAGTCGCACCGTTCTTTGTTTTCTTATTTCTTATGAAGCTGCTCATTTGTTGGTCATATTCTCAGTTTTCCCCACAGGGAAGCTCAGAGGTAACCACATTTCAGGTCTAAGGTTTGAGAATGGTGGCCGGATGTCACAAGAACGCCGGTCTGTGTTTGAATTGACAAGAATACGCACTTTATCTTGAAGGTTGTGAATTGTCATCATACTACATTGCATAAAACATGCCAACTAAGATCAACCCACAATTGGAATTTCACCGAAAAGCCTGGGCCCAGTAATAGCGATAAAAAACGAGTTAATCCATTAGCGGATCACCTCGTTTTCTCACTTCATTTCTCTATAACACTCCAGCAGCGCGTTAACTATGGTTAACAGTAGTTAACGTTCGGGGTTTATTTTCTTCCAAAGCGCGATTCTACTGATTCCGAGAAAAGATGCTATGTCTTTTTTTGGTATACCCTGATTAATTAACGTTTCAATCACCATGTTTTCAACCATTCTATTCATCTCTTTTAAGTCAATCTTCATGTTCTCTAGTGAAATTTCTTTCCCGCGGGTATATTGACCATACCCTAATATATCTACATACTTCTCTTTGTCTTTCAGCAAACGGTATCTTTCGGCCACGTTTCTTAACTCTCTAACATTACCCTGCCATTTGTGTTTTACTAAAAATTCCTCCAATTCCGGCGAAAGATTAGTTTTATCCAATTTCAATTCTTGTAAAAAACCTTTGAATAATAATAAAATGTCGTTTTTGCGTTCCCTTAATGGAGGAATCCTCAATTCTAATACGCTAATCCGAAAAAAGAGGTCACTTCTAAATTCGTTATTTATCAGTTTTTCTGTTAATTCTTCATTTGAAGCAACTATTATTCTTATGTCCAAGGGTATGACGTAATCCGATCCCAACCGCATCACTTCTTTTTCTTCTATAACCCGAAGTAGTTTTGACTGTAGTTTTAGAGATATACTGTTTATTTCATCTAAAAAAATTGTACCTCCGTGAGCAAGTTCAAAGAGTCCTTGTTTGCCTCCTTTTCTAGCGCCGGTAAATGCCCCTTCATCATAGCCAAACAATTCACTCTCTAACAGACTCTCTGACAACGCAGCACAATTTACAGCCACAAACGGAGCATTCCTTCTTTTACTCCAATTATGAATGCTTTGGGCAAACATTTCTTTTCCTGTTCCGCTTTCCCCATAAATTAATATTGTAAAGTCAGTCAGAGCATATTCTTTCGCCGCATCGATAAGGTGAATCATAGAATTATCATGAGTTATAATATCCTCAAATGTGCGCTTAGCCACCAAGCCTTTTTGATGAAGTTGATATCTTATTTTTCTCTCCAAGCTCTGTATTTTCGTGATGTCTTGGGCAATACATACAATTCCAACCTTTTCTCCCGCTATTTCTAATGGTACTGCATTCACATTTAATACAAATTCACCCGCTTTTAAAATGTGATTGGAAAGTTTCATGTCCTCAAGAACTTCAAAAATCAATTCTAACTCAGGCAATACATCTTGAATATTATCTTGGGGAGTACCAGAACTATTTACTTTAAAAAGCTTTCTAGCAGGGTCGTTAGCATGTTCTATATAGCCTTTTTTATTAACCACCAAAACTGCATCTATAACATTATCTAATATTGATGCTAACATCTTCAGTTTTTTCTCACCATCTCTAAGGCTTTTAGCTAAATTAATGGCCTGATCGTATGTTTCGAGAATACTGCCTTTAGTATTATTAATAAAGACCGTCGTTAATCCTTGATGTTCGGCCTTGCTAACAATATGACTTCCTCCAACGACTACAGCATTTTCATCTAAAGATCTTATTTTATGAATTATCTCTTTAATATCTTCTACTTTATTATATCGGAGCACCAACTCGACTTTGACATTAATTAGTTCAGACCATTCCTGATAATTAAAAAAAACACTTTCGTGAAGTACAAGGTAATTTTTTCGCTTTAGTAACTTTGCCTCATTTAAAGCATGAAGTATGTCAGTTGTATTGATCCTTAGATGTACACTAGTTATACTCAGGTTTTGTTTTATAATATCATAGGTGCCACCTCTAGCAATAATAACACTAGCACCCTTTTCATTTAAGCTTTTTGCTTGCTCTAATATTTGCGTTTCATCCCACTGTAAAACTTCAATAATCAATTTCCCATTTAATATTTCTTCACTAAATAAATCCTCTAAACATATTTTTATGTTATTATTTGGTGCTATAAATCCAACTACAGGGTTCACAATATTACCCCCTCAATATTAATATTTCGTTGAATAAATCTATAATGCAACCCAAAATTTTATAGCTTTTGCTATTTATCATCAGAGAAAGAGACTCGGCATCGACAAAAGCTTCAAATTATGAATTCCAGAATAACTTATCTTAATTATATATAATGTATATGGAAAAATCCTAAAGTAGTCATATACTGTCTGTGATTATTTTGTAATAATGTCACCTAATAAAACGTTTAAAAAGTTAAACAAGAAAATGCGGCGTTTCTAAAACATAAGAATACAGACCGCAAACCACATCATGCTATCCCGGAGTATATACTTCAATTAATAACAGGCCTAAAAAAGTCGGAAGTATATAAATATGCTAACTCCCTACATATTCAAGAACTACTTAGTATCTAACATCATATGGGAGATAAAAAATATTGCGATCTAGACCGATGGGAAAAAGGTATCATTCAGTATGCCAACGTACTAACGGAGTTTCTTGAAACAAATTCTGATAAATTTAAGCGCTTCTAAAAGTTTCAAGAATTGCAGGGTTTTGTTGGTAAGACTTATACGATACTATATCAATTACAGAAATCTTACGGGATTTCGCGGAAGACCGTAGAGGAATACAAGCACCAATTCCGTCATTTCCTTAGATATCTGGACGACAATGATATACATGAAGTGAGATTGATAAATCAGCAGTTTTGATTACTTTTGCAAATCAGCTGGGATTCTGCACACCATATGTCAGACATAAAGAACTTTGCATCCTCAAATAGTATCTGAGATTTCTTAATGAACAAGTAATTACTGAAACAGACATATCGCGGATGGTGGTTCCCAAGATAAATTTGTAAGAAAACCTAAGCTTCCCTCCAAATACACCAACGTAGAAGTTAAAATGTGGTACAATTTTTTATTATCATTTCACATCCTCTTACATTCGATTATATTTTACTAACAAAACCCTAATAATTCTAGATCAACATTTCATCTTTTGAATTCTTTTCTTCCCCTTAGTTTGCCTGATATACGCAGTATGCCATAATCTGAGTTTAGATAATAGCTTATGCTGTCAAATAAACAAGGGCTATTAGGCTTTACCCCTTTAATTTGCACCCATGCTGGCCACACCCATAATGAAGGCCCAGCCATAGAAAGACTGAGCCTTTGTATCGAATATATATTCTCAAGGTATATCACTTATTCTAATAACACTTCTTCTCCTGCATCCAATTCTGCACTTCGTTCAATGCTTCGCCGAAGCGCTGGAAGTGGACAACTTCACGCTCTCTGAGGAACCGCAAAACATCGGTTACACATGGGTCATCACTTAAATTGATGAGCCAATTGTATGTTGCCCTTGCTTTTTGTTCTGCCGCCATATCTTCAGTCAGATCGGCAATAGGATCACCTTTGGCCTGAATGCCAGCCGCTGACCAGGGTACGCCATTAGCATCGACGTAAAAGAGCGCTCGATCGTGTTCAGCATATTGTCCACCTAATCCGGCAGCCTTTAATTCCTCGATAGTAGCATCTTTAGTCAGTTTATGAACAATAGTACCGACTATCTCCAGATGGGCAAGTTCTTCTGTACCTATATCATTTAATAAAGCCTTAGTTTTTTCAGTTGGCATAGTATACCGCTGGTTAAGGTAGCGCAATGAAGCACCTAACTCACCATCCGGCCCGCCGGACTTCAGGTTTTGCTAGCTATTGTAAATGAAATTTTGTCAGGAATCATCATGTAAAACTACACCCTCCCTAGCAATGACATTTGCCATAGTTCCGGCCTTTTTTGAAATCTGCTCAAACTGTTGAGGTGTATACAATACAATATCTACTGGACTATCAAGGTAATTAAGACCTTCCCTTTTATAAATATATCCAAGAATATTTTTTCTTAAAGATCTAACGTCTTCTTCTCCAATATCAGCAATAATACAAAAATCAATATCACTATTTCCCGTTATTTATTTTTCATATGAAGAAGTAGCCCTTATAGGGGCTACTTCTAGTTCCTTTTTAAGCTCAATCTAAGTTAATATCCCATTGTATACATATTCAATAGAACCATTCTTATAATAATCTCTTAATATCTGAGTTTCGTTAAATTCAAACTTTTTAATATGTTTTTCAAAAAATATTCTTCGATCATGAGATATAGTTATTATTGGTTTTCTTGTCTCAAGATATTTAAAAGATTCTTCAAATAATTCTGTACCTATACCATGATTTCTATAATCTTCATGGATTCTAAAAGTACAAATTTTCTTCTCAGATTGCTTCTTCTTTAATATTGCGATTCCAGTTAGTATAACTTTATTACAATCTTCTATATCTGACAAGACCATAATAATTTCACGTTCACCATTTTTTAACTCTATTTCTGGAATTATCGTATTATAAAACCACTCATCAAACTTAGGATAACTATCTGCTAAATCTTTTAAATAATTATATAGTTTTTCTTTTGATTTCTCGCCTACTTCATTAATCAAGAAACGTCTTAGTGCTTCAGGTTCAGTTTGAGAAACTTTATAGTAAAAACTCTCTCTAATTTTTTTTTCCATGGTTTATCGCCTCCTTTAAACCATAACATTTTATAAACCGATCCACTTAGATAACCAATTTCCTATGATTCCACCAATGGCGCCCAAGAAGATAATACCAAAAACATACATTGCTATGATTAATTTCGTACCTTTTTGATACTGAAATCTTGTTAAATCAGAAAAATCTTCTATAAATTGATATTCTGTCTCGTTATTTTCTTTATTACTTACTTTCTTTGCTTTACTTTTGATATGATAAGCAATGATATTATGATTAGCTCCATCTATATAATTTTTCCATAAATCATTCTCAAGCATTCTACTATTTATTTCTTTTCCGTAGTGGATGATCAAATCATTCGCATTTCGCAAAATCAAATAATGTACTGCTAAAATTAAAAACTTTTGTCCCTTATCAAACTGTTCTCTTAATTCTTCACTACAGCTTCGAACATCATTTAATCTAAAATCGATAACCTCTGTATTAGTGAATTGATCGCTAAAGATGCTAATCCCTTTGATTTCATCATTAATAAAAGAAAGGTTATTCTTTTCTGCCTGTATTCTTATTCTAAAATAATATCTTAGAATTTCTTTCGGTTTTATACTATCTATCTTAATTTCTATAACAGTTCCTGGTGTAGCGGCATTTCTTTTACAACTCTCAAGCTTAATTTGACTTTCAATTTCTAAGGCATATATTATAAATGATGGCTTTTCGCAGGTTCCATTAACAATTAATCTTTTCGGCTCTCCATCTGTTGTAGTAAAGTTTTCATTAAATATCGAATTAACTAATTGATTATTTGATATAACACCGCCTAAATCTTTAATTTGACTTTTTTTTTCTAACTTAATGGGAACATACAAATAAATATTTTCTATATCTTCAATATCTTCTACTAACAACCCAAAATCAAAACAATAATTCTCTTTATCTTTTTCCCTATCCCAAAGATTTATATGTACAGTTGCTTTCTTTTTTGTTGGTTTTTTATCTTTAGCTGAATACCACAATGCAAAACTTCTCATTCAATTAAATCTCCTTCTAAATAAATATAAGATTGTGGTGGCAGAAAGTTTTGAAATGCTTTTTGAGGATCAATAGGCTTTCGAAACGCATTTATTTGTTCAATTTTTATAGCATAAGCGTAGGGCCTTTTATAAAAATATTTATAATATGACTCTTCATCTATTCCAGAATATTTTTTAGTATTTTGCCAAATTATTTCGGGCGTTTCCTTGTAATATCCAGTATATACAAAATAGCCCACTATCTTTTGTTCCGGACTTGTTGAATATATATAGATTTTATCTATTTCTCTTTTAAAAATAGATTTTCTATATTCAAATTTTTTCTTTTCATTTAATATTTCGTCCACGTACTTTGGCTTTATAGAAATTAATACATTTGTCTTCACAACTAAACTCCTGTTTATATCCATTCATTATATTGTACTATATTATGCCTCTAAAGTAACTCCCGACTTTTTTAATATAATATTACCATTCGATCTAGTGATGAAATTTCAAATTATATAAATTATTACCACTAGTCAGTAACATGTTTCTATATCTTTCTTCAATTTCCTTCGCAAACAACTATAATATTTTTTGACTATTTATTTTTTTCGTACTGATACTTCATAGTTCGAGACGTCTATAAAGAAGTAGAAATCCATCCCCTTCCCAGAGCAGTGCCTTGATACGGTCCCGGCGTTTGCCACAGAACATGTAGAGACTGGGAGCAAAGGGATCCAGGCCGAAGGTTTCCTGAACAATGGCGGCTAGTCCGTCAATGGATTTTCGCATATCCGTATATCCGCAGGCAATGTAGATTTCTTTTGCAACTGTGATGTCTCCTAACATAGGGCTTTTAGAGCCAGAAAAACCGCTTCAAGTGTTTTCTGAGATGTTCCTTCTTTAACCTCATCAGTTGCGGAAGGAAGATGAATGATGACGGCCACACCAGTTCCCACCGTTCCTTCATACACCCGAAGTTTTGCAAACACCACCGGTTTCTGGTTTACCGGCTTCACAGCTGGAAGCTGCTGTGCACAAGCTTCCCTGCGGATTTGTTTCAGCCAGTAGTGTAGGCCGATTCTTTTATATCATTTTGTCGGCACCAGGTTTGCACGGACATTCCACTGGCCTGGCATTCCTTTATCAATGTCAAGGGGAAGAAAGCTATGCCTATGCTTATTTGCCCACCTTTTCTTTTCAATATAAAGGGTTCCTACCAAACCATAGCTATACTACAATAACTCTTTAACAAAATCGACGACATATTTTCTTTTCAAAATATCATGCTGTCTTTGATTATAATAATTCCTTAGACAGCTATAACATGATGTATCCATCTCATCACCACCACAATCGCAATTAATCATGAGGTTAAGAGTTTCTTTCAACACTCCTGTTAATACTAGCTCATTATTAAGTCTCCGCACATGGCCTGCTCCACCAGGGGTTTTGTCATATAAAACCAGTTCAAAGTTAGACCTATTTGTTGCGCTGTTATAAAACCACTGGAGACAGCCCGAAATATCATTTCGTTCAATATTCAAATACCTACTGGTACCTTCAAGAACTCCAAAAAGAACTGATAATGCAACCTCCCAGTTAGGCAAATCGGGACTAATAAACCTTAGTTGGACTACATCAGTCTCAAAGCGATATCCAAGGGCATATTTTATTAGATTATTTGTTCCGTCGTTCCTGCAAGGATACCCTGAAGATTTGAGGTGCTTCTCCCGCTTAACTCTATGGTGATGTTTTTCATCAAGTACAGTATATCCACAGCTTTCACATACATAAAAACTCGATTCGTTTAATACAGCCATTTCATCAGCTGGACTTATGGCCAGTTCAATCTGTGACTTGCCAATTCTGTATTGGTTCATCTCTATACTATTCTTATAACCAACATAGGCAATTTCGCTGCGATAAGTACGCTCGGGCTTTTTGAGTCCGGGTTTTTTTATACTATTTCCATCAGCTTCAAAACCAAATGAAGGAATTAAGAAAACTCTTCTCTTACTGCTCTCTAAAGGTTTATTACACTTACATAAATTAAGCATAGTACTATCTTGATTTTCCGTAGTATGTATTTCAATATTGAGAGTTTGACACTCTTCACATCTGATATAATCATACATTTTCCAACTCATACTTGGTATTTTTCTTATATAACGGCTCGTGATAAGGTTACCGTTAGCAACTATCTGCGATCCAGGGGCATATTCAGATATCGCGATTGATAAATCCCTTTGAAGTTGTAGACCTATTTTCTTATTACTTTTGTGATCAACGATGATCATTTCTACAGTATCGACTGGGAAACCATATTTAGGTAAGACATTCTTACGCGAAAGAAACGATAGGATATCCTCATTCTTATACACTCGCATTCTCTCACGAAGATTATCGACTCGCCTGCCTTCTTCAAATCCCCTTTCAATAGCCTCATGAAGAACGCTAATTTCATAGTTATATTCTGCAACAGCTTTAGTTAAAGCCCCTATTTCTCCTAGTATCCCATTGATCCAGCCAAAACTCTTAGTATTGAATTTGTCGTTAAGGTTCTTAGATAAAAACCTCTCAAGAAAGCGCATAAGATTTTCAGGATGATTATTTAGATATGTGGAAAATAATGCAATTCCATTATTTTCATTCTTATCAGAATCTATCATGGTTGAGGCTTTACCAAATAATCCAGGATTCAGTTTCCAAAAACTACTCAGTGCTGAGGCGTATACATGTCTTATGGCAATCTTTTCATTCTCGATATTAAATTTTGGTGGGTCTATCCGTCCCTTAATCATGGCTATAGGTGTCTTAAAAAATGAAAAGTCATGAGAACTTTTATTACAAAAAGTCAAAGCAAACGCAGCTGAATGCTTATTTCTGCCAGCTCTACCTGCTCTTTGGGCATAATTTGCGGCAGATGGAGGTATATTCCTCATGAATACCGTCTCAAGGGTTCCCACATCTACGCCCATCTCAAAGGTTGTAGAACAACTTAACACATCAATTTCTTTAAGTTTAAATCTCTTTTGATACTCATATGCCGTTTCTTTATCAAGTTGCGCAGTATGTTCCACGATACGGAGTTCACGAATATCAAGATTCTGATATATTTCATAATAATGGTTGTTTTCGTAGTCCTTCGTTAAATCAAAAATCTCAATCTCGCCATCGCATTTGAATGTTGGACATATACCTTTGATATTGTGACTGGTTATCTTTTTACACTTTGGACACCTGTACCATTCCGTAGGGCATGAAACAATTATCTTTGCAGAATCAATTCTATACTGGCCATCCCTGAGTACCATTAAGCCTTCTCCATTGCGCGTAAATATGTAATTCCAAATGGCCTCAAGAGCATGTCTAGCATCAGTATCACTTATCTCATTACCGGCTTTTTTTATTGTTTTTACCAGGTAATCAAGCCTTTTATTTGTCATGGAGGCATTTGAAGGTAAAAATGATTTCTTGTATTTTCGTTTGTCTGAATCTGATAAGCTAAAACCGAATTCTACCCCATTATGTGTAAAATAGGCCTTTTCTTCTTTATTTAAAGTCTCTGGATACTCAATTGCAGCCTCTGCCATCATGCCTTCAGCAAAAATACTGCAAATACCAACAACGTCTTCTTTACTAAGGTTATATTTGGGGTTGGGTGGTATTGTATTACCTTCAACATTAAAACCTATTAACCCCATGCTTTTTAAAGATGTATTCCCATTATTATCAACTGCTTCATGTAAAACTGCCTTCCAGGCTTCCTTTCTAGTGCCTTGACCTGTAGCGACATTATTCATTTCAAAATAATATATTAAATCTTCCACAAAGTCTTTTAGGGATCTTCCCTTACTCTTATAATCAGGTTTCTTTAGTGTTTCCACAACTAAACGTCTATGCAAGATATTTCTGTAAGTTTGGTCAAAGTAGCTTGAGAAAAAAGCCGCTGCTTGTCGGTTGTCAGAAAATGCAATATATTGTTTTGCTATATTTTCCTTAGTAAGGCTCTCTTCATTAAAGTCACCAAAACCAAAACCAGTATTATTAATGTTTGGCCTGACCTCCCGCCTTTCGATACAAGTGGGTAATTGCTCAAATAATGCTGTTCCAATAACACTTGTAACTGCCTCCTGCCCAGTAAAAAACATTCTCAGAATGCCAAAGTTATTCGTGTTTTCGCATGCGTAGCATTTTGTTAAAGTCTTTGTTTCATTTTTTATTTTGGCCTTAAAAACTTTAGAGTAATTAATCTTATCATGAACACAGTGCTCCTTCGCTCCAGCTCTAAATAATTGTCCACAGCAAGCACACAAATCATATTCTTCTAGTTCAATTTCTTCATCTTCAAGTGAGTGATCACTATCATTGTCTGATACACTATCACTAAGCAAAAATATACTGGGCATATTTTCCTCCGACGAAAAGGTACACTGCTCCAATGTGCCTTTCGTTTTGTCGTGCAAGCCAACGAGATACAATGCATGACAAGAAGAGCAAGTCGCCACTTCAAAGACCTTGAATTCTTTATCACCCTCATAATGTTTGTCTTTCCTTGTCAGAAAAAGCTTCCCGCTTGGTGGCAAGGTAATGAATACACTTTCAGTAGCTCGTAAAAACATATGATATCTAGCATCGAACAACCTATCTCCGTCTTTTTCACATTTAGTAGCAACCGTAACAAAGTCAGCAATAGACTGCTCTGACCATCCCAAAACCTTAATAATAGCATTTACTGGTTTAGGTTCTTGAAGGAGTCTTCTTATATCCCAGTAATTTTGATCGTGTAAAACACACTCATACAAAATATCTTCCAATAATCCTGAGACATTTAGTGATGAAAACTTCCTTATTTCATCAATTATTGCTTCCTCACCATACCCACTAATAAGTAGGAATGCAATATTAGTATAAAACTCAATAGGTAAGCGTATGGTTTCCCTATCTACTTCTGGTTTAACTCTTTCAGCTCTAATAATATCCTTTGGGCCAAAGGAACTGTTGCATAGACTTGAAGCAAATTCAGCAACTAAGTCATTATCTTCTTCCCCGCCTAGTGTTGCACTAGTTAAAATATATTGAAGATGCTCATTCTGTAACGTCGCTTTTAATCGGCGTAAGAGCATCGATACTTCAATTCCCGTTGAACCATGATAGACGTGTGCTTCATCTAAAATAATAAACTTCCACTTATCAGCGAATTCATCTGAAAAGAAAATACTGTCCCCCGGTCTTAACATGAGGTATTCCAACATAGCATAGTTTGTAATTAGTATATGGGGGGGGGTACCCTTCATTTGCTCCCTTGATATAAACTCATTCTTCTGAGGTAATTTCCCTTCATTAAGCTTTTTGTAATCCTCGATGGCATCTTTATATTTTTCTTTCGTTTGGCCAGTATAACTGCCGTAAGTAATTTCAGGATATTCTGCCAACAAGTCCCTCAGACGTTCTATTTGATCATTTGCCAAGGCATTCATCGGATAGATAATGAGAGCTCGAACACCATGAGTAAGACTTTTGTTTTCCTGCTCTAGAATAATGTGTCTCAAAGCAGGGATTAAGAAACTCTCTGTTTTACCTGAGCCTGTACCAGTTGATACGACAATGTTCCTGCCTTCATTTATTCCAGTAATAGCCTTAAATTGGTGGTTATAAAGTGCTCTCTCTTGGGGTATTCTCAGCCTCAGAAAACCTTTTGGAAGCTGTCTAGATAAAACTAATTCGGAAATGCTTTGTCCCTTCACAAAGGAATCTGTAACATCAAGGTATGGTCCTGCAGCAAACGAACTTTCTTTCAGAAGTTCGTTTTTAAACTGTCCACTATAAATAGGATCGGCGATCTCAAAAATTGTACTTAAGTATCGCTTGTACTTTTCTACAATTTTTTTTGAGGCTGTAATTGGTGCAAATGCCATTTTGAAACACTCCTCAGTTAATCGTTACGTAATAAATGAATTCATCTGGGTAAATAACACTATATCTTCTATATTTTTCGCCACGACGTAATTTAGCGTCTTCTTTTTTTACGATCGCTCTCCACTTTGAATCATAGAGGAATTCAAGCCATCCTTCCTCTTCATCATCCCAAAATGCAACAACAATTCTTGTTAAATTATTGAGGTCGGGAAATTCAATTCGAACCTTGAAAGGGGCCGGTCTTCCACCAAATGGCGTCAATATATTCATCTGACCGGTATAACTGTTATTGTCAATCTTTCTTAGATTAGCAATTGAATAATCCGTGTTAAATAATAAATTGACATTGTTATCAGACATTTTTTTAATACAGCGCAGATTAAGACTTTTTCCAGACAAATCATTTGGATTAATAAGGTCTTGTTCATATGTGTCTAAAGGCAAATACACTATACCACCAAAACCACTTTCATCTTGATCCACTTCAAATATAACTATTTGGTAAAGACCAGACCTCAAGTCACATATGCTTTCTACTCGACCATTTATTATTGGCTGTTTAATAGCTATGTTAGTCCTGTCATGCAAAAAGGTGATATCAACAAAGTACTCCGCCTGCCCAATTATATCAAACTCACCAATTAAAATATTTTGATTAAAATCCGCTTTTATTAAGTAATTACTTATCACACTCTTCGAAAACACCTTCATAAATGGCTTTATCCTTGAACCTGATGAAAAATATACGTAATGAACAATCCTATCTCGATCCAGCCATGACTTAAAACGAGTTAAATCACACTCAAAAATTCCCAAGGTTTTATTTTTATCATATACCCGCTCCCTGATTTCGTCCTCATTTTCGACATAGTCCTCAATACTTTCATCCATACTTAATCTAAGCTTGTTTTCAGGGAATTTGAAATATACCTTGTTTGGAAAATCAGTGTGCCATATGTCCTTTGGTTCCATAATCCGCCACAATTCATTATCAAGGCTCCATTTTAACACTGGCACAATAGTGTAAATCTTAAGGCTGTATTCATTGGTTTCTACTTCGAATACAATATAATCATTCTCACTTATACTAAAATTAAACGAGTTTTCACCTCTGATTGATTCGATATCATCGGTCAATGGTTTAACCTTGTGTGACTCCGAAAAAGTAATCGTTGCGCGTTGCTCAAAAATATATGGTGCATCTTCAAATTCAATACTAAACCCATTAATTAAGGCGTATTTCCAGTTTCTGATTTTTCTATCATTTGGTACATCCACAACTATCTGATATATTCCATCCTTCTCGCATTCCCATTCATCCAGATATAATAAAATCCCTTTATTATCGCTTCTGTTTAATATATCAAACAAAGTTACTCTATTATCTAAGAGATTATATCTCTTATTGTTAATCTCAACAGAAGTTCCAGCTAACCGTGAGGCTGCAATAGTAAGTAACAAAGTAGGAGGATTATTAAAGATTTGTATCTCTTCAGTTTCCTTATAAACATATGAGTTTTTCATTAAGCCTCTTTGCATTAATCCCTCGCTATAGCTTTCACCTACAGCCATTGATTTGTTTCCTGGTAGTATAACAAGATCTCCCTCTTGAAAATCGAAGTATGAACGTACAAATGCACCAACAGGTTCATTATCAATTAAAGCTGCTGAAATCGGTGTCTCATTTATTTTTGTAAATGCATACATTTCCCCAAGGATTAATTTATAGGAGAAGTCTCCATCTTTATCAAAAAACCTTATATTGTCAGGTTCGATTTTAGGGAATTTACGAACAATTCTGTCATAATTCTTAAGTACAACAGTAATCTCCCCAAATAATTCTGCATGGTCTATTGGCATTTCAGCCTTTTCAGTTTTTAAGCTTGTAACAGCCTGATATGTAATAGCATCAATAGTATACGCTTGTTTGTCAGTACATACTTCCCATACTAATCCGGGGTAATCTTCCTCTTTTATTAGCTGCGCTGGTAGAATTAAGTTAAAGCACACTTCACGCAGGCTACAGAAAATATATGGCGACGAGAACCTTTTTCGACCATTACTGTAGCCTCCACTTCTGTATGTTCTTTCGTACTCACTTTTAAAAGAATCTGATTCATCCTGCCATTCATTAAATCTCTTAGTCAATCGGCTGACTGGATTCTTGGGTTTCAATTGTTCCCAAAAGCATCGGTCAATAAGCCTTAGCATTCTCCGCATCTTAACTCTACCTGGTATTGGAAAAGCTCCGATGGCGATGAGTGTATGTTTTCGTAAGCGATAGGCTCTTGAGGAAGCATTTCCGTAAATTTCATTATCGGCTTCTCTGTCAGAAAGCTCAGATTTTCTCTTAATTGTTTCCATCAAAGCCAGCATTGCATCTTTGGTATTTCTAGTTAAATCTCGTTCCAAATCAATCCGATAGTAATCAAATAAGAATTCAAATAAACCTCTAGAATAATAGTCAGATACAAAGCAATGAAATAGGATACTATTTACTTTTTCTGTTTCATCAAAAATATATTTCCCATTCTTCTTCAACGTGAGAATAAACGACTCGCCCAACCAGCGTCGATGTGTTGAGGGGTTTAATTTTATGCCCAGAATATCGTCAACATGGCTCCAATAGTTTCCATCGTAATACTTAATTCCAATCTGGACGAGTGCAACAGCTAATAACGGATCACTAATACAACGCAAGTCTGAGGTAGTCATCATCTTAAACCTTCTCTTGAAATAATCAATTAGAAATGCAAATTCAGCATCATTAATATTTATATCCCCAATAAGTGTCTTTTTGGGAAGTTCCTTATTAATTCTATTCCTAAGTTTTTCAAGAAGCGTTACTACCTTCATTAAATGCTCTCCCCTCTTATCATTTCGGGTTCGGGGTGACAATGATACGATTATTCAACACTGGAAACGTCCCCGTCAGAAGCTCGTGGTACACTTTTATATTATAATTCACAGCCAAGGATCATTTCTCTCAATCTTCATTTAATCAACTTATTGCAAAATTATTATATGAAAGCATCTTATGGATACATAATATTTAAGAGGATATCTCTCTACTTATAATGCCTTTGGTATCCACCAAGTACCCTGAAGATTTTCCAAAAATCTTTTTCTAATTGCTCCTCTAGACGGTGCCTGTGAAGTGCATTAGCTCCGTAAACCAACCAATCAAGAAGCTCTTTCATCTCTTCTTTATCATAATTCTTATTGTGCTTAGTTTTTAATTTTTCATATGCTAGGATACCTTCTCTAATATCCTCAGTATCTTGACTGAGAGTAAATAGTTGATTTACTAGATATCCAGCTTCACTTGAACCCGATAAATAAATTTTCCAGGCTAATTCCCTGGCATCTTCATCGATATTCTCTAGTTGATCTATCTTTCTTTCCTTAATACACCGAATCCATATC
>PGYR01000106.1 GCA_002839765.1 Ignavibacteriae bacterium HGW-Ignavibacteriae-4
TACTCTCATCCTATGATGATAAATTAGCATTCATTAGGAAAGGACTTAAAACTACCAAATTCATTGTAGCTGATAAATTTACTTGGGGATTTTTTAATATTGAGGAATTTGAAACTGACTTCGGAAATGTTTTTAGTGGTTTTTTAGGAAAATATGCACCTTTGAAATTCGAGGAAAAGGCTGATCCCAAAATACATAGTATCATTGATGAAGAAATTGAAAATAGAATGATTGCAAAATCAAGGTTTTTCTTGATTGTAAACAGCGGTCTAATAGCTTATCACACTATTAGCAATAAAATATCATCAAATCAATTCTCTAAATTCCTTTCTCAATTATTTATTGAAGAATATGAAAAAATGTTTTTAAATATTGAGCTTCAATCCATAAAAGAACAATATGAAATATTTGATGCAATTAAAAAATTTGATCAGATACAAAAAGTCACGATTTATCTTCACCCTTCAAATCCATCGAACCGCGATTCTTGGGACCATATTGATAAGATGATGAAAGACTTAGAAGCTGCATCGATGAAAGAAGAAGTTTGCTATAAGGAAAACTCAAAAGGATTACAAAATGTATCAACTAATAGCGAAGTTGTAAGTCGCATCCAAATGACTGAGGATGGATATGGAGAAACTCAAGTACGTGGATATCTAGATGGGGAATTAAAAACAATAAGTTCGAAAGAAAATCCTATAACGTGCGATGCACCGAACGATGAATTTGAATCTAAAACGGTTTTCAATATTTTAAAACACAAATTTACTGATATCATGAGTAGGTTTAAAAAATGAAAATTAGAAATGTAATTTTTAGTTGGGATTTTTCATTTACAGTTATTGTTACAATTCTTTGTTATTGCTTTTTCCCAAACAGCTTAAATTGTGAGCTTACCAAAGATATTTACAGTGTGGGTATTTCTGTACTATCTATTGTGTTCTCGGTGTTTTTTGCAGCATTAGCAATTATTATTTCTTCTGGTGATAATGATTTTATTAATTTTATAGAATCAAACGGTAATCATTTTACTAAGATAATAGCCTCATTTAAGTTCTCACTTGTACTTTTATTCATCGGCTTACTTTATTCAATACTTGTATATACATTCACCTCAAATCAAATAGTCAATGACAATGTTTTACAATCCAAATGGATATTGACAATTTTTGCATTCATCTTTTTTTATGGTTTATTCGCTTCATTAAATTCAACGCTGGATGCTATTAAATATGCAGAGTTTAGAACAAGATTTTCACTTATAAAAAAAAACAGTAGTGATTAATAAATGTGTATAACAAGCAAATCAACCGGACGCCTTTATTCATGCGGGTTTGGAGCTGTTCTTAAGTTTTGTGAAACAAACAACATTGCTGTTCGGCAGCAGTGATATAAACTAAATTGTAGCAGCCAATGATTGCAGTGAAAAATAATCATTGTCTGCATAAACTTTGGCGTAGGTTGTAAATACGGCATTCCTGTTTTGGGGCGCCGGTTATTTGCAACAACGTTATAATTCGGAAAACATTTTTATAGTAATGCTGCAATTGTTCTTTAATAATTTGTGTCGTTTAGTTCGCGGCATTTTATGGTTTAGCTTTCATCGCAACATTTGTGATAAATCGTGAGGGGAGTCGCTGCCATCAAAGCGGAAATTTTCAGTTTGATGGGATTGCCGAGAGAGAAGCCGGTCGGAAATAATTACTTTTGAGTCAAGAAAGAAAAAAGAATATTACCTGGCAAATAAGTTTTACTCAGTGAAGACCGCCTTCCATAAGTTTGGTTAACAAATATTCAATTGAGTTGTGTTGCTTTCATGGTAGCTCCAAACACGCGGCATTAGTGCTGTCGTCATTCCTGTTTGGCATTGGTTTGTTTCGCCTGGAAGTTTAATGTTCCATTAGTTCCATTGAATCAAAAAATTTTCAACGCGGCATTTATTTTCAATTGCATCATTTGAGTGTTCTGCTAAATTGTTGTGTGGGATTTTTCCATTTGGTTCGGGTTGAGCTGATAGATTTTGGACCAAATTATAACCAGCAGCTCAAAATCGACCGCGAGTGTTATGCGGCAGAAGTTGTAATTTATTTTTAAGCTCGGTACAGAAAATAATTTTAAAAATGTGAAATTGTTGCTCTAATTTTTCCAGATTTACGAAATTCGAGCGAATTACTTAGTAAGAAATAAATAATTAATCATTGTTGAGCGGGGCGGCGTTTTAGCTGCCACACCGTTAGTTGCCAAATAAAACTGAGGTGTATTATGAGAAAGACATTTATTCTTTTGATAGTACTGCTCATTTTCTCTTT
>PGYR01000107.1 GCA_002839765.1 Ignavibacteriae bacterium HGW-Ignavibacteriae-4
AACAATGCACATGGCCTGCACGATATGGGCGTAATGGCCAACCTCGGGCCAGGCGCTACCGACTGGAACGACCCCATGCAACGCAGCACCTTCGGGTTTAACTGGGGCGTTGAGGAGCTACCGGCCGAACAGGGTTGTACCCTCAACGCGATGCGTAGCGGCACCTACAAGCAGTTGTTTATTTTTGGCGAAGACCCAATGGGATGCGCCATTAATACCGAAGATGTAGCCAAAATGCTGACAGGAAAAGATTTTGTGCTGGTGCAGGATTATTTTATGACCGAAACCGCCCGACTGGCCGACCTTATACTACCTGCTACCCTGCCATTTGAAACCGGAGGAACCTTTACCAATACCCAGAAGGTGATACAGAAAACCGATGGCGTGGTAAAATCGCCTGTTGAATTTGCCGCATGGCAGCAACTTGACGAACTGCTGGCACGTATGGGTTCTGCCCACCTCGAAACAGTGGACGATATTACCCTTGAGGTGGTTTCACTGCTCCCGAAATTCTGCACCAGCAGCAAACTGATGCTACGCATTACCACCGAAGATAACTTCAACCCACTATTTAATTATGGTTGCGATTATCTAACTAAGCGGTTTGATGGTGAATTTGAAGGGATGTTTGTAAATTAGATTTCAGTGCATCTTATAAAGAATAAAAGCCCGGGAATGCCGGGCTTTTGTGTTAATAGGCTGTTAAAAATATACTTTTTAGGTTCTTTCAGTTGAGCAAAATGGAATTGAATTTCTATTCTCTTATAGCAACTATTGAAAATACATTATTATTATTTTGCTTTGTTTGATTATCATATTCGTCTTGATACCAGAAGGTAACTTCCCGATTAATATTATGAATAGCCAACAATTGATTCTTTTTTAAATGGCTTGCTTTATCGGTAATTTGGCTTTTTTCTTTATCTGTTAAATCTTGTGAAAAATCAAATCTAACACCTTCAATCTCTGAGGCATCCACAATACTTTCAGATTCTACTTCTTCAAGTTTTTCTTTATGAATCAATCTGAGAATATTAACCTGTTCCTGAAGCAGATCTTCAATCCGGTTTATTTTCCAGTACCATAGCATAACTTGTCTTAAGATTAGGAAAAGTGCGATGAAAAGTGCAATGGATATTGCAGCAGTAATAATTAGGATTTCAATTTTCATGTCTAGTAGGTTTTAATTTGAATTGAACATTTAAAATGTGGTTTTCACATAAGCATGCTGTATTGCCAATTATCATTGATTCACCTCTCCAAAATATACACCTTGTAACTAACAGTGCTTTATATTTTTAGGTTAGCTTAAACATTTCAGTGTTAATGCCGATAAAAATCTTTTCACTGGCAACAGATTTCTCTGTGTCGTTCAAATTGGTCTTCCCTAAGAAATAATTTTTCTTATTTCTTTCAGCAATCTTACCTTTTTGCGGTCTTCTTGGTGGAATTATTTCACCTTTTTCAAAAATAATGAGATTGCACTCTCGTTTTAGTTGTTCACCTATTAATTGCCACCAAAGATTATCAGTATCCCCTATTGATGATCCAAAAATGCAAATCAGGTTAGCGCTCTGAATTTGATTTTTACACCATGTATCTACTGTATGTTTTTGCGCTTGGTTACATTCATCTTTTATAAGTGTTTCTGTGATATCTTGATTGATTTGAAAATCAATATTGGAAACCTGAGTAACATCGTTTACTCCTAGTACCATTCTTTGATGCGTATATCCATGTATATGCTCCATCTTAGCAAATACAACTGGGTGATTATTCCGATTAACAAAATCATTAATTTGTAATGATTTTCCTGTATATTTAGTTAATTTTTCCCAAACCTGAGTATAATTGAAAGTAATTAAATTAATATTCCATTGGGAATTTTTCCAATTATTTCTAAATGTCTTTATTTTGTTTTTATCAGCGATTGGAAGTGAATTCTCTGGATAAGCAAGATATTTAAACAATTCATTTCCATCGAATTGTTTAAAATCAAAGTTATTTTCTACAGAATCTAAATAGTCTGCCAGATTATCTTCAATATCATCAAACACTTCATTAAATTCCTCTGTGGTATGCATTTTTTTGGTATATCTCCCAAGTTCAAGTTCTAAGTCTGACCAATTTTCAATATTGCCATCAATCTCCTTTTTGAGTTTTTGTATTAGGCTACTTGAAGATTGTTGTGATATCAATAGTTCGTTAAACTTTAAGTTAAATATTTGAAAATCAGCAAAATAAGTCAAAATAAATTTGGTTAAAACCTT